>JAYWHJ010000333.1:0-6031 GCA_043777795.1 Polaromonas sp. | reverse complement strand
GCGTTGAAGGCAAACTTGGCCTGCACACCGCGCGTGTAGCGCGGGCTAGGCTGCTTCCAGGCGGCGCGGCGCTTGGCCAACACGTCGTCGCTCACATTGAGCTGCAGCAGCAGTTGCTTGGAGTCAATCGTCACGCTGTCGCCGTTCTCTATCAGCGCGATATTACCGCCCGCGTAGGCCTCGGGCGCTACGTGGCCCACCACCATGCCCCAAGTGCCGCCACTAAAGCGTCCGTCGGTAATCAAACCCACGGTTTCACCCATGCCTGCGCCAATCAGCGCGCCAGTAGGCGCTAACATTTCGGGCATGCCGGGGCCACCTTTGGGGCCCAGGTAGCGCAGCACCATCACGTCGCCGTGGGTGATTTTGCCGTCCAAAATGGCTTTGAGGGCCGACTGCTCGTCGTCAAAGCACTTGGCTGGGCCGGTCATCACGGGGTTTTTCAGGCCGGTGATTTTGGCGACCGCGCCTTCGGGGCTGAGGTTACCTTTCAGAATTGCCAAGTGGCCTTCTTTGTACATGGGTTTGTCGATCGGGCGGATCACGTTTTGGTCTGCGCGCGGCACATCGGGGATATCTTTGAGCACTTGCGCAATGGTCTGGCCCGTGATGGTGATGCAGTCGCCGTGCAGCAGGCCCGCGACCAGCAGGGTCTTCATCACTTGGGGGATGCCGCCGGCCAAATGCAGGTCCACGGCCAAATAGCGGCCTGAAGGCTTCAAGTCGCAAATCACGGGCACTTTTTTGCGCATGCGCTCAAAGTCGTCAATCGTCCACTCTACTTCTGCCGCATGGGCGATGGCCAAAAAGTGCAGCACGGCATTGGTGCTGCCGCCCGTCGCCATGATGACGGCGACGGCGTTTTCAATTGACTTTTTGGTCACGATGTCGCGTGGCTTGATGTCCTTTTTAATCGCCTCCACCAGCACCTTGGCCGACTCCTTGGCCGAGTTCATTTTTTCATCATGCGGGTTGGCCATGGTGGAAGAGTAGGGCAGGGAGATGCCCAGCGCCTCGAAGCTGGAGGACATGGTGTTGGCCGTGTACATGCCGCCGCAGGAGCCGGTGCCAGGGATGGCACGCATTTCGATCTGGCGCAGGTCTTCGTCGCTCATATTGCCCGCGGCGTTTTGGCCTACGGCTTCAAACACGCTCACGATGTTCAAGTCTTGGTCTTTGTAGCGGCCGGGCAAAATGGTGCCGCCGTACACATAGATGGCGGGCACGTTGGCGCGCAGCATGCCCATCAGGCCGCCCGGCATGTTTTTGTCGCAACCGCCGACCACTACCACACCGTCCATCCACTGGCCTTGAACGCAGGTTTCAATGCAGTCGCTGATGACTTCACGGGATACCAATGAATACTTCATGCCCTCGGTGCCCATGGCCATGCCGTCACTGATGGTGGGCGTGCCAAACACCTGGGCGTTGCCACCGGCTTCTTCAATGCCCTCAATCGCGGCGTCGGCTAGTTTTTGCAAGCCGCTGTTGCACGGGGTAATGGTGCTGTGCCCGTTGGCCACGCCCACCATCGGTTTGCCAAAGTCGCTCTCTTTGTAGCCCATGCCGTAGTACATGGAGCGGTTGGGCGCGCGGGACTTGCCCTCGGTAATGTTGGCGGAGCGCAGGGGCTGGATGGGGATGGTTTTGCTGGTCATAGTAGCTACGTGTTTGAAAGGTAGAAAAATCAGAAAAATGGGTTTTGGCGCAGAACGCCAAGCCTTTGTAGGCTCAGCGTGATTTTAGGGCTTTACGAGGCGCAATTCTGGCTCGTTGGCGACCAGTAAAAACGGGTTGACGATGGGCAGGCTGCCCACGGGCTGGGCGTGCTGCATGTCTTCAGAGTACTGGACAGTGCAGTTTGCCTGCTGCGCGGCCGCAATGATCAGGTTGTCGTAGAAGCTAAAGCTGTATTGCGCACGTAGCGCCAACGCCGTCTCCAGCAGCGCTACGCTGGGCGCTACTTTGTTCGTGGGTTCGAGCAGCAAGCCCACATAGGCCATGGTGCGTTCAGTGTCCAGCCTAAGTCGTCGGCTGTTGCTGGCGACGTTGCAAAACTTTTGCAGCACTTGGTAGCTCACGACGCCCAAGCCCGAGCTGGCGGCGTGGGCTACCAACTCTTTGGCGGCTTCTTGCTTGCGTAGTGCGCTGGCGTCAAAGGAGGAGACGGCGATGTTGGTGTCCAGAAAAAAGCGCTCGTCGCTCGGGTTGCCCGAGTTCATTGCCCGCGGTCTGAGCGGCTTCGTCAGGTGCAGCGCCGCCGTCCAGCCGCGTCAGCATGCGCTGCTCGCGCTCGGACAGCGCCTCACGCACCGCAGAGCGCAAGTGGGCGGGGGTGTACATAGACGTTGCAGGCACAAAGGATTGGCCAGGGCGGGGCGTGGTCAGTTGGTCCAGCAAATTGCGGGTTTGTGTTTTTTCCAACTCGTCGCCTTGTTGGGCGGCATAGGTCTGCAGCCAAAGCCGAAACTCCTCATTCAGGGTGGTGCCGCGCAGCTGCGCTAAACCGCGCGCTTGGGCGATCAGGCTGTCGTCGGCACTGAAAGTGACATTTTTCATGAGTTTTCGTGTGCACGATTAAGTTTAGTGCACACGAAAATACCTATGCTGGCAGTGCCACCGGCCTTTTCACGCCGCCACGGCGCAGTGCAGGGGGTTTGCCAATATCAACCCCCGCTTTGGCCAACTGGGCTTTGAGCTCGTGGCGAAACTGGTGGTAGTCCACCTCAGTGCTGTGGCGTGGGGCGCGGTCAAAGTCGAAGTGGGGGTGGTCCATCTCGCGCTGGATGGCGGCTGGCATATCTGCCGGGCGCTGCCAATGGCCTTGTATCTCTTTCACTGCCAGGCGGGCCTGCATGTCAGCCATAGGCCAAATGCAGCCCAATGGCTGGAACAGGCCGATGAAGTACAGATTGCTGTACTGGGCATGCAACATCTTCAAATACAAGGGGGTTTTATCCACGTGGGTGAAGTCGATAAAGTCGGGCTTGAAAAATGGGAGCGTGATGTAAAAACCCGTGCAGGCCACCACAATGTCGTAGTTAGCACGCGAGCCGTCGTTGAACACAACTGCCTCCCCGTCAAACTGTGCAATGCCAACACGCGGCGCAATCCGGCCATGGCGAATGTAGTCGATCAAGTCACTGTTCATCGTGGGGTGCTGGTGCAGCGGCGGACGCGTGTTCTCGGGCAGGCCCATGGCTGCATAGCTGCCTTGCAACAGTTGCAGCAAATACTTAAAGCTGTACTGCCTGAACCAGGTGGGCAGCCACGCCGTGCCAGAGGCAAGCTCGTCCGACGGTTTGCCAAAAATAAACTTCGGCACAAACCACTGTGGACTGCGCATGCTTAAGGTCACCGTGCCCGCCACGCGCGCCGCCTCCACCGCCACATCGCAGGCTGAGTTGCCGCCGCCGATTACCAGCACCCGCTTGCCGCGCCACGCGTCGTTTACGCCTTTGAAGTCGTGCGAGTGCAGGTACTGGCCAGTGAACTGGCCTGGTAGCTCTGGCCAGCGCGGGTTCCAGTGGTGGCCGTTGGCAACCATAAGGTGGGTGAACTGCTCGCGTTGCGCTGCACCGCTTGCATCGCTGTAGTCCACCTGCCAGCTGCCGTCGACATTGCGCGCGACATGGGTGATGGTGTGCCCAAACCTGATGCACGGTATCACCCCAAAATGCTTGGCGTAGCTCTCAAAATACGCTTGCAATTGGCTGTGGTGCGGGTAGGCCGGGTAATGCGCGGGCATGGGGTAGTCTTCATACTCGCTCCAGGCGCGGCTGCTGATAATGTGGGTGTTCTCGTTCACGCTGCTGTGGCCGGTATCGGCGTTAAACACCCAGTTGCCGCCAACCTTGGTGTTTTTTTCAAACACCGTCACATCCAAACCAGCAGCGATACAGTTTTTGGCCGCAGCAATGCCACTGGGGCCTGCGCCAATGACGCAAATTTTTACGGGGGAGTTCATGCGCACGATCATGGGCAAAGCTCTTGCAAAAGCCAATGGCGGTTTCCCTTAGCTGCGGCCCAATTGCGGCACAATGCACCCATGCTTATCCAACCACAAATTAACCCCGTCGCTCTGCAACTTGGCCCCTTGGCGATCCATTGGTACGGCTTGACGTATCTGGCAGCGTTTGCATTGTTCATGTTTTTGGGCATTCGCCGTTTAAAGCACCAGCCTTTTGCATCCATTACGGGTGTGGGCGCGTGGTCACGCAAAGATGTGGAAGACATCCTCTTCCTTGGGGTGATGGGTGTGGTGCTGGGCGGGCGCATCGGCTACTGTTTGTTTTACAAATTTCCGTATTACATGGCACACCCGCTGGAAATTTTGTATGTATGGCAGGGCGGTATGAGCTTTCATGGTGGCTTGCTGGGCGTGGTGGTGGCTGAAGTTTGGTTTGCGTGGTCGCGCAAACGCCCGCTGCTGCAAGTGGCCGATTTCGTCGCGCCCTGCGTACCTACCGGGTTGTTGATGGGCCGGGTGGGTAACTTTATCAATGGCGAGCTGTGGGGCCGCGTGGCCGACCCGTCATTGCCTTGGGGCATGGTTTTCAGAGGTGCAGGCAATGCACCGCGCCATCCCTCGCAGGTCTACCAGCTGCTGATGGAGGGCTTGCTGCTGTTTATCTTGCTGTGGCTGTACGCACGCAAAGAGCGCAAACCGGGGCAGGTGTCTGCCCTGTTTCTGGTGCTTTACGGCATCTTCCGTTTTATTGCTGAGTTCTTCCGGGAGCCAGACGCGCACCTGGGTTTTCTCAGCTTAGGCATGACCATGGGGCAGTGGCTGTGTGTGCCCATGATTCTGGGTGGTGCTGGGCTGTGGCTCTGGGCGCAGGGTCAGAATAAGAGGTAAAACGGCCTTTAGCGCATTAAAAATATGCGCTAGCAGCTATAAAAAACATAGTGATAGACATGCCTTGGCAAGCGACTAAGTGTAAACACTGAATGATAATTATCCATAATTACAGATAATTATGAAATGCATGCTGTTCAAAAATCTCTACATATGGAAGTCGCTGCGCAACTGCGCGAGCGCATTTTTGCGGGGGCTTTAGCGCCAGGCGCTTTCATTGATGAGACGGCATTGGCCGATGGACTGCAAATATCGCGCACTCCGCTGCGTGAGGCGCTCAAGGTGCTCGCCGCCGAGGGCCTGGTACGGCACGAACCACGGCGCGGCAGCTTTGTCAGTGAAGTCACTGCGCAAGACTTGGACGAGATATTTCCAGTGATCGCGCTGCTGGAAGGCCGCTGCGCCCTGGAGGCTGCCACCAACGCCACTGACGCTGATATTGCCGCACTGGAAACCTTGCACGCGCGCTTGGAAAAGCACGCCAAGGCCAAGCGCATCACCGAGTACTACGAAACCAACTTCGCCATTCACGAGGCCATCATCACCTTGGCCAACAACAAATGGTTGGCGCAGGTGATTGGCGATTTGCGCAAAATCGTCAAGCTAGCCCGCTTGCAACAACTGCATGCGCCCGGGCGGCTGCAGCAAAGCTTGTCTGAGCACATGGCCGTGTTTGCCGCGCTCAAAGCCCGCGACGGCGAGGGCGCAGAGGCGGCCATGCGCACCCACCTCACGCGCCAACGCACTGCCTTGCGCGAGCTGGCGCAGGCACGGCAAACCCGGCTAGTGGTGTAGAGCGAAGTTTTCCACAAGCTATTTCCCATGAGTACACCTAACTGGATCGCCCGCAACGTGTCCCGTTTTCGGCCTGCTGGCAAAGCACCCGTCGGGAGCGATGCCGGGCTGGAAAAGCCGCCTAAGTTTCAAGCCAGCAGAGCGCTAGACGCAAGTGATGCCGACCCGAAGGAGGCCCTGCGCCGCAGCACCCGTGAGCGGCTTGATGGCACGCTGCGCCATAAAGAAGAGGCGCTGTCGCCGCGCGTGCTGCGCCGCACGCTGGAAGAGTTGCAAGCCATTGTGGATCCCCGTGTCAGCGAAGCTGAAGGCGGCAGGCGCGCCAAGGCCCAGCGCAGCACCGCGTACTACGCAACCAACTGCGCCCTTCACGAGGCC
>JAYWHJ010000332.1:0-17145 GCA_043777795.1 Polaromonas sp. | reverse complement strand
CAGGTTGCTGTAGCGCACGGCGCTCTTGGCTTTGCGTCGCAGCAGCCACCAGTACAGCAGCATAAGAAATGGCACGATGGCCATGAGCCAAAGCAATTGTGGCCAAACAAAGTTCATGCGGCCTCCCTAAGTAGTTGGGTGCTGCCCGCTGCACCGCGTGTGCGCTGCTTGCGCATTTGGGCAAAGCGCACGATCGTGTTGACCAGGGCCTCGTCGGTGGACAGCTCCAGCGCGTCCACGCCCGTCTTGGCAAAGCTGCTGAAAATCTCGGCCTCTTTTTGTGCGGCCAGTTCTTCAAAGCGAATGCGGAATTTTTTGTCATGCATGTCGACAAAAATCTGCTCACCGGTCTCGGGGTCTTCCAGCGTCACCAGGCCAATGTCGGGCAACGCCTGTTCTGCGGGGTCTACCAAGCGCACAGCAATCACTTCATGCTTTTGCGCCAGCTGGCCCAGCGGCTTTTCCCAGCCGGGCGTGCTGATGAAGTCGGACACCACAAACACCAGGCTGCGGCGCTTGATGTGGCCTAACGCGCCTGCCAGCAAGTCGCCGAGCTGGGTTTGCTGGGCGAGTGGCACAGTGGCTTTCTTGTCGCGCTTCTTGGCTGCTGCGGGCGGTGCAAGCACGCTGTGCAACAGATGCAGTACATGCAAACGGCTGCCGCGCGCGGGTATCACCTTGTCAAGCTGGCTGCTGTAGAGCAGGGCGCCCACCTTGTTGCCATGCCGCGTCATCAGCCTTGCCAGCACGCCCACAAACTGTGCCAGCACCTCGCGCTTGCTGATGGTGTGCGAACCAAAATCTACCGAGGCACTCAAGTCCAATAAGAACCAGGCGTTGATCTCGCGGTCTTCGGTGAACTGGCGCACATGCGGCACTTGCAGGCGCGCGGTCACGTTCCAGTCGATATGGCGCACGTCGTCATGCAGTTGGTATTCGCGCAAGTCCGCCAGATCCAGCCCTGCACCGCGAAACAGGGTGCGGTAGTCGCCTTGCAGCAGGCCATCCAGACGGCGGATGACCGTCCATTCGAGCTGCTTGAGGAGTTGGTCTGCGCTTTGCATGGCGGGCTTTGTCAGGCGCTGGCGGCTTCGGTGCTGGCTGCGTCAGCGGCCGCTTTATCGGGTGATTCAATTTTGGAACCTTGCGCGCCATCATAGTGGCTGATCGGCTTGTTGGGCCGCGCAATTTTGTCCATCAGGGTGGCAATAATTTTATCGGCCGTGATGCCTTCGCTCAGCGCTTCATACGACAGCGCGATGCGGTGGCGCAGCACGTCGGGCACCAAGTCCAGCATGTCCTCAGGCAGGGCGTAGCGTCGCCCGCGCATCAGCGCCAGCGCACGCGCACCCTCGGCCAGGCCAATGGTGGCGCGCGGGCTGGCGCCGTAGGTAATGAAGCGCGCCAGGTCTTTGATGCCATGCTTCTCGGGGTTGCGCGTGGCGCTTACCAGGCGCACGGCGTATTGCACCAGCGACGGGTCAAGGTACACGGCGCGGCACTCTTTTTGCAGCGCAGCCAGTTGCTGCAAATCAGCCACTGCGCCGATGTGGATGGGCGCGCCAATTACGCGTTCCACAATCACCGCTTCTTCTTCATCGGTGGGGTAGTCCACCAGCACCTTCATCATAAAGCGGTCTACCTGCGCCTCGGGCAGGGCGTAGGTGCCCTCGGTTTCTATCGGGTTTTGCGTGGCCATCACCACAAACGGCGACGGCACGGGGTGCGACACACCGGCAATGGTCACCTGCCGCTCCTGCATCACCTCCAGCAGCGCGCTTTGCACTTTGGCGGGGGCGCGGTTAATCTCGTCGGCCAGCAGCAGGTTGGCAAACACGGGGCCCAGGGTGGTGCTGAAGTCGCCGGTTTTTTGGTTGTAAATGCGGGTGCCTATCAAGTCAGCGGGCACCAAGTCAGGGGTGAACTGGATGCGTTTAAAGCTGCCCTGGATGGCTAGGGCCAGCGTCTTCACCGTCAAGGTCTTGGCCAGGCCCGGCACGCCTTCTACCAGCAAGTGGCCTTGCGCCAGCAGTGCTACCATCACGCGTTCCAAAAACTTGTCTTGCCCCACGACAATGCGCTTGACTTCATACAAGATTTTTTCCATCAGTTCACCGCTGTGCTTGTCTGAGCTGTTCATAAGGGTTCCTTAAAAAGGCGGCATGCCTGCCGCAGACGCGGCGTTTTCAATGGGCACTGCAAAGCCAATGCCGATAAATACGCGCTGTTTACTGGGGTTCAAAATACCGGTCACAATGCCTACCACTTCGCCATCGGCGTTGACCAGTGGGCCGCCGGAGTTGCCGGGGTTGGCCGCCGCGTCAAACTGGATTAAGTTGCGCATCACCTCGCCGCTCTCGGGGGATTTGAATTCGCGCTTCAGGCCCGACACCACCCCGGCCGAGGCCGACGGCCCGATGCCAAACGGAAAGCCGACCGCCACCACGTGGTCGCCCGGCTGCAAATCAGCAGTGCTGGCCATGGCAGCGGCGATCATGTCGTCAGGGATTTTGTGGGCTTGCAGCACCGCCAAGTCGTCCTCGGTTTTTACACTGGCAATGTGCGCCGTGGTAGTCATGCCGTCGCTAAAAGTAATCTCCAGGCGCTGCGCGCCCTGCACCACATGCAGATTGGTCAAGATGATGCCTTTGTCCACAATCACCACGCCCGTACCCACGCCATGCTGCACCTCTTCCATCGCATTGCCCTTTTTGTCGCGCGGCGTCACAAAGCCGCGCACCCTGACCACCGAGGGAATAATTTTCCGGTATGCCCGCGCCGCCACCGAGGGAATGGGCGCGGTTTGCAAAGCGTTCAGTACGGCCTCGTCAATATCTTCCTGCGTAATTTTCTGCGCCGGCTGCTGCAGCGCAAACTGCATGGCAAAGACGCAGGCCATCAGCGCCGCGCCCATGGCAAATGCCCCAGCGCGGGGATGGCGATGCCACAGGCTGTAAATGTTGGCTTTGAATCTTTGCCAGCGCGATGCTGTCTTGGGTGTGGCTGCGCCTGGCACGCTGGATCGGGGAGGAGTTGTCGATGTCGATCCAGTTGGGCTTACATTCTTCGATGCGACGGGCTTTTCCGCTGGCGCAGCCGCATCCGTCTGTGCAGACGCATTTGCACGGCTGGGGCTGCCAGCGCCGCCATGGCGGCTGTAAAGCGCAGGACGTTTCATTGCAATGCCTGTGGTTTGCGTTGAAGGTGTTGTATTTAGCCGCTACGTTAGCACGAAATAGGTTTTTTTGCGATGCGGGGTGATTCGTTGGCGACTGCGGTTTTAGGAGTTGCCTGGCGAGGAAAAGTTCTTTGTATGGCTTACCGTTTTCCCTTTGTACCGGCACCGCGCGCTGCCGCATTGCAGTGCCCGCGCCGCCCAAGCCCCGGCCCGCTGCGCGGGGAGCCTGTGCAGTGCTCGCTTTTTTGGGGGAAGCATCGGAACTCGGCTACCGACTCAGACTGCCGATGCTTCTAATCCCCAAAAGCTCCGCGCTTCCAGCCCGCAGCTCTTATTGGGGCGCATACCCATAGCGCACGCACTACCGCGAAAACTGGTGTTTTGGCTGCGCAAGATTTCTGAGCGCAGTTCCGTGATCGTCTATCAGTCAAATCACCTAACAATACATAGAAATATCGCGCGAGCAGCTATGCTAAATGTAGCGTCAAGCGGTCATCAAAATCTATGGTTTGCCCCGCTGCTTCTAGCAAGGAACTAAGTTGGTGGTTATGTCCAGATTTGATCGAGTGAGTTAGGCTGCCCAGTGGCAGGCGGCTTCAACGCGTCGTTGACCTAACCTCAAGCATCAGGCAGCAGGTTTTGTCGAACGCTCAATTGCTAGTAGCCGAGACAGTTCGATGGTGACCGCTGAGTCGGCCTGATACGTGACTGGCTCGCCATATACCTGCATGAACGCGTTTGAACCATGGAAGTAGTCGATCTTTGTCCTGAAGCGTGCCCGTAGTTGGTCGATTGCAGCGTCAAAAAAGTGCAGTTTTGCATAAACATCAAGTGCATCCCCTTTTGACAGCGGGAGTAAATCGCCCACCTGTTTTTCGCCGATAAATAGATCGAAGATGTCCTTAGATGACGCACCTTCAGGTAGAACAATCGTCACCGGAACACCAATAGTTGCGCCAAATTTAAGGTTGAAGGCTCGACAGGCTTGGCTGGAGACAGGATATGCCTCGCCAGTGCTGCGCACCCGTAAACGAACCTCCACACCGGCAACTGACTCAGGTAACAAGGAGAACTGGGCAAGCGTTGCTTTTGAGAAAGCAAGCTCGTCGGGACCATTAACTGGCCCGGGGCGCGGCGATACTAGGTGGGTGAGGTCGCGCTTAAGCTTTTTCACCAAATCACCCTCATCAACGAAGCTATCTACTGTGTGGCGTTCGCGCAGCGTACTTTTGAATGCTTCAAGCTTCTCTCGGGTCGCGCCCTGATCAATAAACTTGATTGGCACCAGAGCGTTTTCCTCGTCTATCAGGTAGAGCAGTACATCCTTTTTAAGCTCTAGCGCGCTGGTACTCGATTTGGGTGTAAGACTTCCCTTGGGTTGGTTCGATGGAGCCGTGGCGGAAGCCGAGAATTCCAACATAAACGTCGGACTGCTCAACTTCGGTGAGACAAGTTTCAAGTGGCGACTCCTTGCGCGCACCGAACTGTTCCATGCCTCGAATGGCGACGTCGAAACTGCCGAGCATGTCCCACACTGCTTTTCGATGCGTTTGTAGATCATGGAAGGTCGATGAAATGAAGATCGTTCGTTGCATAAGTGTATTGTGTTGTTTAAGGTAATGTACACCGCAACATTCGCTACATAAACTGATTGATTCGAAGCTGATTTTTCGCTGCTAAAGGTAAAAATAAATCAAGATCGCGCGAAAGGGTGCGAGGTTGACTGCATACTTTAACCGGGTGAAAGCGCCCCGCCATGGTGCAGTGCCTACGCCGCCCGATAAGAGTCCCGGGCTGGAAGCGCGGAGCTTTTGGGGATCAGAAATTTAGATGTTTGAGGCGAAGCCGAGTTTCTAAATTTCCCCCAAAAGCGAGCACTGCACATGCTTCCCGCGAAGCGGGCCGGGGCTCGGGTGGCGTAGGCACTGCGCCGTGGCGGGGCGCGTGGTGGAGCAGCTACAAGAGCCCTCACCCCTGCTCTCTCCCGGGGGAGAGGGAGGAAGACCGCAGATCAGGGTTGAGAGAGTTTTACCAAGGCAGCAACGTTGGGCGCGTTGCCTAGATCCCAGCAAGCCGCGATCAACGCATCAGCCCGCTCAACACCCAGCACCGGGTCAACCAAGCTATGAAACTTGCCTTCCAGCATCGCGTCCGTCAAAGGCTTGTGGATCGAGCCAATCGCGTGCTCTACAAACAGGTGGTGCACGGTGCCGTTGGTTAGCGTGATGGTCACGTCTACCGAGGCTTCGTCGATGGCGTTGTCTACCACGGCAGATACTTTGTCGCGCAGGGCGATGGTGTCAGCACGCTGCACGATGGCGTCGGAGTATTCGTCTTCGCCGGCCCGGCCAAACATCAGGCCAGCTGCGCAGGAGTGGAAGACGCTGAACTTGGCTTCCAGGCCGTCTTTGGGGGTCTTTTTGCCGGTCAATTCCAGCACAAGGGAGTGCACCTTCAGCTCTACCTTGGCGATGTCCAAAGGCTGGATGTTGTGCAGGTTGCGCAGCTGCACGCAGCCGTCGATGCTGGGGTGGATAACGATGCCGCATGCGAAGGGCTTGTAGCTGTTAAAGCTGATTTCAAAGCGCAGGCCCAGCTCATCTGTGATCTCGGTCCAGTCGTTTTTGGTGGAGATGGTTTGCGCCATGCCGCGTGGGGCTTCGATGGCGCGCTTGCTGGCGGTGAAGCCTTGCTGCGCGAGCAGGGTGCTCATCAGACCTGCGCGGGCGCTGCCACCGGGGTGGAAGGGCTTGGTCATAGTGCCAAACTGCTCGCGCATGCCGATGGGCTGGCTGGCGGCAATGCCCATAGCCATTTGCGTGGCCTGCTCCGATAAACCTAGCATGCGGGCGCAAGCTGCAGCCGCGCCCAGCGTACCGGTAGAGCCGGTGATGTGCCAGCCGCGGTCGTAATGGTCGGGGTACATCATGTTACCTACGCGGCAGGATACGTCGATGCCAAGCACCAGAGAGTCGATGAGCTGGCGGCCGGTTGCGCCGGTTTTCTCGGCCAGTGCCAGCAGGGCAGATGCCACGGGGCCCGCGGGGTGGATGATGGTTTTGAGGTGGGTGTCGTCAAAGTCAAAGGTGTGGGAGTTAATGCCGTTGACTAGGGCGGCGCTGCACATGTCTAGCTTCTCAGCACGGCCCAGCACGGTGGCTTGGGGGGCGGATTCGAGTACCTGGGCGGCCTTGATGGCGGCAACGCCTGCCTCGTGGTGCGCAGCGCCGATGGCGCAGCCTAGCCAGTTGAGAAAGGTACGGTGCGCCTCGTGGTCGACTGCGTCAGACCAGCCCCGGCTGGGGTGGGTGGCCACAAAATGGGCGAGGATGCTGGTGACTGCGGGTGCGTTGTGGTCAGCGCTGACTTGGGTATTACGGGCCATGGAGGTGGTGTTAGATTACTATTGTATTAATAGCTGCTCCCGCAATTTTTTATTGGGCTACAGCCTGATTTTATGTATAAAAACAGAGCGGATTCAATTCTCTATTTCGATCTTGCGCTCGCGCACCACGCGCTGGTAGCGCGCCAGGTCGGCGGCCATGAAGGCTGCAAACTGCTCGGTGCTCATGGGCATGGGGTCTACTGCCTCGGCGCTCAGGCGCTGCTTGAAGTCTGGGGCGGTGATGGCTTTTTGTAGCTCGTCGTGCAGGCGCTTCACGGCCTCAGCAGGCATCTTGGCTGGGCCTACAAGGCCGTACCACTGCACGCCGTCAAAGCCCTTGTAGCCCAGCTCTTCCAGTGTGGGCACCTCGGGAAAGTTGGGGTGGCGGGCGCGGCCGGTGACGGCCAGCGGGCGCAGCTTGCCCGACCTGATGTGCGGCGTGGCCGCAGCCAGGCCGGGCATCATGGCCTGGGTAGAGCCGCTGAGCATGTCCGAGATGGCGGGTGCAATGCCGCGGTAGGGCACATGCACGGCAAAGATGCCCGCTGCGTCTTTAAACTGCTCCATTGCCAGGTGCGTAAGCGAGCCTTGGCCAGCCGAGCCATAGCTGATCTTGCCCACGTTTTGCTTGGCATGGGCGACAAACTCTTTCAGGCTGGTGGCTGCCAGGGTGGTGGGCACCACTAGCACGTTGGGGGTGCCACCGATCATGCCGATGGGCGTGAAGTCTTTGAGCGGGTCGTAGCCCAGCTTGCGCGTGGCCGGGCTGGTGGAGTGGGTGGCTACGTAGGCCTGCATCAGCGTGTAGCCGTCAGGTGTAGCGCGCTGCACAGTTTGCGAGGCAATCAAGCCGCCACCACCGCTGATGTTTTCTACCACCATGTTGTGTCCAAGTCCCCGGCTCAAGCGCTCGGCCACCTGGCGGGCAATCATGTCAGATCCACCACCGGCCGATACAGGCACAATGAGTTTGATGGGTTTACTGGGGTAGCTTTGGGCGTAGCTGCTGGCAGCTAGTAAAAGCGTGGCCGCTAGTGCGACAAATACGCTGGTTGTTGCAGGTTTTGGCGCAAATTTCATAGGGGGTTCCCAGAGTAAACAATGTCGCTACCATTTTGCCGCTGGGGCGGCCACTGGAGCATGCGTAGTTGTACGCAGCCAGGCCTGCGCTGCGCTGTGCTTGTCACCTGAAACCCGAACTCTGCAAACTCTAACCGCGCGCCACCGGCAAATCGCCCCGGTTGCTCCACTCGCTCCAGCTGCCCGCAAACAGGCTGCTGGGTGGGTAGCCCGCCACCGCCATGGCCAGTACATTGGGCACAGCGCTTACGCCGCTACCGCAATGGTGAATCACGTTGGCAGCATCACGTCCGCCTAGCAGCGCGTCAAACTCTTGGCGCAATACGGCGGCACTCTTGAACAAACCGTCAGCGCCGATATTCAAACCGAAAGGGCGGTTGAGCCCACCCGGTATATGGCCTGCCACAGGGTCCAATGGCTCGACCTCCCCACGAAAGCGCGGCGCGGCCCGCGCGTCGATGATGGTGTGGCTGCCTTTGTGGGCTGCAGCAGCTACAAAATCAATAGCTGCCTGCATATATTTTTGTTGCGCTAACGGGTATTTAGGCTTGGAGAAATCAGCTTGCACTGGCGCAGCACCCGTCTCTACCGCGCCGCCCGCTGCTTGCCACGCCTGCAAGCCACCGTCTAGCACCGCCACTGCTGCATGCCCGCACCATTGCAGCATCCACCACGCGCGGCCGCAGTAGTTCACGCCATTGCGGTCATACACCACCACTTGCGTAGCTGGGGTGACGCCTACCGCGCCCATCCAGGCGGCAAACTTCTCGCGACTGGGCAAAGGGTGGCGGCCACCGCTGGCTACGTCGGTAGCGCCGCTTTTGTCGCTCAGGTCGGTGTCAAGGTGCACATACTGTGCGCCCGCTATGTGCGCTAGCGCAAATGCGTCGGGGCCAGCGGCGGGGTTCATCAGGTCAAAGCTGCAGTCCCAGATGCGCAGGGGTGCACCAGTTTTTTGCAGCGTTTGGAGTTGGTTGGTGGAGATGAGGGTGGAATACATGGGGCAATTTTAAGAGTAGCGATGGATGGAACGCATCGGAGTCATGGCGGAGGAAGCAGTGGCCTCCTATTGTTGCAATGAAACACGGACCCTGACATTTTGATTCAAACGCGATGGGGCATGGCGGGTAAGGGTCTACCAAATGACCCTAATGAAATGATGTGTGCAGCGCTGATATGCGGTGCGGACCCAATCGACGGAAAATTAGGCCGCTAAAAAACCGCGATTTGCTTTTTAAAAACACCGTTCGTTTTTCGTCTTAACACTAAGTGTACATATTCTTTGGAATTTTCCTCAAGTCATAAAAAGGTGCCGATGCTATGAAGCCTGCTATTCCCACCCACAGCCCCAGTTTATCTACGATTTGCGCTATCTTCAGTACGCTGGTGCTGCTTAGCGCATGCGGTGGTGAGGGCACCGATGGAGTTTCGGGGAAAAGTGTAAGCCTGCGTACCAACCCTGAACCCGCTGGCAATAACTGCCCGGCAGGGGGCAGCAGGGTTCAGGCGGGGGTAGATACCGACGGCAATGGCAAGCTGGAAGATTCTGAGGTGGGCACGACCACTTATCTATGTAATGGGGTGACCGGGGCGCCGGGAGCAACGGGCCTGTCAGGGGTGACCGGGGTGACCGGGGTGGCAGGCCCCACCGGGGCAGCCGGAGCGGCGGGCGCAGTGGGCGCTACCGGGCCGGCGGGCGCAATAGGCGCGACGGGCGCAACAGGCGCGACGGGCGCAACAGGCGCGACGGGCGCTACTGGAGCGACCGGTGCAGCAGGAAGCCCGGGTGTGGTGGGTTCGGCTGGGCCGCAGGGTGCAGCGGGCGGACAGATCTATGCATTGATTGTTCGCACCACGATTCCCATCACACCGGGTACCAGTAATGTGACGTGCCAGCAAACTGGTGGGACGCGTTACCAAGTGGGATTTGATAACAACCCAGTCAATGGGTTGCTGGAATCGAGTGAAGTGTCGGACACGGCCTATGTTTGCAATCCAGCCGCTCCAACGGTACCGGTAGGAAATCGGTTAGCCTTTTAAAAAGTGAGCACTATGAAAAATTACTCCGCACGCCACAGGAAGTTTAAGCCAACTATCCTGTGTCAGGCTCTGCTTAGCTCTACTCTGGTGCTGTCTGGCTGTGGTGGCGGTGATTTCTCTGATGGGGCAGCGGGGCTGCCGGGTCTCAATATCGCGGCGCGCTTTGCAACAGAACCTCCGGGCGCAAATTGCGCCGCAGGGGGGAAGCAATTTCAGACTGGCCCAGACGTCAATTTGAACAATACGCTGGATGACAACGAAGTCGCTGCCACATCCTATGTTTGCAATGTCCTTAATGGCGCAACGGGCACTCCCGGCGCAACGGGCACTCCCGGCGCAACGGGCACTCCCGGCGCAACCGGCGCAACCGGCACTCCCGGCGCAACAGGTGCCACTGGCGCCGCAGGACCATCGGGTTCTCCCGGTGCAACCGGCGCGACTGGGGCTACAGGCGCCACCGGTGCCACTGGCGCTACTGGCGTAGCAGGGGCTACCGGAGCTACAGGAGCGGTGGGAACGGCGGGTGCCGCGGGCCCTGCCGGCCCGAACGGCCCCGGTCTTCTGATCAAGGGAACAGAGATCTTAGCCGGGACAAACCCCGTGGATCCGCGTTGTCCAGCGGGATACGGAGGCATCCTAACCGAGACTGGCCTGGACACCAACTTGGACCGTTTTCTGGATTCGAACGAAGTGAGCAGGACCACCTTGAGTTGCAGAAACTCAAATCTTCTTTTCCCTTAGTCTTTTTTGCATCAGCTCGCACGCTCGCTTGCCGGTCTATAAAAATTGCCACTCTGTAATGGCAGCGCGTTGCAGTACATCGCGCAGTGCTTGGCGCTGTGGCTTGGTGGCATAGGCCTCCAGTCCTTCGAGTTGGCCGAGTTTAAAAAAACCGTTGGCCAGTTTCGGGTCGTCATAGAGGTGTTTAAAAAATTGCACGCCTTGCCGCTGGTGGTAATAGCTTCGCATATCGGCATCGATTTTGACTAGATCTTGGGGCTCTGAAAAAACCAGCCCGCAGGTCGCATTGAATGCATGCTGAGCCACAAAATGGTGCGCTGGGCTGATGAAGTCGAGGGCATCGTACATTTCCAAAAAATGCCGCCCAATAAAGATGTAATGCAAATGGAGATTGCCAAACCGCAGATCCGGGGAAAAATACCCGAACTCATCTTCAGGGATGTCAGTTTTGAGGTTGTAGGCCGGTGGGTGGTGATTGAAGTCCAGGTTAAACAGGTACTTTTCCTTCTCCTCAAATAGATTGGCCAGTTCATACTCAAGCCAATGAATCAGCAGGTTCATCTCATGGGCGGCTTGAAATTTTGAGCGATCAAAATCAACTTTGAAAAACTCTGGAAAATTGACATGCAGCGCGTTCAACAAGGTATGCCAATTGCCCTTATGAATCGGCTCAGGCAGTTCAAACCCCAACACTGCCAAGCATTTTTTGAACCTGTCCACAACGCGGGCTATGTCATCTACGCTGGCAAAACCATGACGGTGGTTTACGGCGCTTCGCAACAAATAGCCAGGTTGCATTTGGGAAAGCATCTCGCACCACAGGCGGGCTGTCTTGGAGCTATTGACTACATAAGTCAGCCGGACGTCGCCAGAAAAAGTAAATTGCACGCGCTGCACAAAATGCCCCTTGCTGCATGCAGTGTGCCCCAGTGGCTACTGCGCTGATACAGTTTATGCTAACTTCGCTATGGCACCAATATGCGTGGGCTGTCGTTGTTGGGCGTACTCGTTGTTTATTTCATTGGATTCAAGTAAATTCTTACTTATGCATCACATCCTGATCGTGTGGGAACTGGGCGGCAATCTGGGCCACTTGGCGCGCTTGCATCTGACGGCGCAGGCGCTTGCAGAAAAAAATATCAAAATCACTTTTGCGGTGCGCAACTATGCCGATGCCGCGCCATGGCTGGCTGCACGCGGTTGGGCCTGCGTGCCTGCACCACGAACGGCATCGCATGGGTGGGACAGCGCCACGCCGGTGGGGCATGCCGATTGGTTTCTGTGCGAGGGGTTCGAAAAAGCTGGCCAGGTACAAGCCTTGGTGCACGCATGGGCCGCGGTCATTGACAGCTTAAAGCCGGATGCGATCTTGCTGGACTTTGCGCCAGCAGCAACGTATGCGGCGCATTATTTGCAAGTGCCTTACCTGATCTCCAGCGTAGGATTTTGTGCGCCACCGTATGTCGACAAGGCGGCATGCTTTCGTCCGTGGGAGCCTCTGTCGGTGCAGCAGGCGCAGGCGGCGGATGAGCGCCTAAAGCCAGTGTTTGGCACACTACGCACGCTACTGGGGCCCCACGCAGCAGCAGATCTGCACGCCTTGTACCCACCGCCTTTGGTTCGCCTATGTACCTTTGCGGAAATGGACCACTTTGCAGACCGAACGCCCGGTGCGGTGTACAGCGGAGTGCTGTGGGACGACTCGGCCAGCTTGCCCTGTGTGGAGTGGTCTGGCGGCGGGCGCAAAAAAGTGTTTTGCTATCTCAATGGCCCGGCGCACCACGTTGCCCCCTTGTTGGAGATACTGAAAAAGCACCATCACGATGCCGTTGTGGTGGCGCCGCATTTGCCGCCGAACATCGCGGCTGATTACGCTGGCGCGCACCTGCAGGTGTTTGCACAACCCGTCAGCGTCAAGGCGCTGTTGCCTTGGGCGGACCTGACAGTCACGCACGGTGGTGTAGGTTTGGTGGCGCAGAGTCTGTGCGCGGGAGTGCCGCTACTGCTGCTTTCGCAGCATGCAGAGCAGGCCTTGCTTGCACGGCGCATGGTGCAGCAGCACTTCGGTCTGGCCACTTTCAGGGCCGCTGATCAAGACTTGTTGGCGCAAAAACTGGAAGACGTTTTAGAGAGCGGTGTGATTAAATCAGAGGTGCAAAAATTTGCGCAGCGCCAGCAAGATTTCTCTACACAAAACGCCGCAAAAAAATCTGTCGCGCCTTGGATGTCACCCATCACACGATGCTAATGCTCCTCATGCGGCGCGTTTGGCACCGCCCGGTTACGCAAAATAGTCGCCGCTACGCCGCTGGCTAATATGACCAGCATGCCCAACCAGGCGAGCAAAGGCAAGTGGTCGTTAAAAATAAGCACGCTGGCCAGCGCGCCAAAGACGATGCCGCTGTATTGCAAGTTGGCGACCACCAGCGTCGCGCCGCTGGCGTAGGCTTTGGTCATGCACCACTGGCCCAGGGATGCCAAAATGCCAATGGGCAGCAGCCAGGCTGCGTAGTGCCAGTTCCAAGCGGAGTGTCCTTGTGCCAGGACGCCTAAGCCGCCAAACAGCGCGGACGCGACGGCAAAATAAAACACCACGCGTATCTCAGGCTCGCCGGTGCGCGCCAGGGCGGTCACCTGCAGATAGGCCAGCGCCGCCATCATGCCCGAGAGCAGGCCTATCAGCCCAGCCCAGGCTTGGTTCTGATCGAATGCGGGGCGCAGCACCATCACCACGCCCGCGAAGCCCGCCAGCACCGTAGCCAGCAACCAGCCGGGTTTGTCGCCTTTGCCAAACAGCAGCGCACCACCCACCAAAAATGCCGCCACCCACACACTGCTCATGTAGTTCAGCGTCATTGCGGTGGCCAGCGGTAAATGGCCGATGGCGTAAAACCAGCAGCCCAGTGAGAGCACCCCAATCACGCTGCGCCAGGCATGCATGCCCGGCACACGGGTGGCAAAGCCCACTTTGGCGGCAGCCACCCACACGCCGACAAATACCATGCTCACCAGCCCACGGTAGAACACCAGCTCGGTCGCTGAATAATGCTCTGAGGCAAATTTCACGCACACGCCCATCACGGCGAATAAAAACGAGGCAACAATCATCCAAAGGGCTTGCATGCCCCATTTTATAAGCCTTTTAGGCCTCTAAGCCAATAAAATATTGCGGGACAAGCTACTGAATATGTAGCGACCTGGTTGACGCAGGTGCAGCGGTAACTACCAGTTCCAGCAACAATCCAGGTGTGAGTACGGCCTGGTAGCAGGCGCGCACAAGATGCAAGCGCTGCTTAGATTGCAGCAATTAGTAACCTAGCTGCGAGATGCTGCGCAGGTTGTCTGCCGTGGTGGTGGGGAAACCAAAAAACTCCAGGTACGCTGGGATTTGCTCAAACAGCATGTCCGTACCCACCTGGGTGCGACAGCCCCGCGCTTGGGCGGCGGCCAGGAAGGCGGTGGTCTCGGTCTTCATCACCACCTCGCCCACAAAGGTGCAGGCCTGCAGGCGCGAAACGTCCATCGGCAGCGGGTCACCATGATTCATGCCCATGGGTGTCGCGTTCACCACCAGGTCGTAGCCTGCAGGGTCGTTGGAGCCGGTGCGCACGTCGATCGCGGGGTAATGCTGCCTTAGCCGCGCGCCCAGTTGTTCGGCAGATGCAGCATTCACATCAAACAGGCTGATTGCGCTCAATCCCTCAGCCGCGAGCGACGCCGCAATGGCACAGCCAACGCCACCGCTGCCCACTACCAGTGCGCGAGCGCCTGCCAGTTGCAAGCCCTTGCGCTGCACGCCGCGTACAAAACCTGCACCGTCAAACATGTCGCCTACCAGTTTGCCCTCCGTAGTACGTTTGACAGCGTTGCACGCGCCCGCGACCAGTACGGTGGGCGAGACGTAGTCTAGCAGGGCCACAGCAGTGACCTTGTGCGGCATGGTAATGAGTGCGCCACGAATGTTGGACAGATGAAATACGCTACGCAGAAAGGCAGGGAAGTCTTCGCTCTTGCAGCCCATGGGCACTACCACGGCGTTCACCCCTGCTTGCACGAAGTAGGGGTTGTAGACCATCGGAGCTCTGAAGCTGTGGGTGGGGTAGCCGATGTGGGCGATGAGCTCGGTATTACCGTTGATGTGCATGGACTATGTCTTAGCTGCCTGCACCGCATTGACTGCTGCGCGCAGCGCCAGCAAATAGCTGTCGGCACCAAAGCCGCAGATTTGGCCTTTGACGATCTCGGCAAACACCGATTTGTGGCGAAACTCTTCGCGGGCGTGGATGTTGCTCATGTGCAGCTCTACGATCGGGCAGGTGAGGATGGCCAGCGCGTCGCGGATGCCGTAGCTGTAGTGGGTCCAGGCCCCGGCGTTGATCAGTACGGCATCGGCTTTGTCGAAGAAGGCCTGGTGAATGCGGTCGCACATGGCTCCTTCGTCGTTGGTTTGAAAATGGGTGACGCTGGCACCCAACTCTTTGCCCAGCGTAACCAAGCTGGCGTTGATCTCGTCCAGCGTGATGGTGCCGTACTGCGCGGGGTCGCGCTTGCCAAACATGTTGTGGTTGATGCCGTGGAGCATGACGATGTTCATGGTGTTTCCTTTGAGTCCTTGGCTTTGCACCCGCTGGTCAAACGGGGCAGGTGCAAAGCCAAGAGGCTTGGCGCACATGCACCAAGCCGCGTGGAGGCAGTTTACATGCGAAATTACTTGCGCAGCTTGGCTAGCTCAGCCATCATTTCATTGACAGTCGCTTCACCCACGCTGGCGCTGAACTGGGCAATCACCGGCTTCATCTTCTCGCGCAGCTTGGCAACTTCGGCAGGCGGGAAAATTGTGACTTGCATGCCGTTTTTCTTCAGCATCTCCAGGTTGGCGGTGGCGGCAGCGCGATTGGCTTCGCGTTGGCCCTTGGCGGCTTCGTCAGCCGAGTCGTCGAGAATTTTTTTCTCAGCGGCGCTCAAGGTGTCCCACACTTTTTTGCTGAAGATGACGGACTGGGGGTTGTATTGGTGGTTGGTCAGGGCGATGTGCTTTTGCACTTCCCAAAACTTGTTGGCCGCAATCACGCCCAGCGGGTTTTCTTGCCCGTCAATGGCTTTTTGCTCCAAGCCGCCATACACCTCGGGAAAGGGCATCGGCGTGGGATTGGCACCCAGGGCTTTGACCCAAGCCACGTTGATCGGGTTAGGGATCACGCGCAGCTTCAGGCCTTCAATGTCTTCCACCTTGCTCAGTGGGCGCTTGCTGTTGGTAATGTGGCGGTAGCCCAGCTCCCAATAAGACAGGCCGATGATGCCCTTGGCCTCCAGCAGCTTGTGCATCTTCACGCCCACAGGGCCATCCACAATCGCGTCAGACTCTTTCTCGTTGGCAAACAGGAAGGGGAAGTCAAAAATCGCCAGCTCTTTGGCCTCAGAGGCCAAGATGCCGGAGTTCATCACCGACATGTCTACCGTACCGCCTTTGATGGAGGACACCACTGCCTGGTCACCGCCGAGTGAGCTATTGAAAAACAGATTGACCTTCATCTTGCCACCAGATTTGGCAGCCACGCTTTCGGCAAATTTTTTCATGCCAGCGGCTGCGGGATGGGTCTCTGGGCCGGCTACGCCAAACTTGAAGCTGTGCTCTTTGATGTCTTGGGCAGATACCAAACCGCAGGCAGCAAGAGCCACGGCAGCGGCGATGGATTTGAGGAATACGCGTTTCATAAGGTCTCCAAAAAAGAATATAAATTTAAATAAGTACGTCAACATAAAAAACTCGGCACGTCGCGTACCCAATCACGTGCTTTGCCCATTTACCCACCGTTTTTACCGTAGCAGGGAGCCACGGATAAACGACATATTTTCAATAAAACCAGCGCGCAGGCACCATCACTAGTTGAGGGAAGGCCACCATGAGAAACATGATGGCAAACTGCGCAATCATGAACGGGATCACCCCTTTGGTGACCTCGTCCATACCAATCTTGCCCACGCCGGCCACGGCATTAAGCACCGTGCCCACCGGTGGCGTAATCAAACCAATCGCGTTGTTGATGATGAACAGCACACCGAAGTAAACCGGGTCAATGCCCGCCGCTTTCACTACCGGAATGAGCACGGGGGTAAGCAAAAGAATGGTGGGCGTCATGTCCAGCGCGGTGCCCACTACCATCGTCAGCACCATGATGGCCAGCATCAACAGACGCGGGCTGTCCAGCAGCGGTTGCAGCAGAGTCACTACCTGCGCGGGCAGGTTGGCCACGGTGATCAACCACGCCGAGACCATCGCCGCCGCCACCAAAAACATGACGACAGAGCAGGTAGTCGCTGCTGAGATGAACAAGGGCACCAGCTTTTTAAAGTTGAGCTCTTTGTAGACAAAAATTGAAATCACCAATGCATATACCGCAGCCACTACAGCCGCCTCGGTCGGGGTGAACACGCCAAACTTCAGGCCAAAAATGATGATGAAGGGCAGCACCAGTGCCCAGGTGGCGTCTCGCAAAGCCTGCATGACTTCTTTGGAGGTTTTGCGCGGTGGCGGCGTGATGGTCTCTTTGCGTACCAACCACCACCAGGTAAACCACAGCGACACCGCTAGCATGAGGCCAGGGAAGATGCCGGCCATGAACAGCTTGGAGATTGACACGTTGGCCGTCACGCCAAAAATCACAAAGCCAATCGATGGGGGAATGATGGGCGCGATGATGCCTGCCGAGGCGATCAGCCC
>JAYWHJ010000331.1:0-17318 GCA_043777795.1 Polaromonas sp. | reverse complement strand
TCGGTGATCAGGCGGCGCAGCATCCAGTTGCGGCTGGACATCTCGGTGGGCTGGGAGGCCATGGGTACCAATACGTCCATGAAGTTGGGGTGCTTGGTGCCCCATATCCACGTTTGCATGCCGCCCATGGAGTTGCCTATGACCAGGCGCAGGTGTTTTAGCCCCAAGTGCTCAGTCACCAATCGGTATTGCGCGTCCACCATGTCGTCGTAGTTGTATTTGGGGAAGGCGGCGCGCAGGCCATCCGACGGTTTGGTGGATTTGCCAGTGCCTATGGCATCGGGCAGGATGATGAAATATTTGCTGGCGTCCAGCGGCTGGCCTGCGCCAAACAACTCGCCTGCAAAGTTGGGGTTGACCATGCCCATGCCCGAGCCGGTAGTGCCGTGCAGTACCAGCACAGGCTGGCCTTAAGGGTCGCCCACGGTGGTGTAGTGGATGCGCAGCTCGGGCATGACCTGGCCGGTGTGAAAGCGGAAGTCTTTGGCGATGTAGCTACCTTCTTTGGGCGCGGGGTAGTCTGCCGCTTGGGCTGTGCATGCAAGCGCAGACAGGCCCACGGCACAGGCGCTACGGGTGAGGGTTTCGAGAATGTGCATGGGCCTCCTAGGTGGGTGCGGGTGCGAGGACGCGCGCGGGCGCGGGCGAGATGGGGGCAACAGGTGCTGGGGCGGGCACAGGCGCTGAAATGGCAGCGGGAGCAGAGGCCGCTGCGCTTGCCTTGAGCACCGCACTATCGCGCGCCGCTGTTACCAGCGCCGTCGCATCCACGGGCAGTAAAAAGCCTTGCGCCACCGCATTGTCTGCGGCCTTTTGCACAGCGGCTACATAGCCTTCGTGCGAGCCATAGCGCGCTTGCAGAGACGGGCGGGGGTCGTTGTTAGCTTGGCGCTCGGCCTCGGTGCGGGCAAAGGGGATCATGCCGCCTGCGTAGTTGCAGATTTGGTCTTTATGAAAGCCGCTGGCGGTGAGGTTCCAGCCCAAGTAGGTGCCTAGCGGCGCGTCTAGCAGCACCACGGGCACGCCGCCCAGTTCGTTGCCGTCGGCGTCGACCTTGGGGGCCAGCATCGTGAGCACTTGCTTGATGCGTGGCGGCGTAACGGACGGGATGCCAGAGCCGTCTACGCTGTTGAACTGTGGGCCCCAGTCGTAGTCGTAGACTGGCATGATGAAGTCGCTCTCAGGCACGGTGGCGCGCAGGCCGGGTAGCGTGGGAAAACCCAGCGCTGTTTTGTTAGCTGGCGCGAGCAGGCCCTGCGCTAGCGTGGGGTAGCGGCTGGGCGGTGGCGTTTTGCCGCTCATTACCCAATTCCGAAAGTGCACGCGGATGGCGTTGACGGTTTGCGTGTGGGGCACCGGGTTGGCGGGCAGCACGGCGGGGCCAAAGTTGTTGCCGGGGCAGGCCAAGCCAGGTTTGGGCAGGCCCACGCCGGGCAGGCTGGTGTCAAAGCCGCCCGCGCCACCGTTATGGTTGCTACTGGCAATATAGTAGCGGCGCACGCTGTCGGGCAGTGGTAAATCGGCCTTGGCATCGGTGCCCACCCATTCGGGTGTGAGCTTGAGCGCCCACACCTCGGCCGAGCCAAAATGCTCCACTACCTTGGGGCAGGTGCGGCTGGCGGTGCAGCGGTCCAGGATGCCTGCGGCGGGGTGGCCACGCACCGGGTCGGGGTGGGGCAGCCACCATTGCGGGCCTTCGCTGCCTGCTTGGTAGAGTTCCAGCACACCATCGGGTTGTGCCCAACGAAAGTTCAGCGCAATGCGCCGCCCGGCGATGATGGGCCACAGGCCGTCATGCACCTGGGAGCCGTCTTCTGCCTGGTTAAAGCCCAGGTGCAGCCAGCCGCGCAGGTAGTTGCCCGACTGCGAGATGCCGCGTGTGATGCTGTGCGTGATGGCCTTGGCAATCGGGTTGGGTGTGCCAATGTCATCAGCAGCAGATTTTTTGAAAAATGCGGCTACGTCGCGAAATGCCGCAAAACCCATGCCCAACACATAGGGGTCAGCGGCAGTAAAGACCACTTGGTACAGGCGATTGCCATTGAAGCCGTTTTTCAAGCAAATCTGGGTGGCATCGGGCGTGCCGGGGAAGGGGTTGGCCGCGTCGCACTTGGCCCAGGCCCAGTCGGTCGATGGGATCACGACTTCGTCGGTCACTTTGCCGTTTTGGTCTTCGCCGCCACGTGAGACGAGTTTTGCCTTGCTGGTATCGAGGCTCACGGGTTTGTAGGGCACAGGGTTGGTTTGCACCAGCAGGCCTTGCGAGGCCGGGCCCGAGCGGTT
Source organism: Polaromonas sp. (assembly GCA_043777795.1). Lineage (GTDB taxonomy): Bacteria > Pseudomonadota > Gammaproteobacteria > Burkholderiales > Burkholderiaceae_C > JAAFIP01. The sequence goes on along the minus strand of JAYWHJ010000331.1, from coordinate 15,035 downwards.
AACGATGCGGCCCAGCACCTCGCCCGTGATAGGCGTGCCACCGGGGCCACGCGCGACAGGCACTTGCAAAAACTGCATGCCCGCCGCGCTGGCCTTGGGTCGCACTGCCGTGGCGCCACTGTTGTCGCCCTGCCAGGCGCTGGCCAGCATGATGTCGCCAAAGGCCCGCTCTTGCGGCGCAAACGGGTACACCCGGCCCCGGTTGGGCACGTCGTGCCACATGAGCCCGCTGGCCTTGGCCATATCCACAGGTTTGTAGATCACAAAGCTGGACACGTAGCGCGCCTTGCCATCGGCATCCAGGCCCAGCTTGATGTCTTGGATGATGGCGTTACCCGGCAGCTTGGGGTCGAGCTCGCCAAAGGCACGGCCTGCCACTTGCTCGTACTGCATGCTGCCTGCTGGCGCGGGCAGAGGAATGGTCTCGTCGATCACAATGCGGGTGACGCGGGCGTGGGTGGTGCTGCACAAGGCCAGAACCAAAGCGCTGCCAGCAGCCCACAGAGGCAATAGTTTCATCACGGTCTCCAGAGTATGTGGGCCAATGTACCGTGATTGCCAGTGTCTGGTGATGGGGGAATTGCCTAGGTTGCGCGGCGCTGCGGGCGGGCGCTGTAAACTTTGCGACATTGCTACGACTCTTGCCTATGAACCGCCGCCAAATTCTTCAACTTGCAAGCGCCACCACGCTGGGCAGCACAGCCGTCCTGACAGGCTGCACCTTTGCACCCGACTACAACCATGATGCTGAAGATGCGCCACGCTTTGACGCGGCGTTGGTCAAGCCCGCCCGCATCGCCTGGGTGCTTAGCTCCGGCGGGCCGCGCGGCTTTGTGCATGTGGGCGTGCTCAAGGCGCTAGACGAGCTGGGCTGCAAGCCGGACATGATTGTGGGCGGCTCGGTGGGCGCGCTGGTCGGTGCGCTGTATGCCTGCGGTATTCGCGGCGTAGATCTGGAGCGTATGGCGCTGGACTTGGGCATCAGCGAGATGGGCCGCTTGGCGGTGACGGGTGAAGGTCGTTTTGCGGGTACCCCGATTGCCCAGTTGATCAACCGGGAACTGCGCCACCAGCCGATAGAGAAGCTTGCCACGCAATTTGCCGCAGTGGTGGTAGAGCGCGCCTCGCGCAAACCCATGCTGTTCAACGCAGGCGACGGCGGCGTGGCAGTGCAAGCCAGCAGCGCCATAGAAGGTTTATTCACACCCGTGCGCGTGCGCGGTGTGCAGTACGTGGATGCCGACTTGGCAGTACCCCTGCCGGTGCGCATGACGCGTGCACTGGGCGCGGTGAAGGTGCTGGCCATCGACGCGTCGGCCCATGAAGACAAAGCCCCCGAGGGCGCAAGCCGCTACCGCGCGGGTGACTTAAGAAAACGCGCCCTGACCGAGCCCGATGCCCGCGCAGCCGACATCACCCTGCACCCCGACTTTGGCTACTACGTGAGCGTGACACGCGAGTTTCGCGAACGCGCCATCCGTGCGGGCTATGAGCAAACTATGGCACAAGGCGCTCGCTTGAAAGCGCTCCACGCTTAGATATTCAGTGTTTTAGGGCTCTAGCGCAATGAAATATTGCGGGAGCAGCTATTAATTAAATAGCGATTGCAATCTGGGTTAAAGCCTTGCACGCGCAGCGGCTAACTGCTTCTCCAGCTGTGCCACCAGCGCCCTCGCCTCGTCGCCCTCGGGTATGGCACGGCCACTGTCGCGCCACTCCACCGCGCTTTTAAAACCATGCACCTCAGCCTGGCGTCTGAACCACATACCCTCGGGGTTATGCCGCGTGATGCCGTCAAACACGGTGGCAAACATCTGCGTTTGCTCCAGGCCCATGGACAGCCACACCTGGTTGACCACTAGCTTGTGCATCATCAAGTGCGACTTGGGCACGCCAGCAATGCGCTCTGCCAAAGCCTGCGTCGCGCTCTCCAGCTCGGCGGCAGGCACCGACATATTGGCCAAGCCCCACTCTGCGGCTTTCACGCCATCAATCGTGTCGCCGGTAAACATGAGCTGCTTGGCGCGGATGGCACCCACACGGTAGGTCCACATGGCGGTGGTGGGGCAGCCCCACACGCGGGTGGGCATGTAGCCAATTTTCGCGTCATCGGCCATCACCAGCATGTCGCAGCACAGTGCAATGTCGCTGCCGCCTGCTACCGCATAGCCGTGTACCTTGGCAATGGTGGGCTTGGTGCAGCGCCACAAGGCCATGAAGTTGTCAGTATTGCGCTTCATGGCGGCGTAGTCCAGCATGGGGTCCCAAGGTGTTTTTTCTTGCCTGCAGGGGTGATCGCTATCGCCGTGCGCGCCCGCATCTTCCCCTTCCGCGTAGTCGTTCAAGTCGTAGCCCGCGCAGAACGCTCGCCCCTCCCCCTCCACAATGATCACATGCACTTCGTCCTCGGCCTCAGCCCATTCCACCGCGTGCCGAATGTCCAATGGCATGCTTTGGTTAATTGCGTTGAGCTTGTCGGGCCGATTCAGGCGCAGGCGCGCGATGCGGGGCTGGGTCGGGTCTTGGGTGATGGTGACGGTGTTGAAGGTGGGCATAGAGGTCTTTGAATGACGGTAGGCGATGCAGAGCGCCCGTTGACAGTGCTTCATGATGCCATGCTGCCCCACTGCATGCAATGGCACTTGCACTTGCACTTGCACTTGCACTTGCACCTGCTCGCATTGCAGCGGGCAAAGGATGACAATGGAGCCATCGTGTTTGATTGAAAGTTTTGTATGAAAAACGCTCCCGCCTACTCTCAGTTCGCCAAGCTCGCCTCACGCTTTTGTGGCAAACCTGTTGTGTTTGTATTGGCCGTGTGCACTATCGCCGTGTGGATCATTACCGGGCCACTGTTCAAGTTCAGCGATACGTGGCAACTGGTGATCAATACCGCTACCACCATCATCACTTTCTTGATGGTATTTCTGATCCAAAGCACGCAGAATCGGGACACGCAGGCGATTCAAATCAAGCTCGATGAACTGATTCGCGCAACCCAAGGGGCGCACAACGCGCTGATGGATCTGGAGGAGCTGGAAGAAGTGCAGCTGGACGCTTTTCGCGCTAAATATGAGGCCTTGGCGCTGGACGCCCGGCGTACGATTGGCAGTGGCGGTGCAGATACCGGCATCCCAGACGCTTGAACCTTGCTAGGTCCCCAGCGGTAGGTCAATTGGCTTGAAAGTCATCTCGCTGGCAAAGTCCAGGAACGCTCGCGTACGGGCCGGGATGAGCTTGCGGGTGGGCAGGGCGGCGTACACTGTAAAGCGGCCAAAAATCCAATCTGGCAACACATGCACCAAGGCCCCCGCGCTGAGGTAATTGGCGGCTGGAAACTGCGGCAGCACAGCGATGCCTGCACCATCGAGTGCGGCGGTAAACAAGGCGTCGTAGCTGGTGGACTGCAACACCACGTGCATGGTGGTTTCCACATCGGCCTGGCTGCCATCGGCCCGGCTCAAGCGCAAACCCCGCGCAGTGTGCCCTGATGCTGCGGGCCACGGAAAGCGCAGGTAGTGGTGCGCTGGCAGATCTTGCGGCTGCTGGGGTGTGCCATGGCGCGCGAGATAAGCCGGGCTGGCGCACAAGATCCACAGCGTATTGGCGGCAACGGGGCGGGCGACGATATTGGCATCAAAGCCTTCGTCCTCCACGATGAAGGTCACGTCAAACTCCTCTACCCGTGTTTGCGGAAACGGGTCTACATGCAGGTGAATGGCGACCTTGGGGTACAACGCCACCCAGCGGCTGATTTGTTTGGCTAAAAACTGGTTGGCAAACAGCGTCGGCGCCAGCACGTGCACCACGCCTTGCAGCTCGTTGGCACTGTGAGCTGCTGCGGCCTCGGCATCGTCTACTTCGGCCAGTATGCTGCGCACCCGTAGCAGATAGGCCTCACCCGCTTCGGTGAGCGAGAGCTTGCGCGTGGTGCGCTGCATGAGCCGCGCACCCAGATGCTGCTCCAAGTCGGTGACCAAACGCGTGACCCCTGCGGGCGACATGTCCAGCGCGCGGGCGGCGGCGGCAAAGCCACCTTGGTCGATCACCTGCTGAAACACCCGCATCGAGAGAAGTCGGTCCATGAATTTCCCTTTTTCCCACTCAGTTAATAACCAATTGGTCACTAAATATACATCTATTTACGCAATTGTTTAACAAATTTTTCTAAGTTAATTTCATTATAAGCAATAGTGTATTGCCGATTGGGTGGTTTGAAATGTCAACGCCAAGGCCTAAAGTTAGACCCATCGATGAGCCGCGATAAAGAAAACGACTCACCGAGGCCAGGCAGTCGGCCAGGGCCACAAGCCTTACGCCGCACTGCCCGGACCGGTCAATCCGACCATTTTTTTATTAACTTTGAAGGATATTCACCATGAAGACGAAATTGATTGCTGCTACCGTTGTTGCTTTGGCTGCCATGAGCGGTGCGAGCGCATTCGCGCAGAGCTACAAGGACAACTTGCCTTTCACCATGAGCAGCAACCTGACCCGCGCTCAAGTGCAGGCTGACTACTTGCAGGCCCGCAAAGAAGGCACGCTGCCGCAGTTAGGTGAAACCGGGGAATACGCCACTGTAGCCAAGGCCCCCGTCGCCTCCACCGTCACCCGCGCAGAGGTGCGCGCTGAAGCTATCGTCGCCGCAAGAGCGCGCCATAACGACAGCGACTACTACTTCTACAACTAAACATCAGTTGACCAGCGAAGCGCGCACAGGGCAGGCTTGCCCTGTGCGCATTTTTTTTGATGCCAAGCAATTTGGCGGCTCACGATGGCACCGCCGGTCTCTGCAGGCAGGGCTACATCGCTTTCAAGGTGGTTTGCACCTTATGGATAAAACGCTCACATTCGGCGCGGATGGCGTTGTCATGTTGTGCAGTTGCAGCCATGTGCTGCGGCAGTTTTTGCCCATCAGCGCACGCAGGCCTCGGGTACACAAGCGCTTGGCGGGATCGCCCATCACTTTGAGCCACCACCACGGCATCGCGCAGGCTATCGACACGCGCATTTTCATGCCGCCTGAGAGTTCGCCTGGGTAAACCTGGGCAAACTATGCGGGATCTATGCGGCATCTTTGCGGCATCCTTGCGAGGTCTATGCGAAGTCTATGCGGGGCGTGGGATTGAGCGTGCTCAAAGGCAAGCTGCTTACTTCCTGCAAGAACTTTGCCAGTTGCAAGCCCGCTGCGTCGATGAGGGCCTGCCCTTTGGCTGCCGTGGCCGCTGCTGCATTGCCTGCCGCGCCCATGGCGTTGTAGTCTTGCACCTGCCAGCCCAGCTTGGCGCTGCTGCCGTTGCCCAAAATGGGGTAATGCGCCGCGCGCTCTTGTGCGGTACTTTGGAAATTGCGCGCCTGCGCCATGTCCACATACTTCTGCCGCAGCGCCAGCATCATGGATGTTTCCATGTCGCCCGCGTGGATGCCAAAGCGGTGCTCTTCGGGGGGAAAGAGGTTCATCACCGCGTCTCCCAGCGGCAGGGTGTACCAGTTGGTGCTGTAGACGATCAAATCATGCGCGGTGCGCAGGTCGCGCGCCACAATGTCCATCACGCTCACCTGGCCGCCATGGCTATTGAGCAGCACCAGCTTTTTAAAGCCAGCGCGCGCCACGCAGGCACCCAGCTCCATCCACACGCTGATGAGCGTTTGCGCACTTAAAGTAAGCGTGCCCGGAAAGCGAATGTGCTCATTGCTCTTACCCACTTGCTGGGTGGGCATAAACAGCACCGGCAAGTCCGCAGGCAAATGCGCCAGCGACGCATCGACTACGCCGTTGACCAGGGTGGTGTCTACCGATACTGGCAAGTGCGGGCCGTGTTGCTCGATGGCGGCCACCGGCAGTACGGCAACGGCTTTTTCTATCGACGTGCTGGCAGCAAGTTGCGCAAAATGGCGGCTGGTCAGGTCCGCCCAAAACCGGGATGGAAGTTGCATGGGCCCATCTTAATCGTAAGCCTGTCACAGTTGCACACAAAGCCGCTTATTTCCTCCTGCGACATGTATTGTCGCGTTGCTTATGCCTATACTGGTGCTTGGGCGATTCCCACACTTTTGGAGGTTGTATGAGGCCGATCATTGAACTACTGAAAAAGCGCGACAGCGCCTTGTACCAAGTAGCACCCGACGTGACGGTGTTCGATGGCCTCAAGCTCCTGGCCAGCTATGGCATCGGCGCTATTTTGGTAATGGAGAGCGGCAAACTCGTGGGCATATTCTCTGAGCGCGACTACACCCGCAAAGTGGCGCTGCAAGGCAGGAGCTCGCGCGAAACCACTATTGCCGACATCATGACCCGCGAGGTGATTTCGGTACCGCCCAGCGCGGGTACCCGCGTGTGCATGTCACTCATGAGCACCAAAAAAATCCGCCACCTGCCAGTACTCGAGGGCGGCAAAGTGTTGGGCATGATCTCGATCCGCGACATCATGGACGACATCATCGCTGACCATGAGCAAACGATTTCTCAGTTGCAGACTTACATCACAGGCTGATCGCCGTTGCATCGCCCAGCGGGCAACGCTCGTGGGCATTTAGTCTAGCGCAATGACCTTGTCTTCTGGAGAGGGCACACAGCCTTCTGCCACTGGAGCCCAGCCGCGATGGACCACAATGTGCTGCTCGTTATGGCAAAACTCTATGCGCTGCGCGCCTGGCAGCTTTGCCTGCACAAAGCCCTCAATGGATGCAGGCATGCTGACCTGATAGCGTCGTTGCGCCAAGTCTTCCCGGGGATGGTCGTCGCTGCGCACCAAGGGTATCAATGCGCCGGCCCACATCAGCAAGCGGCTGCCTACCTCTACGATGCTGGGCAGATAAGCCTGCTGGCGCAGCCAGGCTTGCGAGTGTGCGCGCGCCGAGGTGGGTTGCGCTTGGGCCTCTAGGTTTTGTGCAGAATCTTGCGCCAGCCCGTTCTCATCCTGCTGCGCCAAGCCCAATTTACCCAGCGCGGCGGCTAGCAGCTCAATGACCCATTGATTACAGTTTTGGTAACGCAGGCTATAGGCGTAGGCGTTGGGGCTGTACACCGGGTGCAGCAAGGCCAGCGCTTGCTTGTTGTCCAGCGCGGCTGCTTCCAGAGTGTGGGCGGCCGCGGGCGGCAGCAGTACGGCCGATATGTAGCCTATGGCCGCGTTGTCGGTGCCCAGGACAAAGCCCGCCATGCCTTGGTCGAAAATACTGGGCTTTTGCTCGTCGCAGGCGTAGTACAGCTGGCGTACTGACCAGGGTGTGTTTGGGCTGGCTTGCAGGCTGATGCCCGAGTGCGAGTAGCGCAAGCCAAAACGCGATAAATCGAGGCCTGAGCGTGCCAGCAGCGCCACGGATTGGCCAGACGCACTGAGCTCTGCCTTGACCACCTCACTGAAACGCAGTAATTTGCTCTGCTGGCCTGGGCTTAAAACCGCCTGGCTATCGCAGTAGACGGGCGATGCGGCTGCGTTGGCAGCACCAAAGATGGTAATGGCGCCGGTGGCCGCCAGTAGCCGCCAGCACCTGCGCGGCAAGCGCGCACTCAAAGCGCTACGGGGTGGGATGCCAGCTCGCGGTAAGCCGCATCAGCCATCACCAAAAAGAAGGTGGTGCGGGTTTGCGCGTTGGCAAACTCTACGCCGTAGGCGCGCTCACGCGCCGCTACGGTGTCGCCTTTGGCCAAGCCACTGGTATCGAAGGCTTTTTGCGGCAAGGTCAACACCACATCCTCGGCAGTATCTTGTGTTTTGACAGCACGCAGGGTCATTTGCGCAAAGCCTGGACGGTTGGGCGCTGCAGCCACCTGGATAAGCCGGTAGTCGCCCGCCGCTACCGCCGTGTTTTGGGAGCTTTTGCTTGAGCCGCTGACAGAATCGGACAAGCTGCCTACCGACGAGTTGACGCCTTGCGCAGCCGACGATGCCGCCGAACTACCGGCCATGGCGGGCAGTGCCGTAATGCTCAGCGCCAGAACCGAAACAGACACTACAAACTTAGCAAATTTCATGGAAAGCTTTCGAAAAAAATATTATCGCACCAGCCTCCACGTACCAAAGCAAGTCGCTCGTAGCAGGTTGCGCGAGACAGCAACACCCAGGCCGTGGTCAAGTCAAAGTAAGTCGCGCACATCGCCTACTGGGTTGCTGCCAAAATCCGCGCGCGCCAAGTAAGCAATCAAACGGCCGGCTGCATCCTGTGGGCTGGTGAGCGCTCCACTTTGCTGCATGCCTACAAAATTGGCTTTGTCTGGAAAGCTGCTGTCTGGCGCAGCGCGCAGTTGCACCTGCATGTCGGTGTCAATCACGCCCGGTGCCAGCGAACACACTTTAGCGCCATGCGGTTTCAAAGCTTCTTCCAGCGCCAGGCAACGGGTAAAGTGGTCCATCGCCGCCTTGGCCGCGCAGTAGCCCGCTTGGCTGGCCATGGCGCGGCGGCCCAAGCCGGAGGAAATGTTGAGTACTTTTCTCGGGACTTTCCAATCTGCCGTGCCCTTTAAGAACGCGGCGGTCAGCAGCATGGGCGCTTCCACGCCCACACGCAGGGCGGCGCTGATGTCGCTGGCGGGCACGTCGGACAAAGGCGCAATCGCCGGGATCATGCCGGCGTTGTTCACCAAAGTGGCACTGGCAAACTCCTGCGCTTTGCCCGATAGCCAGGCCGCCAGCTGGTGCGCCGTGCTGGCCGCATCGCTCAGGTCAGCCGCCCATTGCGTGAGCGCTGCGCCTTGCGTCGTGGCAAGTTGCGCTAGCGTTGAATTGGCATTGCGCGATATGCACAGCAAAGTGTGGCCCGGCACAGCCAAGCGCTGCGCCAGCGCCAAGCCCATGCCGCGCGATGCGCCAGTGATGATAGTAAGGTGGGTAGTCATGCCTGCATGCTAACGCATAAGGCGCTTGGCATTCACTGTGTTGCGCCGATTTGGTGCAGCGCCGCCTGCACGATGCTGGCGGCATCTACCTTGAAGTAGGCCCGTAGCGCAGAGCGGGTGTCGCTGCGGCCAAAGCCGTCGGTGCCCAGGGTGGTGTAGCTGCGGCCTGTGGGCAAGTATGCGCGCACGCTCTCGGGCACGGTGCGCACGTAGTCGGTGGCGGCGATGAGGGGGCCGTGGGTTTGGCTGAGAACTTGCTGGAGCCAAGGTGTCGCGCGAGTGGTTTCACACGCCGCGCCATCGCGCGCCAGCTCGCTCCAACTTGTTACGCTGACCACATCTACCTCAAAGCCCTGATCGGCCAGCAGCTGCGCCGCCTTGATGACCTCGGTGAGTATGGCACCAGAGCCTAACAGCGTCACTTTACTAGGCAATTGAGGGCCTGAAGCCAATGAAATATTGCGGGAGAAGCTACTATAGTGATAGCAGCCACGCAGAACCCCTGAGTGGGCATTGGCAGGCAAATTGGGCTGCGCGTAGTTCTCGTTCATCAGCGTGATGTAGTAGAACACGTCTCTCTGCTCCACCATCATCTCGCGCATGCCTGCGTCCAGAATCACGGCCAGTTCGCCTGCAAAGGCAGGGTCGTAAGACTTGCAGTTGGGGATGGTGGCGGAGACCAAGTGGCTGCTGCCGTCCTGGTGTTGCAGGCCCTCGCCGCCCAACGTGGTGCGGCCCGAGGTGGCGCCGAGCAAGAAGCCGCGACTGCGCTGGTCCGCCGCTGCCCAGATGGCGTCGCCCACGCGCTGAAAGCCGAACATGCTGTAGTAAATGTAGAAGGGCAGCATGGCCAGGCCGTGCACGCTGTAGCTGGTGGCGGCTGCCGTCCAGCTGGCAATGGCGCCCGCTTCGCTGATACCTTCTTCCAATATCTGGCCGTCCAGAGCTTCGCGGTAGCTCAGCACCGAACCAATATCTTCGGGCGCATAGCGCTGGCCCACACTGCTGTAAATACCGACTTGCTTGAACAGATTAGCCATACCAAAAGTACGTGCCTCATCGGCCACGATGGGCACAATGCGCGGGCCCAGTTGCGGATCTTTCAGCAAGCCGCCCAGCATGCGCACAAAGGCCATGGTAGTGGACATTTCTTTGCCATCGGCTTGCAAGGCGAACTGCGCGTAAGAGTTACCTTGTTCAGAGGGCTGCGTGATGGCAGGTACGTGCACCACCTGCGCAGCCGTGTGCCTTGTGGGCAAGTGGCCGCCCAGTGCTGCGCGCCGGGCATGCAGATACTGCATCTCGGCGCTGGTCTCTTCGGGTTTGTAGTAGCTGAGCGTTTTGGCTTGCTCGTCGGTCAATGGCAAATTAAAGCGGTTGCGGTAGGCAATCAACTCGTCCTCGTCCAGCTTTTTTTGGCTGTGCGTGGTCATCTTGCCTTGGCCTGCATTGCCCATGCCGTAGCCTTTTTTGGTGTGCGCCAAAATCACAGTGGGCTGGCCTTGGTGCGCCGCAGCGGCAGCGTAGGCGGCGTGGATTTTGACGATGTCGTGGCCGCCACGTTTGAGGCGGTCGATTTGCTCGTCCGTCATGCCTTGGGCGAGTGCCGCCAGCTCGGGATTTTGGCCAAAGAAGGTATCGCGGTTGTAGCGGCCGTCTTTGGCCGCAAAGGTTTGCATTTGGCCGTCCACTGTGTTGGCAAAAGTCTTGGCCAGCGCACCGGTAATGTCGCGGGCAAACAGGCCGTCCCAATCGCTGCCCCAAATGAGCTTGACCACGTTCCAGCCAGCACCGCTAAACAGGCGCTCCAGCTCGTCAATGATGCGGCCATTGCCGCGCACGGGGCCGTCCAGGCGCTGCAAGTTGCAGTTAACCACCCACACCAAATTGTCCAAGCCTTCGCGCGATGCCAGCGTCAGCGCACTCATGCTCTCAGGCTCGTCCATCTCGCCATCGCCAAACACACCCCACACTTTGCGCTGGGTGCAGTCGAGCAAATTGCGGTGCGTGAGATAGCGCATAAAACGCGCGTGGTAAATGCTGCTGATGGGCCCCAGACCCATCGAGCCGGTGGGGAACTGCCAAAAATCCGGCATTAACCAGGGATGCGGGTAGCTGCTCAGGCCGCGCGCGCCATGCTGCGGGGCCTCGATCTCGCGGCGGTAAAAGTTCAGATCTTGCGCCGTCAAACGGCCTTCAAGGAAAGCGCGGGCATACACGCCTGGCGCGCTATGCGGCTGGAAAAACACCAAGTCGCCGCCATGCTTATCGCCGTGCGCCACATCGCGCGCTTTGAAGAAATGGTTGTAGCCCACCTCAAACAAATCCGCCGCACTGGCGTAGCTGGCAATATGCCCGCCCAGCTCGCCGTAAGCGGCGTTGGCCTTGGCCACCATGGCCAACGCGTTCCAACGCATGAGGGAGCCGAGCTTTTCCTCAATCGCTAAATCACCGGGGAAGCCAGGCTGCGCGCTCACATGGATGCTGTTGACGTAAGGCGTGGTCAGCTCGGGCTGCCAGCCCACGCGCTGTTCTCTGGATAAAGCCACAAGGCCGTCGAGAATTTGCCGCGCACGCTCGGGTCCTTGGGTTGCCACCAGCGCGGTAAATGCGTCGCGCCACTCCTGCGTTTCTTGCGGATCGGGGTCTATTCCTCGGTCACCGGAAGGCAGTTCGAGAGACGCTAAAAGATGGGCGGATGTGGCGGCGTTCATAGGGCTAAATTGTAAATAATGCTTGGCAAAACGTCATGCTGCAATTGCGGGTGAAGACGAGTATTTGCAGCATAAAATATCGCATATTGAGTTTTGTAAGCATACTGACATGAATAATGCATTGGATACCGTAGATTTGCGCATTCTCGATGCCCTGCAAACTGACGGCAGTTTAAGCAATGTAGAGTTGGCCAAACGCGTGCACCTCAGCCCGTCGCCGTGCCTGGCGCGCGTCAAGGCGCTGGAGGCCAATGGCACCATCCAGCGCTATGTGGCTCTGGCAAACGCAGCAGCGCTGGGCTTGGGCTTGAACGTGTTCATCAACATCAGTCTCAAAACCCAAAGCAAAGAAGCATTGGCCGAGTTTGAACGCCGCATCGCCGAGCATGACGAGGTGATGGAGTGCTATCTGATGACCGGCGACAGCGACTATTTGATCCGCGTGGCCGTGGCCGACATGGGGGCGCTGGAAAAGTTTATTCTGGAACAGCTTTCGCCTATTCCAGGGCTGGAGAAAATTCGCTCCAGTTTTGCGCTCAAACAGGTACGCTACAAAACCGCTTTGCCGCTGCCCAAAAAGGGCTGAATGCTGAGTCTTGTCTGCGATTTTTCTTGCGTGCGACGGCGTATGAACTGAATTTGGTTCTGTGCTCGCTCTGGCACTCGGCGTGCACAGCTCCGCGGCTGTCCCCCGGCCTACGGCCTCCTCCTTGATGCCGCTGCGCTGTGCACACCAAGCGCCAGAGCTGCGTAGTGGGATGGTTGGGGCACAGCGGTTGATCGCCCACTATTTCGCGAAAGCTGGTCGGCGGTGTACTCAGCGCAGCGGCATAAAGGAGGAGTCGGCGGCCCTAGGCCGCAACGGGGGACAGCCGCGGAGCTGAGTACACCGTCGGCCTGCTCCAAGTACAAGACTCACCGAGTCCCATTGAGTACACCGCCGACATGCTCACGAGCAGAACTTACCTAGTCCCGTCCGGGGAGACACTCGCAAATTTAGCAAACAGCTTGTCCCCAAACAGCGCCGCAGCCAAAGCGCTAACGACCAAGACCACGCCGGCCCACTGCCACAGGCTCACCTGCTCACCCAAGATCAGCATGCCCGCTGCAATGCCTACTACCGGCACACCCAAACTCAGCGGCGCAACGCGGTTGGCGCTGTGGCGCTTGAGCAAGGCCGTCCACATAGCGTACGCTGTCACGGTGGCCACCCAGCCCAGATAGGCAATGCCCAGCCACGAGCTGGCGCGCGCGGTGGTCCATTGCCAACGCAGCGCTGGGTCATCCATTAGGGTGCTGAAAATGATGAAGGGAATGACCGGCACCAAGGATGTCCAGACGATGAAGGCCAGTGGGTCGTAGCTGGGGCTGGTCTGCTGGGCCTTGCGGGCCACCACGTTAGACACCGCCCAGGAGGCCGCTGCCCCCAGGTTGAGCATGAAGGCGAGCACCGTCACCGTGCTGATGCCGTGGGCTTGGGCATCGACAAAATGCATGGCAAAGCAGGCCAAGCCCACTGCGGCCAACACCAAGCCCAGCACCTGGGATGCTTTGAGCTTTTCGCCCAGCAACAACACGCCAAACAGCGCGGTAAAAAACACCTGGGTTTGCATCAACACCGAGGCCAGCGACGCTGTCATGCCAAACTGCAAAGCGGTAAACAGCAAACCAAACTGGCCCACGCCTTGGCACACGCCGTACAGCAGCAGCCACTTGAGTGCCACCTTGGGTGGTTTGATAAAAAACAGCAGGGGCAGCGCAGCAAACAAAAAGCGTGCTGCGCCCATTTGGAATGCCGTGAAATCACGCAGCGCATACTTCATCACGACAAAGTTCATGCCCCAAATCACAATGATGGCGAGGGCGAACGCGCTGTCGCGCGAAGAAAATTTCAGTGGCATGTAGGCTGAGCCGGTTCTAGGCTGAAGCAAGCTGCGACGTGGTGACCGCGCTTACTGTTTAGTAGTGGTGGCGAGACATTGGCAGCGCCCGGCTTCAGCTTAGATTGGCCATGGCTTCGCCCAAGTGGATGGGCCACGCCGCTTGCCATTGCGGGTTAAAACTCAACGGACGATCATTGGGCATTTTGGGCCACAGCATGACCACCGTGGAGCCCAGCAGAAAGCGTCCCATCTCGTCGCCTTGTTTGAAAGTGATACTTCCATCATCGTAGCGCCACTCGCGCACTTCACCTGTACGCGGCGGGTTCACTACACCGTGCCAAGTAGTGGCCATGCTGCCCACAATCGTCGCCCCTACCAGCACGTTGATGAAGGGACCGTGCGGCGTGTCAAACACGCACACTACGCGCTCGTTGCGCGCAAACAGGCCGGGCACACCGCGCGCCGTAGTGGGGTTGACCGAGAACAAATCGCCCGGCACATAGATCATGCGGCGTAGCGTGCCCGGGCAGGGCATGTGGATGCGGTGGTAGTCCTTGGGGCTTAGATACAGGCAGGCAAAGTGGCCGTCGTCAAACTGGGAGGCCAGCTGCGCATCACCGCCCACCAGTGCGCGGGTGCTATAGTGGTGGCCTTTAGCCTGGAAAATCTGGTCTTTTTCAATGCGGCCAAACTGGCTGATCGCACCGTCTACCGGGCACACCCAATCGGCTTGGGCCAGGGGGCGTGCGCCGTCTTTCAGGGCACGGGTAAAAAATTCGTTGAACGTCGCGTAGCTGGTGGGCTCGGGCTGCGCGGCCTCGGCCATGTTGACGCTGTAGCGCTTGATAAAGTCCCGAATAATCCACTGGGTGATGCTGCCCCAGCGCCCGCCTGCTACAAAACCTGCGAACTGGGTGAGTGCCTTTTTGGGCATCAGGTATTGGAGGGTGACGGCTTGGGATTCGGACACAGGGGGTTTCTCATTCAATCGCTGGCTGGGGTTTTGATTTTAGCGTTGATAGCGGAGCGTCAAACCGAGGGACAATCAGGCCATGGCAGAACCCTTATTTTCAGTGCGCAATTTGCACAAACGCTACGGCGACAACGCTGTGGTCAATGACTTGTCGTTTGACATCGCCGCTGGCGAATGCCTGGGCGTGATTGGCCCCAACGGCGCTGGTAAAACCACCACCATCCGTATGTGCCTGGGGCAGACCGCGCCTGACAGTGGCGAGATCCACGCCATGGGAATGCAGATGCCCCGCGATGCCCGCGCCATCAAGGCGCGACTGGGCGTGGTGAGCCAGATGGACACGCTGGACCCGGATTTTGACTTGGAAGAAAACATTCTCGTGTACGGCCGCTACTTTGGCATGAAGAAAGCGGACATCGTGGCGCGGGTGCCTAAGCTGCTGGAGTTTGCCTCGCTAACGCACAAGGCTAAGAGCAAGCCGGGCGAACTGTCCGGCGGCATGAAGCGACGCCTAAGCTTGGCGCGTGCTTTGGTGAACGACCCTGACTTGCTGATGCTGGACGAGCCCACCACGGGGCTGGACCCGCAGGCCCGCCACCTGATGTGGGAACGCTTGCAGGTGCTGT
>JAYWHJ010000330.1:0-6180 GCA_043777795.1 Polaromonas sp. | reverse complement strand
GGGGCCGTTAAGCGCGGTGATAAGGTGCGGAACCATGCTGTTCTTTGTGGTGTGTAACGTGTGATTGTAGGCAGCTGGGGGCAATTCTGCTAGCTGCAAGGGGGTATTTCAGTGCTGGGGTGCTCGCCATGCCCTTCTGTGTAGCGTTGTGAGGTCATCCGGTCAATCTCATGACGCAAACACGGCCCAACGTCCCGGTTTGAGCATCAATCACCTCGCCCAGTTCTCGCATACTGGCAAGCACACTGACCACGCCTTCACCAGGAGATTGCCATGCCTGTCACCACCATTCAGGTGCGCACCAACTACACCGCAGAGCAAGAGATGGCCATCATCGAAGCGGTACAGGCCGCTTTGGTGGAGGGCTTGAAAATTCCGCTGCACGACCGCCATGTGATGCTGGTAGCCCATGCGCCGCACCGCTTTATCGTGCCCGATGCGCTAGAGCTGCCAGAGCGCTTCACCGCCATCAGTATCGACGCATTTCCTGGCCGCTCCACACAGGCCAAGCGGCAACTTTACCAAGCCATTGTTGCCAACCTGGAGCCACTGGGCATCCCGCGCAACCATGTGATCATCACCCTGCGTGATATTCCACTGACAGACTGGGGAGTGCGCGGCGGGCAAGCGGCTTGCGATGTAGATTTGGGCTTTAACTTGAAGGTCTAAAACCATGGGGCTGCGCACTACAAGCCCGTCATCAAAAGCACCACTCCCGAAAAGGTAAAAAACGCCAACACGGTAGACACCAAAATAATACGCGCAATGCGCCCGTTGTTGGCACCAAACTTCTCTGCCAGCAACGACACATTCGATGCCGAGGGCAGCGCAGCCACGAGCACGATGACGGTCAGGCTGAATTTGTCCAAGGGCACACCCAGCGCGATGGCAGCGCTACCGACCAAGAGCACCAACAGCGGGTGCAAGACCAGCTTTTTCAGCGCCACGGGCACATAATCCGTCCAAGGCGTAGCGTCGCTGCTGGTCATCTGGCTGCGCGCCAGCACCGCGCCAATGGTAAACAGGGCCACAGGCGAGGCGGCGTCGGCCAGCAAACCAATGGTTTGCATCACCGGCGCGATGGGCGTGAAGCCCAGCACCGACGACAACGCGCCAATGGCAATCGCCCAGGGCATGGGGTTGCTGAGCATGCCTTTGAGCGCATTGCGCAGGGCCGTGCTGGCACCGTGTTTGTCGGCTGCATCTAAACGCGACAAGGCAATGCACAAGGAAGAGGTGATCAGCAAGTCCACTACGATGGTGGCAATGGCGGGGCCTGCCGCCTGCGCACCCAGCAGGGCGACCAGCAACGGCACCCCCATGAAGCCCGTATTAGGGAAGGCGGCAACAAGTGCACCAAAGGCGGCGTTGTTCCAGTCCATGCGGTGGCCCAGCGTGACAGCGATGGTGAAGCCCACCATAGTCAACGCGCACAGCAAGTACACAAAAAACACCGATGGATTCAACAACTGCGCAATCGGCGTGCCGGCCCCAAAGCGGTAGAGCATGCAGGGCAGCGCAAAGTACAGCACAAAGGTATTGAGCCCCGGAATAGCCGCCTGCGGCAAAAACTGCCGACGGGCAGCCACATAGCCACACAGCACGAGGGCAAAAAACGGAAAGGTGATGAGCAGAATTTGCAGCACCGCTCTATTGTCTCAGCACGGCGCTGGCTTGGTTTGCGGCAAGCTGACAAAATAGGCTTGATTTATTTCAACCGCTTGCAGCGGCGTCGGGCTAGCTTGTCGGTATGATTCGCGGCTTAGCCTCTTTTCTTGCGCACTCGGCGCGTTCTTTTTCGACTTTTCTTTCTCTCCCCCCGCATGTCTACCCCCGGCCCCGGTCTGAATATCGCTCAGCAAGAAGCGGTGAACTATTTGCACGGGCCTTGCCTGGTGCTAGCGGGCGCGGGCTCGGGCAAAACGCGGGTGATCACGCACAAAATTGGCCGTTTGATCCAGGCCGGCGTGGAACCCGCGCAGATTGCGGCCATCACCTTTACCAACAAAGCCGCCGCCGAGATGCGTGAGCGCGCCAAAACCCTGGTGGGCAAGGCCGCCAAAACGGTGGTGATATGTACCTTCCACTCGCTGGGTGTGCGCATGCTGCGCGAGGGCGGGCACGAGCTGGGCCTCAAACCCCAGTTCAGTATTTTGGACAGCGACGATGTGCTTGCGATGATCAAAGACGCAGGCGGCGGCACTGACAACGCGGCGGCGCGGCAGCACCAGTGGGCCATCAGCGCCTGGAAGAACGCCGGCCTCACATCCGTCGAGGCTTTGGCCCAAGCCAAGGACGACAACGAGCGCGTGACCGCCACCATCATGGGCCGCTACGAAGAGCGCCTGACCGCCTACCAAGCGGTAGACTTCGACGACCTGATTGGCATGCCGCTTAAATTGCTGCAAAAATCAGAGCAAGTTGCGCAGCATTGGCAAGCGCGGTTTGCACACATACTGGTGGACGAATACCAGGACACTAATGCCACCCAGTACGAGCTGCTCAAGCTGCTGATGGGCAGCAAGGCGCGAATCACCTGTGTGGGCGACGACGACCAGTCGATCTACGGCTGGCGCGGTGCCACTCTGGACAACCTTAAGAAGCTACCGATAGATTTTCCGCAGCTCAAGGTCATTAAGCTGGAGCAAAACTACCGCTCTACCTCGGCCATATTGCGCGCTGCGAACAACGTGATTGGCCCCAACCCCAAGCTTTACCCCAAAACCCTGTGGAGCGACTTGGGCGAAGGCGAGCCGGTGCGCGTGGTGGATGCTGACAACGAAGAACACGAAGCTGAGCGCGCCGTAGCGCGCATTCAAAGCCTGCGCTCGGGGGACTTGGCAACCCAGGGCACGCAGTACAAAGAGTTCAAAGATTTTGCCATTTTGTACCGCGCCAACCACCAGGCGCGGATACTGGAACAGGCACTGCGCAAGGCGAATATCCCCTACAAAGTCAGCGGTGGCCAGAGCTTTTTTGACCGCGCCGAGATCAAAGACCTCTGCTCTTGGCTGCGCCTGATTACCAACAACGACGACGATCCGGCGTTCTTGCGCGCCGTGACCAGCCCCAAGCGCGGCATTGGCCACACCACCCTGCAGCAGCTGGGCAGCTTTGCATCACAGTACAAGCTGAGCATGTTCGAGGCCCTGTTTTCCAACTCGCTGGAAAGCGTGATGGCCGCCCGCGCCGTGGGCAGCCTGCACGAGTTTGGCCGCTATGTGAACGACCTGGAATACCGCGCGCGTCAGACTCTGGGCGCTGAGGCCGCAGGCGTGTTTTTGACCGATTGGCTCAAAGACATTGGCTACGAAAAGCATTTGTATGAAAGTGAAGACAGCGAGAAAATCGCCGCCAATAAATGGACCAATGTGATTGAATTTTGCGACTGGATGGCCAAGCGCTGCGGTGGCGAGATTGATGATGCGGGCGATATCTCGATGGTGCGCGAAGTCAAGACCCTTCTGGAAGTGGTGCAAACCATCTCCCTGCTATCTACGTTGACCGACCGTGAGAAGGACCAAAACGTAGTGACCCTCTCGACCCTTCACGCCTCCAAGGGCCTGGAGTGGCCGCATGTGATGCTGGCGGGCGTAAGCGAGGGCATGCTGCCCTTCAAACTGGGCGAGGACGATGCCGCCTCTACCGATGCCAAGGCTGCTGCGAATGAAGGCATTTTGGCCAGACTTCAAGAAGAGCGCCGCCTGATGTACGTGGGCATTACGCGCGCGCAGCGCACACTGGCCGTGAGCTGGCCAAAAAAGAAAAAGAAGGGCCGCGACATGGTCAGCGCCCAACCCAGCCGCTTTATCGCAGAGATGGCGCTGGAGCAAAATACGGTGAAAGAAGATCCGCGCGAAAAGCTCAAGGCGCTACGCGCGGAGTTTGCGCTAAAGTCTGCGCAAAATGCGGAGCTGGCCAAGGCGATGGTCTAGAAAAGGCAGTATGGAATGAACAAACTGGCTACTCTTTTTTCGATAGCTGCTAGCGCAATATTTCATTGCGCTAGTGCCCAAAATGCGCCGCAAATTTCGACTCCCATGCCCTCTTGTCCTGCGCCAGCTGAGCTGAAAATAGCCAGCCTTTACGGTGCCTGGGTGCTGGAGATTTCGAGCGCAGACGGCACACAAATCCTCCAGCGTGGCCGCGTGGAACTAGAAAAGAATCCGGAGTATGCAGGCTCGGTGAGCGGCTGGATGTATGTGCAAAACCGCAAAATATTTGTAGCCGGCGATTTATCGAAGGGCGAAGTAAGCCTGGAAGAATCTGACGACGGCACCCGCATCAGCGCTGTGTGGGACGGCACAGTAGCCGAGGGCAGCTGCGGCAAGGCCATCACAGGTACGCGCCGCGCGGGTGAAGTGATGACCAGCTTCGTACTGCGCAGAGCGAATGGCTGGAATTAGCCCAAAAAAATGACCCGCACTAGAAACCTAGGGCGGGTCAAACATCCAGAGGAGACTCTCTAGTGACTTGGAGAACGTACTGTTTGGTAAAGCGGGCTGCATTTGCATGCAGCCCTGAGTCTATTGAATTTGTCGTTTAACGGTTGTAAGCGGTCTCGCCGTGGGACGTGATGTCCAGGCCTTCGCGCTCTTCTTCTTCTGGTACACGCAGGCCGATGACCATGTCCACCAACTTGAATGCTACGAAGGACACGATACCTGACCAGACGACGGTGATCATGACGGCTTTGAACTGGATCCAGACTTGAGAGGAGATGCTGTACTCAGCAGGCGTCATCATCGTGGCGGTCACCCAGTCGCCCATGGCGCTAGGGCCACCCAGGGCAGGGGATGCGAACACACCAGTGAGCAAAGCGCCCACGATGCCGCCTACGCCGTGCACGCCAAACACGTCCAGCGAGTCGTCAGCGCCCAGCATCTTTTTCAGGCCGCTTACGCCCCACAGGCAGGCAAAGCCAGCGACTGCACCGATCACCAGCGCGCCGCCCACGCCCACGTTACCAGCGGCGGGGGTGATGGCCACCAGGCCAGCAACTGCGCCAGACGCGGCACCCAGCATGGAGGCCTTACCTTTGTGCAAAGCCTCACCCACCGACCATGCCAACACCGCAGCAGCCGTAGCTACCAAGGTGTTGATAAAGGCCAGGGCGGCAAAACCATTGGCTTCCAGTGCAGAGCCTGCGTTAAAGCCAAACCAGCCCACCCACAGCAGGGCTGCGCCCACCATGGTCAGTGTCAGGCTGTGCGGGGCCATGGCTTCTTTGCCGTAGCCAATGCGTTTGCCAATCATGAAAGCGCCCACCAAACCAGCCATGGCCGCGTTGATGTGCACCACGGTGCCGCCTGCAAAGTCCAGCGCGCCCCACTGCCAAATCATGCCGGCTTTGGCGTTCATCGCGTCGGCCACTTCTTTGGTGGCGTAAGCGTCAGGGCCCATCCAGAACCAGACCATGTGGGCAATCGGCAAATAGCTGAAGGTGAACCACAGCACCATGAAGGCAAGCACGGCAGAGAACTTGATACGCTCGGCAAATGCGCCGACGATCAGGCAGCAAGTAATGCCAGCGAAAGTAGCCTGGAAGGCGGCAAACACGATCTCGGGAATGTACACCCCCTTGCTGAAGGTGGCGGCGTTCTCAAAGGTGCCTGCAACGTTGTCCCAGATGCCCTTCATGAACAAGCGGTCGGTGCCACCGATAAATTTATTGCCCTCGGTGAACGCGAAGCTGTAGCCGTAGATGACCCACAGCACCACGATGAGCGAGAAGGTGACCATGACCTGCATCAGCACCGACAGCATGTTTTTACTGCGCACCAAGCCGCCGTAGAACAGGGCCAAGCCAGGGACGGTCATCAAAATCACCAACAAGGTAGCGACCATCATCCAGGCGGTGTCACCCTTGTTAGGAACAGGCTTGGCGGCTGCCGGTGCCGCGGCAGGGGTAGCGGCTGCGGCCGCTGCTGCTGGCGCGGCGGCATCAGCGGGTTTAGCATCAGCTGGTGCGGAGGCCGTGGCGGCAGGTGCCGGATTCTGCGCTAGCGAGACGCCAGCACCGCACAGTAAACCCAGGCCCAAGGCCAGGGAGACGAGTAGCTTTTTCATAGGATGTCCTCTTTTTGGGGTTGCGCTTTACAGTGCTTCTTTGCCGGTTTCGCCGGTACGGATGCGCACGACCTGCTCCAGGTCGTAGACAAAAATTTTGCCATCGCCAAT
>JAYWHJ010000329.1:0-6181 GCA_043777795.1 Polaromonas sp. | reverse complement strand
TGCATGCCCCCCAATGCCGCGTGCTGGGCGGCGACGCCACCGCCACCTGGCCGGCCCAGCTGCGTTGGCCCGAGCTGCACCAAGCCGCCGCCGTGGCTGGGCCGATAGGACAGCTGCAACACTTGCGCAGCACGCTGTTGTCGCGCACTGCGGCATCCAAAAAACGCGCCGCCCTGACAGGCCTGACCGTGGCTGCCTGCAGCGAGCCCTATGCGGTAGAGCCAGGCATCAGCCGTGCTGCCTGGGCCGAGCATGCCCGCAGCGCCTGTGCCACGGCACCACCCATGCCGGCTGCGCAGCCCACCTAAATTCATACACCGGAGAAAACTATGCCCCATCACAAAAATAAACTGCGCCATCTCGTCCGGCCCGCAGGGGCAGTGCTGGTAGCTTTTGCTGCGCTTTGTAGCGCGGCTACCGGCTTTGCCCAAACCACGCAAGCTGCCAGAGCTACGGAGTTAAGAGCAGACAAGCTGCCCAGTGCCAGCGTGGTGGCCCAAATAGCTGCTGGCGCTGCGCTGCGGGTGGTGAGCCTGGAAGGCGGCTGGGCCTATGTCGAACAGGCCAGCGCGGCGGGCAACAAGCTGGGTTGGGTGCGCGCCTCCATGTTGGACATGCAGGCGGGCAGCTCGGCCGTGACGGGCGGTGCAACTGGCCGTCAGGCCACAGGCGGGGCTATCAACACTGCGCTGACTTTGGGGGTGCGCAGCCTGCCCGCGCGCGGCAACCGCCATGCCCTGATCATCGGTATTAGCCATTACGCCGACAAAGACACCCCACCCCTGCCGGGTGCGCGCATCGACCGCGAGTCGGCCACCCAAATGGCCACCGCCATGCAGGTGCCGGGCAAAAACATCACCTACCTTCAAGACAGCGATGCTACGGGTGGCAATATTCGCCAAGCGCTGGCCAACTTGAACGCCCGCGTGCAAGACGGCGACCGCGTGTTTGTGCACTACAGCGGCCACGGCACCCGGTACAACGATGCCGCATCGGGCGGCTGCGTAGAGGCTTTGCTAGCCTACGACGGCGGCCAAAGCGGCACCATCACCAACCGCGAGATGAGCGAGCTGCTCAAGCCCATCACCGCCAAGACCGACAAACTGTTCGTGATGTACGACGCCTGCCACTCCGGCGGCATTGTCAACGCCGCATCCACCGCCCGCACACGCGGCTTTACCAATGAAGAAGACGAAGGCGTGCTGCGCCCCAAGTTTGCCTCCATCTCAGAGGAGTGCGGCCGCCCAGTGAACGTGAAGGCCCGCAACCTGCTGGCAGAGCAGATGAGCAAAGGCGCGCTGCCGCAAGACGTGATCCACGTCAGTGCCAGCAAAGATAACGAGGTCAGCTTTGACGACTCCAACAAAGGCGGTCTTGCCACCCAGTTCATGCGTGACTGCATGTTGCGCGATGCGCAAGACCTGGACGGATCAGGTGCCATCAGCATGGAGGAAATTCGCCAGTGCGCGCAAGCCAAAATCGACAAACGGATGAAGAACGATGCCAACTTCAAGCCCCACAACATCCAGCTCTCGGGCAACACGGGCTTCATCCCAGCATGGTTCAGCCAAGCCACGCCTGGCGCCGCGCAGGCTGCCGTAGCTGCTGCACCTACAGCGCCGGTTGCATCGGTGTTGACCAACCCGCCCAAGCCAACGCTAGCCGCAGCGCCCGTTGCTTCACCCGTCGTTGCCGCTGCCCCGGTTGCAGTACCGTCCCCACTGGCCATCCCCGTGCCGCCCGCCCCCGCCCCCACGGCACTGAGCGGTGCGCAAGCGCTGCAGCAAATGTTTGACCAACGCGATGCCAAGCGCAACGTGCGCGTGGTGGTTAATAAAGAAAAGCTCAAAATAGGCCAGGACAGCCTGGACTTTGCCGTGCAGTCCGATCGCGCAGGCTACGTCTATGTGGCCATGGCTGGCTCAGACAACAAGTCTTTGTACTTGCTGTTCCCTAACGATCTAGACCAAAGCAACAAAATCGAGGCGGGCCAACAACTCCTGCTGCCGCGCCCCAACTGGCGCGTCAAAGCCGCAGGCCCCGAGGGCCGCGACCACTTGCTGATTTTCGTCGCTGACGGCCCGCGTGACCTGACTGCCCTCGCCGCCAGCAAAACCGGCCCCTTCGTTACATCCCTCAATAACAGCCAAGGCCGCGCCAGCCTGGGCGCCCTCATGTCCACCGGCAAAACCGTCACCTCCCAAGAGTGCACCAGCGCCAGCGCCCGGCGCAACAACCCGCTGTGCTCGGATGCATATGGGGCGGCGATGGTGACGGTGGATGAGGTGCGCTAGTTTCAAGAGATAAATCAGTCTCTGGCGCAATAAAATACTGCGGTAAATGCTATCAATTTAGTAGTAAAATACGCAGCCAATCAGATTAAAGTGCACGGACTTGGCTAGTTCACCCGGCTACTTACCCCGCGTGCCCAACACTGCTGCGCCCATAATCAGCGCGGTGGCCAAACCGATACTCCATGTTAGCTGCCGCCCGGTCGCAACGACCAGCAGCGCCGTCGACGCCAGCGGGGTGATGTAGCTCAAGATGCCAATCTGCCGTGCATCGCCTTTTTTCAGCGCTGCGTCCCATAAGAAAAATGCGGCTCCCAGCGGGCCCAGACCCATCACGGCCATCAGGGCCCAGTCTTTAGTGCTGAGGACTACGGCCGACTCCATCAGCGCGTGGCACAGCAGTGAAAGCAAACCTGAGACCAAGCCAAACAAACCAATCGCAGCGGTGGGAAAGCCGCGCCCGGTGCTGGCCAGCCGCTTGCTCATCAGCGAATAGCTGGCCCAGATGAAGGCTGAGCCTGCTGCGGGAATGTAGCCCCAGGCAAAGCCTGCATTGCTCAAGCCTTGCAGACCGTCTTTAAACACACGATCACCCAAAATGGCGATGCAAGCGCCTGCAAAACCTGCGCAAGCAGCTACGATATGCGTAGCAGACAGCTTGGTGCCTGGTAAAAACAGCGGCGCCATCACCACAATGCCCAGTGGCCACAGGTAGTTGACCAAGTTAGCTTCCACCGGCGGCGCATGGCGCAGGGCAATGAAGAGCAAAAAGTGAAAACCAAACAGACCGTAGATGCCCAAGGCCAATGCGCCTTTGGACACCTTCCATTGCCTGAAGAACGGCCACGCAGGCACACTGCCAATCAGCAGCGCAATGCCGGTGAGCAAAAACGGTGGGATGTGTTTGAGCGAATTGCCCAGAACGGCCAAGGATGCCCATAAGGCAATGGCGCACAGTGCCAGTACGGTGGGAGGAATTTTATGCATCCGGGAGGGTGAGATGAAGCTCAGCGTGAACGCCCGTTAGCGCAGCCACAACAGCCAAATGAAAAAGCAGGCAACCAGTCCCCATGCCAAGAGATTGACCGGATCAAACTCACCCGGCAAATGGCGCGGCCCGCGCAAGTGATGCAGCACGCGGTACAGGTTGGTTTCGCGCGCATCGCCGCGCATACGGCGCAGGCGCTCACCCCAGGGGCGGGCTTGTCGGGGCAGGCGGCCTTGCAAAATCGGCTCCACATGGTTGAGCAAGGGCGTGAGCAAGCTCAGCTGCGGCAGGGCGACGCTTTGGTCGCACTGTGGGCAGCGAATATCGGTAGTAGGGTCCAGCGCCTGTCCGCATCCAATGCAGTCGAACGCCCAAGCTTGTGCGCTGGCATCAATGGGCACCGTATCGCCAAAGCGCAGCAGCAAGGCGGCGGTGAGGCGTGGCACGTCCACCATCACCAGGGGGCTGAGGCAATAGCTGCAGTCTTGCGCAGAGTGGTCCATCGGTGCACCGCAGTTCAGGCAATCCAGGCTGCGGCCTTGCGCGCGCAGGGCTTGCCGGTCATGCGGATAGATGGGCCGCACCAAGCCGCGCTCCGCCAGCAGCAAGCTGTAGCCTTGGTACTGGCCATGGCCATTGGCGCACTCTTGCGCCGCACTGCGCCCAAAGCGCGTGAGGTTGCGTACTGCTTTGAGCGGTGACTGACAACGCACACAGCTCAAACGCGTGGCCAGCGGCGCATTCAAAGCCGGGCTGGCAATCATTTGGCGAATCAGCTGCACCCAGCCCAAGCCTGATAAACGTACCGACTCCAGCGGGTCAAACCACACCAAATGGCAGTGCGTGCAGAGATCAGCATGCACTTTGGCGGTGTAGTGGCCCTCTAAAACCACGGCTTTCAAAGGCTGCTTGCAGCTGGTGCATGCACTGGTGGGTGGCTTTGGCATAGGCTGACGGATCGGACTAGATCGCAATACTGATGTCCCAAGCATACTGTTTTAAATTGATACTGTAGTAGATACTTTTTAAGTAAGTCTATGATTTATTTGAAATTTCTTCGGCTGTTGCCATCGGAAATTCATAGATACTCGAACACCCCATGCTCAGTTCGGCGCGGTTTTTAGGTTTTCTAAAGTGCTATGTGCTTGCTCATCCGCGTGGTAGCTAGAACGCACCATCGCACCCACGGCGGCATGGCTAAAGCCCATTTTGTAGGCCTCGGCCTCGAACATTTTGAAGGTGTCGGGGTGCACGTAGCGGCGCACGGGTAAATGCGACATGGACGGCGCAAGGTACTGGCCGATGGTCAGCATGTCGATATTGTGCTCCCGCATGTCGCGCATGGTTTGCAGGATCTCATCGTCGGTCTCGCCCAAGCCGACCATGATGCCGCTTTTGGTGGGCACGTTGGGGTGCAAGGCTTTGAACTTCTTGAGCAAGTTCAAAGAGAAAGCATAGTCGCTGCCAGGCCGCGCTTCCTTGTACAGGCGCGGGATGGTCTCCAGGTTGTGGTTCATCACATCCGGCGGCGCAGCTTTCAAAATTTCCAGTGCGCGGTCGTCGCGGCCGCGAAAATCGGGCACCAAGACTTCGATGGTGGTGCCGGGCGAGAGCTCGCGGGTTTTGCGGATGCATTCGACAAAATGGCCAGCGCCGCCATCGCGCAAATCGTCTCTATCTACGCTGGTGATCACCACGTATTTGAGTTTGAGCTTGGCAATGGTTTTGGCCATGTTCTCGGGCTCGTTCAGATCCAGCGGGTCAGGGCGGCCATGGCCCACGTCGCAAAACGGGCAGCGGCGGGTGCACTTGTCACCCATGATCATGAAGGTAGCCGTGCCTTTGCCAAAGCATTCCCCGATGTTGGGGCAGCTTGCCTCTTCGCACACCGTGTGCAGGTTACTCTCCCGCAAAATCTGCTTGATCTCGTAGAAGCGCGTCGACGGCGAACCGGCTTTCACGCGGATCCAGTCGGGCTTCTTTAAAACTTCGCCGCGCTCTACCTTGATGGGGATGCGCGAGAGCTTAGCCTCAGCTTTTTGCTTGGCCAGCGGGTTGTAGTTCTCTTGGGTTTGTGCTTCGCGCACGACGTCTTGGGTGCTCATAGCCTGATTGTCGCCGATGGGGGGCTACTCGGCCGCAACTGGGGCTGTTAGGCGTTCAGGGTGCCAGGTAAGCGGTCAACTTTTGCGCAAACACCTGCGCTACCTCCTCGAAGCTGGCCGCAACCCCCAGGCAAGCCATGTCCACCGTGCGCAGCCCCGCGTAGCCGCAAGGGTTAATGCGCGAAAACGGCTCCAAATCCATCGCCACATTCAGCGCCACCCCGTGGTAGCTAAAGTGGCGGCTCACTTTGATGCCCAGCGCGGCAATTTTCCCCACGTTGTCGCGCATCTTCTTAATGGGGGTTTTAATGGGGGTCAGATCAAATTTATCATCATCTGAATTGCCGACATCGTCTGCCAGCAAATCCGCCTCTGTCAGGTTCAAGGCCGCATGGGCAAACGGATCGTCCGTGCGGACATAAATACCCGGCGCGCCGCGCACGCGGTGGCCAGTGATGTTGAAAACGGCCAAGGTTTTGATCACCGCCTCTTCAATCTTGAAAACGTATTCCTTGACATAGTAGCCCGCCGCTTTCAGATCCAGCAAGGGGTAAGCCACCACCTGCCCGGGCCCGTGGTAAGTCACCTGTCCACCCCGGTTGGTTTGCACCACCGGGATATCGCCGGGCAGTAAAAGATGGTCAGGCTTGCCTGCCAAACCCTGAGTAAAGACCGGTGGATGCTCGCATATCCATAGCTGGTCCCGCGATATATCATTGCGCTGCAGGCCAATTTCGCTCAAATTATCGTGCCTGCGCCCATCCGTAAACGCCTGCATCGCTTCGTAGGTGGGCAGG
>JAYWHJ010000328.1:0-17586 GCA_043777795.1 Polaromonas sp. | reverse complement strand
CGCATGTGCAACTGCGCGATCGCAAAATTGCCTTAGGCACGCGCAACGCGTGTTGGACTACGGCCATGTCGGTGCAGCAATGCCTTGATGCGGTCAATGCCGGTATGGACACCGTGCGCAAGCTGCCTGGCAATGTGGTGGCGCTGGGGGAGATGGGCATTGGCAACACCTCTAGCGCGGCCTTGATTTTAGCCTTGCTGTCCAAGATTTCCATTGAAGAAGCGGCCGGCCGTGGCACCGGCTTGGACGACAAGCAGATGCAAACCAAGCTCAAGGCTTTGGGCAAAGCCATGCAGCGCCATGGCAGTTTGCATGAGCCTATGGACGTATTGTGTGCGGTGGGCGGTTTTGAGATTGCCATGCTGGTGGGCGCCATGCTCGAAGCTGCGCGACAGCGCCGCGTGATCTTGGTGGACGGTTTTATTACCGGTGCAGCGGCGATGTTGGCTTGTGCGCTAGAACCGCATGCCTTTGATTACATGGTGTTTTGCCATGTAGGCGCTGAACAAGGCCACCGCGCCATGCTGGCAGGTCTCGGCGCTACGCCCTTGCTGGACCTGGGCATGCGTCTGGGCGAAGGCTCTGGTGCGTTGCTAGCCTGGCCTTTGGTGCAGTCTGCGGCCAAATTCGTCAATGAAATGGCCAGTTTTGAATCCGCCGGTGTGGCGCAAAAATCCTGACCTGGAACAGGCTTTCACCCTCCGAACCAAAAATACTTTTGTGCAGTTCGTTCGGCATTTTTTACTGGCTGTGCAGTTTTTTACCCGTATCCCCATTACGGGGAGCTTGGCTGCATGGGTAGGCTTTAACCAAGCGATGCTGCGTGCCAGTGCAGCGCATTTTGCAGGGGTGGGGTGGATCGTGGGTGCGGTGGCAGCCACCGTGTATGCCGTAGTAGCCAGTGCGACGTCCTCGGTGTTTGCGCCTTTGGTGGCAGCCTGTGTGAGCACCGTAGCGACCGCCATGCTCACCGGCGGCTTCCATGAAGACGGTTTGGCCGATGTGGCCGATGGACTGGGCGGCAGCAATGACAAAACCCGCGCATTGGACATCATGAAAGACTCGCGTGTGGGCGCCTTTGGTGCGATGGCCTTGGTATTGGCACTGGCCACCAAACTCAGCTTGTTGGCTGCTTTGGGCAGCTCCCACTTGCCACTGGCCTGCCTGCTGTTGCTGTGCGCCCATGTGGTCTCGCGTGCATGTCCCATGGTGCTGGTGTGGCTGTTGCCGCATGTGGGCGACACCGCTACATCCAAATCCAAACCCTTGGCTGACCAGATCACTGCACGCGTGCTGTGGAGTAATTTTTTATGGTGTTTATTGCTTCTACCCCTTGTAGTTATAGCGGGGGAAGCTCCTATTTTTATAGTTAGCGGTGTTGCCGCATTGCTGATGTTGGCTTGGATGTGGCGCTTGTTTTCCAAACGACTGCAAGGATTCACAGGCGATTGCCTGGGTGCCACGCAGCAGGTATGCGAGATTGCGTTTTACCTGGGAGCACTGCTCGCCATGGGCAGGGTGTAGGTATGCGACTGTGGCTGGTTCGGCACGCGCAGCCTTTAGTGGAGCCTGGCGTTTGCTATGGGGCAACCGATATCCCTGCCGACCCGCAAGCCACCGCACTGGCCGCTGCTGAGCTGGCTGCTACGCTACCCAAAGGCCTTCTCATACAACACTCTCCGCTACAAAGATGTGAGCATCTCGCGCAATATTTGATTGCGCTACGGCCTGATTTGGCACTAAAATCTATGCCAGATCTACAGGAAATGGATTTTGGCGCCTGGGAAGGTCAACGCTGGGACGACATTCCTGCCGCAGAACTTCAAAACTGGACCGATGATTTTGAAAACTACCGCTGCGGCAGCACCGGAGAAAGCACCGTGCAGTTCGTTGCGCGCGTGCAAAAGGTGTTACAAAGCTGTTTGGAACGCGACACCCATGGCATACCAGACTCGCCAACCGTCTGTATCACCCATGCAGGCGTCATGCGCGCCGCACTGTGGCTGCAGCAGCGCGGCCTGGCTACTGGGCAGCCTCTTTACTTGCGCGCTGCCGAATGGCCCCGGCACGCGCTGGGCTTTGGCCAAGTGCTGATGTTGGATTGGCTGCGTCCGCTGCAGCCGGGGTAGATGCCATACCCATGGGCGTGGAGCTGGTATTCGGGTTAACCAAACCAGGCGCAGCAACCGATGGAATACCCTGCGGCGGCGTGAACGCGGCTACTGCAGGTAGCGGCGCAATCGGCAACGCCAAGCCTACGGCCACACTGGCTTGTTTGGGTAACTCTAGCGTGACTGACGCAGGCACAGCCAAGTCGGTAGCGAGCAGTGCCTGGCGGCTCTGCACTGACTTGAGCACCACACCATCGGCCACTGGTGCGCCGATGCGATAAGGCCTGGCTGGTTTACCGTCCACGGCGATCAAGGCCAGGCTTTGGCGCCCAGACTTGCCCAGCACTACGCCAGTCAAGACGAATCTGGCTGCATTGATGCTGCTGACCGCGACAGCCTCAGGCCGAGCGGCGGCGCTAATGGGAGCGCCGCCCCCCAACCCTTTGGCTAAGGCAGCCGTATCGATCCCGGCAGCAGAGGCGGGTGCGACCACGGCCGCATTGGCAGGCGCAGACGTACCTTGCACAAACTTAAGTGCCCAATACACCGCACTGGCTGCCGCTACCAGCCATAGCAGGAATGTTGCTAAACGTATTATCCAATTCTGTCGCATTTGCATATTATGATGGCTTTATGAAGCAACTATCCCTAGCCCCCCTTCCAAACCTTCGGCGGGCCGTGCAGCGCGGCTTTACCTTAATTGAACTCATGGTGGTTTTGGTCATCATAGGAGTTCTGGCGGCATTGATCGTGCCCAACGTGCTAGACCGCGCCGACGACGCCCGCGCCACCGCCGCCAAAACCGACATCACCAACGTCATGCAAGCCTTGAAGCTGTACAAACTGGACAACCAACGTTTCCCCAGCGCCGAGCAAGGCCTGCAAGCGCTGGTGGCCAAGCCGACGGCGGGCTTTGTACCGGGCAACTGGAAGCCGTATCTGGAAAAGCTGCCAAATGATCCTTGGGGCCGCCCGTACCAGTACCTTAACCCGGGTATCAAAGGCGAAATAGATGTGATGTCCTTCGGTGCAGACGGCCAGGCCGGCGGCGAGGGCAAGAATGCTGATATCGGTAGCTGGTAAACATATAGCCCCCACGCTTGCCACTGCGTGTACTGCGTCGCCCCCCGATGGGGCTCGCCCTGAGCAGCGTCGAGTAGCTCCAACGCTTACCATTACTGGCGCTGCACATGAATCAATGCGCGGGTTTACTTTGCTCGAGCTGCTGGTGGTAATTGCCATCATTGCCATTGCGTCAGCGGGTGCCACACTTGCTTTGCGTGACAGCAGCACAACCGCTTTGGAGCGGGAGGCCCAACGGGTTGCAGCTATTTTGGAGGCGGGTCGGAGCCAGTCGCGTACTACGGGGCTTGCCGTACGGTGGTTGCCCAATGCCGAGGGCTTTACCGTGACCGGTGAATCCTCCAAAGAGCAAGAGCCGCTACAAGCTTGGCTCACTCCAGGCACTTCCGCGCAAACCAGCAGTACCCGTACCTTTGTACTGCTGGGGCCCGAGCCGATTATTCCTGCGCAGTCGATTACTTTGCGTTTGCAAAATCGCAGCCTGCAAATTAGCACTGACGGCTTGCGCCCCTTCCGCATTGAGAATACGTCCCCATGACACGGAAAAATTGTGGGCCACACTGCACACTGCCTTCTCTGGGCGGCTTTACCTTGGTGGAGATCATGGTCTCCCTGGCCATCGTGTCCATCGCGCTATTGGCAGGCTCTCAGGCGGTGAACGCGCTCTCGCGAGGCGCGCAGCGACAAAGCGACGTGCTGCTGGCCCAGCTGTGCGCTGAAAACGAGCTGATCAAAATGCGCCTGTCCAAGCAGATGCCCAGTGTGGGTGACAGCACAGCGGCGTGTGAGCAGGCCGGTAAAGCCTTCACCGTGAATATGGAGGTACGTCCCACGCCTAACCCGAGTTTTCGCCGGGTGGACGCCAAGGTATCGGACGATGGCGTACCGGTTTTGAGCATCGCCACGATCGTCAGCAGGTACTGAGCATGCTGCGCCCCACACGCCAACGCGCACTAGGCTTTACTTTGATAGAGCTGATGGTGTCGATTTTTATCATGTCCATGCTGGCCTTGATGAGCTGGCGCGGCATCGACGGCATGGCCCGCGCGCAGGAGATTAGCCGCGAGCGGGCCGATGCGGTCGCCACCATGCAGACCGCGCTGTCGCAGTGGCAGTCTGATCTGGACCATATGCAGCCCGTCAGGAGCGGCACGTCGATCGACTACGATGGCCGCATCGTGCGTATCGTGCGCTACTACGGCGACACCGAGCTGCGCGTAGTGGCCTGGGGCAAACGCATCATTGATGGCCAAAGCCGCTGGCTGCGTTGGCAGTCCGATGCCGCGACAACCCGTGCCGAGTTGGAGTCTGCACTGTTGCAAGCCGCCCAGTGGGGGGTGCGGCCTACCGACGCCCAGCTGAGCAAAGAGGTGTCTTTGGCAACCGTCGATGATCTACAGATTTTTTACTACCGCAATGACGCCTGGTCGAACCCTTTGTCTAACGCCAGCAGCAACGCCCCTGCGGCACCGTCTACGCCACCTGGACCTGTAGCAGGCCCCGCGACGGGCGTTGCTCCACCGCCCGACGGTGTGCGCCTGGTGCTCAAACTCTCTGCCGGCCAAGCTCTGGCGGGCACCTTAATCCGCGATTGGGTGCAACCCACAATCGGGGGAAATAAAACATGAGGAAAATGCGCGGTGCAGCGTTGTTGG
This sequence comes from Polaromonas sp., assembly GCA_043777795.1. GTDB lineage: Bacteria > Pseudomonadota > Gammaproteobacteria > Burkholderiales > Burkholderiaceae_C > JAAFIP01. The sequence continues at coordinate 12,737 of JAYWHJ010000328.1, read as the reverse complement.
CAGCCATGCTGACGGTCACCTTGGTGGCCAGCTTTGCCTCGGCCGCGGCTTGGCAGCAATGGCGCGCTGTGGAGATCGAAGCGGCCGAGCGCGCGCGCGCGCAGGCCAGCTGGATACTGGTGGGCGCACTGGACTGGTCACGCCTGATCTTGCGGGAAGACGCCCGCTCTGGCGGCGCAGACCACTTGGCCGAGCCTTGGGCTGTGCCATTGCAAGAAGCACGCTTGTCCAGCTTTTTAGCCACCGACAAAAACAACACCGCGCTGTCCCCAGACGAAGAAGGCGTAGAGCTTTTCTTGTCGGGCCAGATTGTCGATATGCAGTCGCGCCTGAACGTCATGAATTTGGTAGACAACGGTATTACTTCTGAGCCCACGATGCGCAGCTTTTCCAAACTGTTTGAGCTGCTTAATTTGGACCAGATTGAGCTTACTCGGCTGGCAGACAACCTCCGTGCTTCCAGCGGCAGCAGCCCTGACAATCTCTCCAACCAACAAGCCTACTTGCGGCCCCAACGGGTCGAGCAACTGATCTGGCTGGGCCTCTCGCCATCCAGCCTGGACCAACTCAAGCCCTTCATCACCATTTTGCCCGTCCGCACCCCTGTCAACGTGAACACCGCCTCGGCCGAGGTACTGTATGCAAGTGTGCCAAGCTTGGAGATGGATGGCGCTCGCCTGATCGAAACCAAGCGGGCGCAGCAGCATTTTCGCAACCTCGCAGAACCCGGGCTGTTGGTGCCCGCCATCGCTGGCGAATTCAATACCGGGCAACACAGTATTGCCACCCGTTATTTTGAAGTGCGTGGCCGCTTGCGCCTGGCTCAAACGATCGTGCAAGAGCGCTCTTTGGTGGAACGCAATGGCCTGGATGTAAAAACCCTGTGGCGTGAACGGGCCACATTGCCCAAATTTGAAGCCCAAGGCTCTCTACAATGACGGTATCCCACTTATGAGCACCCTTATCGTCACCCTCAGCAGCCCTGGTTCGTCCGGGCAAGAGCTAGCCTACTGCTTGGCCAGCAATGCGCAAACCATCAGCAGCCACGGCAGCGCAGCGCTGCCCCTGCTGCCCCGCGCCGATGAAACAGTGTTGCTTTTACCCAGCACCGCAGTGGCATGGCACAGTGTGCGCTTGCCCAAGCTGTCGCGCTCAACCTCTGCGCAAAAAATGCGCGCCGTCATCGACGGTATTGTAGAAGAGCAGCTTTTGGACGACCCTGCCGCGCTGCATATAGCCCCCTACCAGCCCAGCGCCAGCGCCGAAAACGCCACTTGGCTGATGGTCTGCGACAAAGCTTGGTTAACCCAACAGCTGCAAGAAATTCGCGCTGCTGGACACCGCATCAGCCGTATCGTGCCGCAGTCGTTTCCTGTTCCCGCTGGCCCTTTGGAAGAAAGTCCGGCTCGCGTGCATATCAGCGGCACGCCAGAAGCCGCCACCCTCACCCTCACGGACGCCTCGGGGGTGCTTACCGTGCCCTTAGCCCATGCCCGCGCTGCATGGCCCGCGCTGGCCGATGAGACGGTACTTAACATCACCGCCGAGCCCGCCGTGGCTGCCTTGGCCGAGAGTACACTGAACGCCAAAGTAGCCATTGTGCAAAGTGCGCAGCAGGCCCTGCAAGCCATGCTGGACGCACGCACGTACGGGGTCGATCTGGCCCAAGGTGATATGACCGTAGCGGGCAGCGGCCGCTGGCTGCAGCAGGCCGGTGCCGTGTTACGTGACCTGTTGGCAGCGCCTGGTTGGCGTACCGCCCGCATTGGCTTTGTCCTCTTTCTGGTGGCCAACGTGCTGGGCCTGAACGCCTGGGCTTGGAAAGAGCGCAATGCCTTGTTGGCCAAGCGCCAGCTCAGCACCCAATTGCTCACGCAAACCTTTCCCAATGTCAAGGTGGTGGTCGACGCGCCCGTGCAGATGCAGCGCGAGCTGGGCGCGCTGCGCCAGTCCAGCGGCGCGTTAGGTAGCCGCGATCTGGAAAGCATGTATGCGCGCTTTGCGGCCTTGGCAGGCATTACCACCGCCCCTGCTGGGATCGATTTCGCAGCAGGTGAGCTCAGCATCAAGGGCTCTGGCTTGGCAGCATCGCAGCTGTCTGGCTTGCAAGACAAACTGCAAAGCGCAGGCTTGGCAGCGCGTAGCGAGGCCGACCGGGTGGTGGTCAGTGAACTCGTCTCCAACCGCAGCGGAGGTGCCAAATGAACGCGCTGGCACAGCGCTGGGCCAGCTTGGCCAGGCGTGAAAAAACCATGGTGGTGAGTGCCGGCTTGCTGGTGGGCTTGGCCCTGCTGTGGTGGGTAGCGCTGGCTCCAGCCCTGCAAACCCTGCGCGCAGCCGACGCACAACATGCCCAAGTGGATGCGCAGTTGCAGTCCATGCGCCTGCTGGCCGCCGAAGCCACCGCGCTGCGTGGGCAACGTGTACTGGGCTACGAGGAATCGCTGCGTAACCTGGAAAGCTCAGTCAAACAAACCTTTGGCGCGGCAGCGGTGTTGTCCGTCAGCGATGCACGGGCCAGCCTCACGCTCAAAGGTGTCAGTGCCGATGCGCTGGCCCAGTGGCTCAGCCAAGCGCGTATCAACGCGCGGGTCGTGCCCAGCGAGGCGCGTTTGCTGCGCAGCAGTTCAGGCATCAGTGCGGCTGCAGCGGCCACTGCGGCGGGAATACCCTCCAGCGCAGCAAATAGCACCACCGCCGCTTTAACCTCAGGCCCTGCCCTGTGGGACGGCGTCCTGGTATTGGCATTACCTGCCCGTTAGAGCCCACACGCATGGCACGCCCCTCTCCCATTGCCCGTTTCGCTCCGATGGCCCGTTTTACTCCCAAGGCCCGCTTAGGCTCGCGCGCTGCGCGCAGCCTGGCGCGCAAAAGCGCACCTAGCACCCCGGCCCCGGGCTACAAAAGCTGGGCTTGGCTGGGTGCGGTACTGGGGGCTTTGGGTGCCCTCACCGTGTTTGCGCCCGCCGCGTGGCTGGCCGCTGGCATTGCCCAGGCCAGTAATGGCCAAGTCGTGCTGGCCGACCCTCGCGGCACGGTGTGGCATGGCTCCGCCCAGCTGGTTCTCACAGGTGGCGTTAGTTCTACCGATGCGACTGCGTTGCCCGAACGGGTGCTGTGGACGCTATGGCCCAGCCTGTCAGGTTTGAACGGCGAAGTGCGGCCCACCTGCTGCAGCACTGCGCCCGCCAAGGTGCTGGCCAGCGCGCGCTGGGGTGGTGCCCGGCTGGACGTGACCGCTCTCAAGCTCAATCTGCCCGCACAACTGCTCACAGGCTTGGGCACGCCATGGAATACACTGAACCTGCAAGGCCAGCTCCTGTTGGCAGCCAACACTTTGTCTCTGGACTGGGTCGAAGGCCGTGCACAGCTGGACGGCAGTGCCACGCTGGACATGACTGAGGTCTCCTCGCGCTTGTCTACGCTGCGCCCACTGGGCGACTACCGCTTAAGCTTGAGCGGTGGCGCGGCCCCCAGTGTGCAGCTGCAAACCCTGCAGGGCGCACTGCAGCTCAGCGGCTCGGGCCAGTGGGTAGGCTCTCGTATACGATTTTCAGGCGAGGCCAGTGCCACGCCTGAGCGTGAAGCCGCGTTGTCCAATTTGCTCAACATCATTGGCCGCAGACAAGGTGCCAAATCGCTTATTACTTTAGGGTAGGTTATGAAGAAAATACCATTCACCATGCGACTTTCAAACTCTCACACGCCAGGTTTTTTTATTGAGAACGCTAGTATTTTCATAGCTTCCCGCACAGTATTTTATTGCGCTGCCGTCGCATTTGGCTTAAATTTTACGGCCATGGCGCAAACGCCGCCCGGCCCAGGCGCTGCCGCTACTGCAGGTGCTACCCGCAGCGCAGAAGGCGTCACACTCAATTTCGTCAATGCTGAACTCGCCGAAGTGGCGCGCACCATGGGTGTCATGACCAACCGCAACATCGTGGTCGACCCGCGCGTCAAAGGCACGATGAACCTGAGTAGCGACAAGCCCCTGAGCACGGCGGCCGCTTACAACCAGTTTTTGGCCATGCTGCGCTTTCAAGGTTTTACGGTGGTGGATGCTGGTGGCATCTCCAAGATAGTGCCTGAGGCAGATGCCAAGCTGCAAGGTGGCGCGGTCACTACCAGCGAAGCGCGCGTGGGCGGCAACCAGATTTCCACCCAGATTTTTCGACTCAACTACGAAACCGCGAACAACCTGGTGCCCATCCTGCGCCCACTCATCAGCCCCAACAACACTATCAACGTCAACCCCGGCAACAACTCGCTGATCATCACCGACTACGCCGACAATTTGCAGCGCCTCTCGCGCATCATTGCCACGCTGGACGTGGCAAATGCAACCGACTTGGAGATCATCACGCTCAAGCACGCCGTAGCAGCCGACTTGGCACCCCTGCTGATTCGGCTGTCGGAAGGCGGCTCAGCCCCAGGCGCTGCGGCAGGCCAAGCCGACACATCGTTTAAAACCACTATCCTGCCCGAACCGCGCAGCAATTCAGTCATCATCCGCGCAGCCAATCCCGCGCGCTTGGAGATCATCAGAACTTTGGTCCAGAAATTAGACCAGCCCTCGTCTGCGCTATCTTCTGGCAATATCCATGTGGTGTACCTGAAAAACGCCGACGCTACCCGTGTCGCGGCCACTTTGCGTGCCGCTTTGACGGCCAACACGTCGGGCGCAGCATCGGGTGGGGGCGGTGGCACAGCGTCTGCTCCACAACCAGCGGCGGCGGCTGGTGCCGGCGCAGCAGCAGCGCCTACATCGCAAAACGCATTGCCTTCCACTGGCGGCAACATCCAAGCCGACCCGGCTACCAATAGCTTGATCATCACGGCCAGCGAACCGCAAATGCGGCAAATTCGCTCCGTCATTGATATGTTAGACACTCGCCGCGCGCAGGTGTTTGTCGAAAGCCTGATCGTTGAGGTCAATAGCGACAAGGCCTCCGAGTTCGGAGTGCAATGGCAAGGTCTTATCGGTAGTGGCGGGGCAGCTGGTACCAATTTTGGAACATTGGGAAACATCATCGGAAGAACACTTGGTACCGTTACCCCGGGGTTGAACGTGGGTGCTTCCGCCAAAATTGACGGAAGAGATGTATTTGGATTTTTGGCGAATTTTCTACAAACAAGTGGTGAAGGCAATGTACTTTCTACGCCGAACTTGCTCACCATCGACAACGAAGAAGCCAAAATAGTGGTGGGGCAAAACGTGCCCTTCATAACAGGCCAATTCAGTAGCTCTGGCACCGGGGGCACTAACAGCGGCACTGTCAATCCTTTTCAGACTATTGAGCGTAAAGATGTCGGCATTACCTTGCGCATCAAACCGCAAATCAGCGAGAACGGCACGATTAAAATGCAAATTTTTCAAGAGGTGTCCAGCGTTGATGCTGCATCTCGCAGCTCGGTGAGCGGTCTAATTACCAATAAGCGTTCGATCGAATCCAATGTCTTGGTTGAAGATGGCGGTATCGTGGTGATTGGCGGGCTTCTGTCGGACGATTTCAGCAACGGCGAGGAGAAGGTGCCCGTCTTAGGTGACATACCTGTTTTTGGCAATCTGTTCAAAAGAGAAACACGTTCACGCAAGAAAACCAATTTGATGGTCTTTTTAAGGCCCATCGTAGTGCGCGACGCAAACGCCACACAAAGCTTCTCGTTAGACCGCTACGACATCATGCGTGCGTTGCAAAAAGACACCCAGCCAACCCCAAGTACGGTGTTGAAAATCAACGAATCCCCTGTGCTGCCACCACAAAGCCCTGCAAACCGTTCGTCGTCGCGAGCCCCTTCGTTACCACCCCTTGGCCAACCTGAGAAAGGCGGGCCATGAGATACCCCCTGCCCTACGCCTTTGCGCGCACCCAGCAGGTGCTGCTGCAAGACGACGCGGGTGACCTGACGCTTTGGTTGCACCCCAACTCGCCCCGCAGCGCGGTGGCCGAGGTGCTGCGCAAGTACAGCCATACCGCTTCTTTGAGCATTGAGTCGATTGCTGCCGACGCGCTGGCACAGCGCACCAGCGCGGCCTACGCGCAAGGCGAGTCCAGTGCGGCCACCGTGGTGAGCGAGGTGCAAACCGATGCCGACCTGACGCGCATGATGCAAGAGCTGCCCGCAGTTGAAGACTTGCTGGAAACCTCGGACGACGCACCGATTATCCGCATGCTCAACGCCCTGCTAACCCAGGCCGCACGCGATGGGGCCAGCGATATCCATATTGAGCCCTACGAGCGCCACAGCGCCGTGCGCTTTCGGGTCGACGGCACGCTGCGCGAGGTAGTGCAGCCCAACCGCGCCCTGCACGCGGCGCTGATCTCGCGCCTGAAAATCATGGCCGAGCTGGATATATCTGAGAAGCGCCTGCCGCAAGACGGGCGCATCAGCCTGCGCATCGGCACCCGTGCTGTGGACGTGCGGGTGAGCACGTTGCCCAGCGCGCATGGCGAGCGCGCGGTGCTGCGTTTGCTGGACAAAAGCGGCAACAAGCTCACGCTGGAAGCGGTGGGTATGCAAGGCAAAGTGCTGCAGCAGTTTGAGCAACTGATTGGCCAACCCCACGGCATTATTTTGGTCACCGGCCCTACCGGCTCTGGCAAAACCACCACGCTGTATGCGGCGCTGGGCAAGATAGATGCCAGCCAAACCAACATCATGACGGTGGAAGACCCGATTGAGTACGAGCTGGCGGGCGTGGGCCAAACTCAGGTGAACGCCAAGATCGACCTGACGTTTGCCAAAGCGCTACGCGCTATTTTGCGGCAAGACCCGGATGTGATCATGATCGGCGAGATTCGCGATTTTGAGACGGCGCAGATCGCTATCCAAGCCTCCCTGACTGGCCACTTGGTGCTGGCCACCCTGCACACCAACGATGCGTCCAGCGCTGTGACGCGCTTGACTGATATGGGAGTGGAGCCATTCTTGCTCAGCTCATCCTTGCTGGGCGTGCTGGCACAGCGCTTGGTGCGCAAACTGTGCACTCACTGCGCAGGAGCTGGCTGCACGCACTGCAACAACATGGGCTACCAAGGCCGCACCGGCGTGTTTGAGCTGCTCACCAGCAACGACCACATCCGCGCCATGGTGCACAACCAGGCGTCAGAGGCCGACATCCGCACCGCCGCACTGGCAGCCGGCATGACCCTGATGCGCGACGACGGCGAGCGCTTGATCGCCCAGGGCATCACCAGCCGCGAAGAAGTGGTGCGCGTGACGCGCGACTAACTTGCCTACCACCTACCCCCTGAAGCCTGTACCCTCCCAAAAATGCCCGCCTACCAATTTGAAGCGCTCGACGCACAAGGCAACACCCGCAAGGGTGTGATGGACGCCGACAGCGCCAAGTCGGCCCGCAGCCAACTGCGCGCGCAGGCCTTGGTGCCGATGGCTGTGGACGCAGTGACCAACGATGCCAGCCAGGGCGGCGGCATGAACATCACCTTGTTTGGCGGCAGGGTGTTCAACTCCACGACGCTGACGGTGTGGACACGGCAAGTGGCTGGCTTGGTAGCTGCGGGCCTGCCGCTGGAGCGCGCACTCACTGCGCTGACCGACGAGACCGAAGACGAGAAGCAACGCAACCTGGTTGCCGCCTTGCGCGCTGAGGTCAACGCGGGCTCGAGCTTTGCCAAGGCACTGGGCCAGCACCCCAAGGAATTTGACGATATCTATTGCGCCGTGATTGGTGCAGGCGAGACCTCGGGCAACCTGGGCCTGGTGCTGGAAAAGCTGGCCGACGACTTGGAAGAACGCCAAGCCTTGCGCTCCAAGCTGATCGGCGCAGCGCTGTACCCGGCCATCGTGACGTTGGTGGCTATCGTCATCGTGCTGTTTTTAGTCGGTTACGTGGTGCCGCAGGTGGCCAATGTGTTTGCAGGTAGCAAGCGTGCGCTGCCCATCCTTACGCAGATCATGATGGGCATCAGCGCCTTTGTGCGTAATTACGGCTGGACTATGCTGCTGGGCATCGGCATCGCGGTGGTCGGCGCGGTGTACATCCGCCGCATTCCTGCAATGCGCCTGAAGATTGACGCTGCGTTTCTCAATATCCCCATCATTGGCCGCTTGGCACGCGGCTACAACGCCGCGCGTTTTGCCTCCACTCTGGCCATGCTGGCCGCAGCGGGCGTGCCGATTCTCAAAGCCCTGCAAGCTGCAGCTGACACGTTGAATAACCGCTCGCTGCGCGCCGATGCGCAAGACGCCATCGTGCTGGTGCGCGAAGGCGCGCCGCTGGCCAACGCGCTGGCGCAGAAAAAGCGCTTTCCTGGCCTGCTGGCCATGTTTGCCCGCTTGGGGGAGCAAACCGGCACTTTGCCGGTGATGCTGCAACGCGCCGCCACCCAACTCAGCGCCGAAGTGCAGCGCCGCGCCATGGCACTGGCCACCATTTTGGAGCCCTTGCTGATCGTCGCCATGGGCGTGGTGGTCATGCTGATCGTGATGGCCGTGTTGCTACCGATCATCCAACTCAATCAGTTAGTGAAATGAGCCCCCACGCTTGTCACTGCGTGTACTGCACTGCCCCCCGTGGGGGCCCTCGCGCCTTGGGGCGGCCCGGCGGCGCTCGATCCATCTCAGGAGAAATCGCATGTCTGTAAGCCTGCAAGGCAAACTGGTCGTCGCCATCTCCTCGCGCGCGCTGTTTGATTTTGAGGAAGAAAACCTGGTGTTTGAGCAAGGTGACGACAAGGCTTACGTACGCCATCAGCTCGAGCGCGTAGAGCAACCGGCCAAACCGGGCGTGGCTTTTTCGCTGGTTAAAAAACTGCTTGCCTTCAACACCCCCAGCTTGGGTAACGATGGCCAGCGGGTTGAGGTGGTGATCCTCTCACGCAACGACCCTGTCAGTGGCCTGCGCGTGATGCGCAGCGCCGAGCATTACAAGCTGCCCATTGTGCGCTGCACCTTCACGCGCGGTGAATCGCCGTGGCGCTACTTGCGCCCGCTGCACGCTAACTTGTTTTTGTCCGCCAAATCCGAAGACGTGCGCGCAGCGCTGGACAACGGCTTTGCCGCTGCCACCGTAGCCACCCGCTCGGTGCGTGCGGGCGACAACTACCCCCACGAAGTGCGCATTGCTTTTGACGGCGATGCCGTGCTCTTTAGCGACGAAGCCGAGCGGGTCTACCAAAAGTCAGGTCTGAGCGCTTTCCAAAAGCACGAGGCAAAAAAAATCGCCCAGCCCCTGCCGCCGGGCCCCTTTAAACCGCTTTTGGAAGCCCTGCACCAGCTGCAAAACGAGAGCAACCCGCAGATCCGCATTCGTACCGCTCTGGTCACCGCACGCAGCGCGCCCGCCCATGAGCGCGCCATCCGCACCCTGATGGACTGGAATATTGAAGTCGACCAAGCCATGTTTTTAGGCGGTCTGCCCAAAGGCGAGTTTTTGCGGGAGTTTGAGCCCGATTTTTTCTTTGACGACCAAACCGGCCACGTAGAGTCTGCCGCCGACCACGTACCCGCCGGGCATGTGGATGGCGGCGTGAGCAACCGCTGAGTGTGCGGCGCACTGCATAGGGGCAGTGCTGCTCCTTTATGCACTATATATTTAATAGCTGCTCCCGCAATATTTCATTGCGCTGGAGGCTGATTGAGGCCTTGAAATCGCGCTCGCATTGCGGTTTTGAAGCCTCCACGCCTTAAGGCATCCACTGAGCCTACTATATTTACCTATGGCCTCTCGGTAAAGCTGTGTAAACTCTGCCAACCATGGCTCCCTTTGCCACGTTGAGCATCGCAACAGGCAAAGGAAATCAGCATGCACGGACACCACTCGGCCCCCCAGCACCGCACCTCGCGCGGTGCGGTGCAAGTTACCGCAGCTTGCGCCCTGCTATGCCTGAGCGCACTGGCTCTGGCGCAAGCCGACAGCGGCCCCGCAGCGGTGTGGCGGGCCACCTCGCGCCTGGGCTACGGCCCCAGCCCTGCCAGTGCGCAGGCGGCGCAAACCGGCACTAAGGCCTGGGCGCTACAGCAAATTGATGGCGCTTACCAAGCCAGCCAAAAGAGCGCAAACGTGCCAGCTGAACTGGCCGCATTTAACGCCCCTTTGGACGACTTGGCACGCGATTTTCACGCCTACACCGAGGCACGCAAAAAGCTGCGCGAGCGCGCTGCCAACGCGCCAGACACCGATACCGATAAGGCGCTGATCGAAGAGCGATTCTTACGCGAAATCGTGCGCAGCTCGGCCGCCTGGCGCGTGATGGCCTGCAGCGACAGCGCGCTGGAGCACCCGCTCTTGGCCAAAATGACCGAGTTTTGGTTTAACCACTTCAACGTGTCTATTACCAAAGGCCCCACGCGCGCCTTCGTAGGCAATTACGCCACCACTTTGCGCACCCATGCACTGGGCAAGTTTGAAGATCTAGTGCTGGCCAGCGCACACCACCCCGCCATGCTGTTGTACCTAGATCAAGCCCAGAGCAATGTACGCGGCTTGAACGAAAACTACGCCCGTGAGCTGATGGAGCTGCACACTCTGGGCGTAGGCGCAGGCTACACCCAAGCCGATGTGCGTGAACTGGCCCGCATCCTGACGGGCTGGACAGTGCAGCTAGGCCAAGGCAAAGGCTTTGTATTCAACCCCCGCTTGCATGACACAGGTGACAAAGTGCTGCTGGGCCAAAGCTTTAAAAACGCGGGTAAGAAAGAAGGTGAAGATGCCATCCGCATGCTGGCGCGTCACCCAGCCACCGCCAAGCGCGTGACCCTGCGCTTGGCGCAAACCTTTGTGTCTGACCAGCCCAGCCAGGCTTTACTGGACAAGCTGGCCAGCACTTTCACCCGCACACAGGGCGATATGCGCGCGGTGATGCAATCCATCATTGAGTCTCCGGAGTTTTGGAGTGCAGACAACAGTCTGTTCAAAACCCCGCTGGACTACGCCTGCTCCGCACTCACCGCCCAAGGCGGCGTGAAAGATCCGCGTGACATTGCGCAGACTCTAGGCTTCTTGAACCAGGCAGGCCAGCCGTTACACGCCTGGCCCACGCCGGACGGCTACAAAACCAGCGCCGCCACTTGGCTAGCGCCTGAGGCGCTGACCCGCCGTGCCGACTACGCCTTGGGACTGGGCAACCGCATGGTCGAGCCGACCTATTTGCAAACCTTCCTCAGCGCGGGCAGCCGCGAGCGCATTGCCCGCGAAGCGCCCAATTTGCGCAGCGGCCTGATGTTGGCCAGCCCAGACTTTATGAGCAAGTAACCTCTGTCCATTTTTTGGAGTCAGCCATGCACACACCCTCTTTTTCTCGTCGCCACATGTTGCACAGTTTGGCAGCAAGCCTGGGCACAGGTTTGGCCTTGGCCGCCAGTCCGCGCGCTTGGGCACAGGCTGCTCCGTCAGGGGCCAAAACCCAAGGCCGTTTGGTGGTGGTGTTTTTGCGCGGTGCCTATGACGGCCTTTCCGCCTTCGTGCCCTACGCCGATGCAGATTACTACAAACTGCGCCCCACTATCGCTATTGCCGCACCCGACGGCACTGCGCAAACGGCGTTTAAGCTGGACAACACCTTTGGCATGCACCCAGCCATGGCCGTCCTAATGCCGCTGTGGCAGCAAGGCGTGCTCAGCTTCGTGCCCGCAGCGGGCATGCCCGCGCCCAACCGCTCGCACTTTGATGCGCAGTACCAGATGGAAACCGCGCACTCTGGCAAAACCAGCGGCGCGCCGGGCTGGATCAACCAACTGGCGAGTTTGCACAAAACCCCTACTGCGCTGGGTGTGGGCGAGGCGAACCCCGCCATTTTGTCGGGCAACGCGAAAGTCAAACTTATTCCCCAAGGCCAAGCCGCTGAGCGCCTGGGTGTACTGGGCAACCCCCTGCAGCGCCAAGCACTGTTGGACTTGTACGCTGGCAATGACCAAGTCAGCATCGCCTTTCGCCAAGGTGCCGACAGCCGCATGCGCAGCGCGCAAGAGCTGGGCGATGCCCGCACAGCCATGAACGCCCAGCGCGCCAGCGCCGTGCGCGAACAAACCAGCATGATGGACCGCCAGCTGGACAAAGACGGCACCCCCGCCAACACCGCCGCACAAAACGCGCAAATGCAAGCCGCCAGCAACGGCGCAGCCGACCCCGTGGGCCTGCAGCTGGACGCGCAGCACCTGGGTACCTTGATGCGCAATGACCGCAGCCTGTCTTTGGGCTTTTTGTCCGCAGGCGGCTGGGACACGCATGCCAACCAAGGCAATGTGAAGGGGCAACTAGCAGACAGGTTGAGTAACCTGGCACGCGGTATCGCGCAACTGCGCGAAGAGTTCAGCGAGCGTGGTGACACCATCGTGGTAATGAGTGAGTTTGGCCGCACCAGCGCAGAGAACGGCACCAAAGGCACGGACCACGGTTTTGGCAATGCGATGTGGTTGATAGGCAACCAGATCAACGGCGGCAAGTGGCATGGCCAATGGACGGGCTTGGCGCGCGCCAATTTGAACGAAAACCGCGATCTGCCTGCGCACCATGACTATCGCGCTGTACTGGGCCAAGTGCTGCATGGGGCGTTTGGTCTGTCTGACACTTCGCTGGCCAACGTGTTGCCTGGGGTGCAGTGGGACAAGCGGCTGGATGGGTTGGTACGTAAGACTTGATGACGTCTCCTGCAGTGGGGATGAATGACATGTAGGTCAGTCTTGGTCTGGCTGGTCGTGTACTCAGGGGGAGTCGCTAAGTCTTGTATGGGAGCTGGTCGGCGGTGTGCACAGCGCAGCGGCATAAAGGAGGA
>JAYWHJ010000327.1:0-6209 GCA_043777795.1 Polaromonas sp. | reverse complement strand
CGCAGCGGCATAAAGGAGGAGCCCGAAGGGCGGGGGACAGCCGCGGAGCTGTACACACCAAGTGCCGGAGCGTGCACAGGCACAGCCCTCAAACGCCAGAGTCGAGTCCTATCGGCTTTTAGCCACCCGCCAAGCAGCAAAATCAATGCGTGCCTGCTCATCAGTGGCAGGGTACAGGCCCAGAATGCTGCGGCCTTTGAGCACTTCTTCAGTGACGAAGTCTTCAAACGCGGTCATCTCTACCGCCTCAGCGGCCACCTCATCGGCCAAGTGGGCGGGAATGACAAACACGCCCTCCTTGTCTCCCACCATCACGTCACCGGGCCACACGGCCACATCGCCGCAGCCGATGGGCACATTGATATCTAGCGCCTGGTGCAGCGTGAGGTTGGTCGGCGCTGCGGGGCGCTGGTGGTACACCGGGAAGGGCATGGCGGCTATCTCGGGCGAGTCGCGAAAACCGCCGTCGGTCACCACACCCGCACAGCCGCGTACCATCAAGCGCGTTATGAGGATAGAGCCTGCGGACGCAGCGCGTGCGTCTTTGCGGCTGTCTATCACCATCACAGCACCGGGCGGGCACTGCTCCACCGCCACACGCTGGGGATGGGTGCGGTCTTGGAATACGGTAATGAGGTTGATGTCCTCGCGCGCGGGAATGTAGCGCAGTGTGAAGGCCTCGCCCACCATGTTCGGTTGCTTGACGGTCAGGTCGGTGTTGACCGGGCGTACATCTTGGATGAACTGGTTGCGCAGGCCACGCTTGAACAAGGCCGTGCACAGGGTCGCGGTGCTCACGGTCATGAGCTTATTTTTGGTTTCAGATTTGAGTGGCATGGGTTTACTTTCGATGGGTTATTCGTTGCAGGAAAGCGGTTTTACATTCAGGTTTTTAGCACTACGGGAAATGCTACCCCGAGCCGATCGGTCCCACTGCTCACAGCGCTCCAGATCTGTGCGCCGTAGCTGATGCCTTGCGCTTGGGCCGCCGCCAGACCGCGTGCCGCTTGGTCACCGGGCAGGCGCACGGGTTGGCCAGCCCGTATGAAACGGCTGCTACGGTAACGGTCTGCGAGATAGAAGTAGCGGCGCGCGCAGGCAGCACCGGAGCCAGCAAGGCACCAGCGCCTGCGGTGTCGAAAAAATTTCGGCAGGTGATTATGGTGTGGCTTTCAAAAAAAAGTGCGGTGAGTGATGCAACTACTGCGGCTTGATACCTGCGTTTTTGATCACCCGCGTCCAGGTATCAATTTCTTTTTTGACAAACTCGGTATAAGGTTTGGCACCCTGCGCAGGTATCACAAAGCCGACCGACGACATGCGCTGCTTGACAGCGTCGGACTGCATGGCCTGGACGATGGCGGCCTCTAACTTGTCGGCGATCGGCTGGGGCGTGCCCTTGGCTACCGACATGCCCGACCAGGACAGCGCCTCAAAGCCTTTGTAGCCCGCCTCGGCAATCGTAGGCACATCGGGGTACGAGGGGTTGCGCTGCAGGCTGGACACTGCAATAGCACGCATTTTTCCGGCCTTGACATGCGGCAGGGCGGCGTCTTGGTTAATGAACATCATGGGAACCGTACCGCCCAGCAGGTCAGTCAGCATGGGGCCACCGCCTCGGTAGGGAATGCCGGTCATAAAAATGCCCGTGGTTTGCTTGAATAGCTCCATCGCCATATGGCCCGAGGCGGCGTGGGTAAAACCGTAGTCGAGCTTGCCAGGGTTCTTTTTGGCGAAATCGACCACGTCCTTGACGGTCTTAAACGGCGTTGCGGGATGCACCACCAGCACGTTGGGCCCCGAGTGCACTTGGGACAGATGGATGAAGTCTGTGGTGGAGTTGTATTTAAGACTAGGGTCCAGGCCATGGGCTACCGCGTTTTGACCCACACCGGTTTGGATCAGCGTGTAGCCGTCGGCGGGCATTTTGAGCGCCCGGTCGGTGCCAATGGTACCGCCTGCGCCGCCGATATTTTCGACGATGAAGGGCTGCTTCAAGCTCTTGGTCAGCTCGTCCGCCAACATGCGCGCCATCACATCGCTGGTGCCTCCTGGCGGGAAGGTCACAATGATTTTGACTGGCTTGTTGGGGTAATCTGACTGGGCCATGGCAGCGCCGCAAAACGCTACTGAAAAAATAGCTGCTCGCGCGATATTTAAAAGGGAAAAACGTCTTTTTAACATACAAATTCCTCAGAAAATAGACTGAAAATACCCATGTACTAGACCATGCGAAGCCAACACACCACATCATGTCAATGCCAGCGTGCCCTCTCCAAAGGGAGCAGCGAGTCGGACACTGATCTGGTGGCGAGCCCCGCCTCCAACGCCACCTTGCCGACTAGTGGATCTCTGGCTCGCCAGCGGCTGCTGCCGCGGAGTAACCCGTCTCCAAAAAGTCAAAGTCGCAGCCCTTGTCGGCCTGCTGAATATGCTTGAGGTACAGCGCACCGTAACCGCGTGAAAATTTAGGCATGGGTGGCACCCAGGCTTTGCGGCGCTTGGCCAGCTCGGCATCGCTCACGGCCATGCTGATGCTGCGGGCCTCGATGTCCAGCGTGATCAAATCGCCGTCTTGTAAAAGGGCCAGCGGGCCACCCACATGGCTCTCGGGGGTGACGTGCAGCACGCAGGCACCGTAGCTGGTGCCGCTCATGCGCGCATCGCTGATGCGCAGCATGTCGCGCACGCCTTCTTTCAGCAGCTTTTGCGGGATGGGCAACTGCCCCCACTCGGGCATGCCGGGTGCACCCTGCGGGCCTGCGCTTTGCAGCACGATCACGCTGTCGGCATTCACATCCAAATCGGGCGCGTCAATGCGGGCGTTCATGTCGTTGTAGTCTTTAAAGACGACTGCTTTGCCGGTGTGTTTGTAAAAGCGCTTTTCCATTGCTGCCGGTTTGATGACTGCACCACCGGGCGCGATGTTACCGTACAGCACCGCCAGACCATCCTTGGGTACTAGCGGGTTGCCCATGGGGCGGATCACGTCGTCGTTGTACACCTTGGCCCCGGCAATGTTCTCGCCCAGCGTAGTGCCCATGATGGTTTTGGCACTGCCGTCCAGCAGGCCACCGGTCTTCACATCGCCCAGTTGCGTGAGCATGGCGCGCAGGCCGCCAGCGTAGTAAAAATCTTCCATCAAAAACTTGCCGCTGGGCCGCAAATTGGCCAGCACCGGGGTTTTGCGCGCCATCGCATCGAACTGGTCGATGTTCAAGTCGATGCCCGCGCGCCGCGCCATCGCCACCAGGTGCACGATGCTGTTGGTGCTCCCGCCTAACGCCAGCACGGTAGTGACAGCGTTGTCAAAGGAGGCTTTGGTGAGAATGTCCGACGGCTTGATGTCGTCCCACACCATATCGACAATGCGTTTGCCGGTGAGAGTGGCCATCTGGGCGTGACGCGAATCTGGCGCGGGGATGCTGGCTGCGCCAGGAATGGTGAGGCCCAGCGCCTCGGCCGCACTGGTGAGCGTGCTGGCCGTGCCCATAGTCATGCAGTGACCCGGGCTGCGGGCAATGCCATCTTCCACCTCTTGCCAGTCTTGCTGGGTGATATTGCCCGCCCGCAGCTCAGCCCAGTACTTCCAGGTGTCCGAACCGCTGCCAATCACACCGCCCTTGTAATCGCCGCTCAGCATCGGGCCTGCGGGCATAAAGATGGTGGGCAGGTTCATGCTGATCGCACCCATGATGAGCGCAGGCGTGGTCTTGTCGCAGCCACCCATCAGCACGCAGCCGTCGGCTGGGTAACTACGCAGCAGCTCTTCCGTCTCCATCGCCAGCAGGTTGCGGTACAGCATGGTGGTAGGTTTTTGCATCGGCTCACTCAGGCTGATTGCAGGCATCTCCACTGGGAAGCCACCCATCTGCCAAATCCCGCGCTTGATCTCTTCCACCCGCTGCTTGAAGTGCGTGTGGCAGGGGTTGATGTCGCTCCAGGTGTTGATGATGGCAATCACCGGCTTGCCCGCGTAGTCAGAGCGGTGGTAGCCCATCTGCGCGGTACGCGAGCGATGCCCAAAACTGCGCAGGTCTTGTACGCCGTACCAACGATGGCTGCGGAGTTCCTCGGGTTTTTTTCGCGGGGTGTTCATGGCGTGGGCATTCAAAGTGCGTTGTCGTATGCAAGGAGTGCGCGTGCTGCATCGCGTACGCGGGGAAAGTGTTTTTCATCAATGTTGGACAGCATAGGTAGCATCGGACCCATATCCGCAATACCTGCCAAAGTCACTGCCTCGTGCAAAGTGCGTATCGGATTAATCGCATCACGCGCATCCTCCAGCGGCAAATACGCCTCACGAATTTTGGCGGCGGTGGCGTAGTCTTTGGCCTTGAGGGCGCGCAAAATGGCCATCGACCCGCGCGGGGCTACGCACACCGAGCCTGAGGTAAAGCCTTGCAGCCCCAAGTCGCGCAGATGGATGATGGCTGGGCGTTCACCGATGCCGCTGATGATTTTGTTGGGGTTGATGGCTTGCACCAAATCTTTGCCGTAGGCATCCAGCGAATAATCGGCGCGGATGGTGCCGTATTTGACTGCGGCTACACAGCCATCGGCGTCCAGTGCGGCGACTGTTTTGGGCGATAAATAATCGTCGCTCTTGATGTAGACGATCAAGGGCTTGCCCAGGCGTTCGGCCAACTTGCGCAGGCCTGTGGCCGCACCTGCGTCAGTAGAAATGACACTTTGCGGCAGTGCCATCGCAGTGGGGAAGTTACGTTCACGCAAGATGCTGCACTGGTCAAACGCCTTGCCAAAGTCGCTGCCAATTGACGGGATGACCCAGCTGTCTTGAGCAGCATACTTTTCCAGCATGTCCAACAAGGCCGGATACTCCGCTGTGCCAATGTTGTAGAAGTTGGCATTGCCGCCATACATCAGCGTACGCACTCCGCCCGCTTGCAGGTGGTCGATTTGCGCTTTGTTGGCGGCGTAGTTGAGGGTTAAATCGGCATGGCGAGCCAAGGGCGGCACGGCAAGTACGGAGCGGGCCAGATCATCAGGGGTAACTGGGGTGATCTTCATATCAGAATTTAAACATAAAGGGAAACGCTGTTAGCCTTTGAACAAGCCAGGCAACCACAGGGATAATGCGGGAATGTAAGTAACCAGCAAAAGACACAGGCACAACGCACCATAAAACGGCGCAATGGTGCGCATTACCTGCCCCACCGTAATGCCACCAATCGCGCAGCCGACAAACTGCACCGTGCCGACGGGCGGCGTGTTCAGGCCCAGCGCGCAGTTGATGAGCATAATGATGCCGAACTGTACTGGGTCCATGCCAAACTGCATGGCAATGGGCAAAAAGATCGGCGTACAAATTAGAATCGTCGCCGCCATGTCCAAAAACGTGCCCAGGATAAACAGCAAAGCATTGATCATCAAAAAGATCACCCACGGCTCGTTGGAGACCGACTTCATCAAATCGCCAGTCATTTGCGGCACTTCGTACAGCGCCATGAAGTAGCCGAATGCGCTGGAGATGCCAATGAGCAGCAGCACCACGCCTGTAGTTTTGCAGGCCTTGGCGCAAGCTTTCAAAAAGTTGGCCCAACTAAGCGAGCGGTACACCAACACGGTCACCAACAAAGCCCACGCAACGGCGATGGATGCAGACTCCGTGGCAGTGAATGCGCCCGACAAAATACCTACCAAAATAATCACCACCACCAGCAGGCCCGGCACCGAGGCCAAGAACGCCGTGAGCACTGCACGCCATCCTGCAAAGCCCCCGGGGCGCACCGGGTAGTTGCGTTTGACTGCCACCCAGTAGGCTGCGGCCATGTTGCAAACAGTCAATATCAAGGCAGGCACAATGCCCGCCAACATCAAACTCATAGCGCTCACCGAGGCAATGCCTGCGGTGGCCAGGGTGAAGATGATCAGGTTGTGGGAGGTAGGCATGATGGCGCCCACCAAGGCCGCATGCGTGGTCACGTTGACGGCGTAGTCCGCGTCATAACCTTCCTTTTTCATCAGCGGGATCATCACCGAGCCGATCGCCGAGACATCCGCCAGTGGCGAGCCGGCAATGCCGCCGAAGATGGTGCAGCCCAGCACATTGCTCATGCCCAGGCCGCCGCGCACATGGCCGACCAGGCTGTTGGCAAAGCGCACGATGCGTTCGGCGATGCCGCCGTACAGCATCAGCTCACCGGCGAAGACGAAGAACGGGATGGCCAGGAACGAAAACACCTGCA
>JAYWHJ010000326.1:0-17663 GCA_043777795.1 Polaromonas sp. | reverse complement strand
ACGTCTGATCTACATGGGCGTCGCGCATCTCTTGCCCCAGTCAACCGAGCGGCGCTTGGTGATTGATATTGGTGGACGCTCCACCGAACTGATACTTGGCCAAGGCTACCAATCGCAGCAGACCGAATCGTACCGCGTGGGCAGCGTGGCGTCGTCCATGAAGTACTTTGATAACGGCCACCTGGATACCACCAACTTCCAGCGCGCTGAGGTGGCTGCTCAGGCCGTCTTAGACGAAGTAGCAGTCAGCTTTGACGCCAGCCAATGGGACACGGCCTACGGCTCCTCCGGCACGGTGGGCGCTGTGGCCGATATTTTGACTGCCAAAGGCTACGAAGCTGGCTGCGTGACACGCGGTGGGCTGGACTGGCTCTACAGCGCGCTACTCGCCGCCGGGCATATTGACAAAGTAGAGCTCATCGGGCTGAAGGACGACCGACGGGCCGTGATTGGCGGGGGCGTAGCGATTTTGCGCGCTCTGTTTGATTTATTGAATCTCTCCGAACTCAAAGTGGCAGCGGGTGCCCTTCGTAACGGTTTGCTGATTGACCTGCTGGACCGGGAAGGTGCAGATACCGACGTGCGCACGGCCAGCATTCAACGCTTGGCACTGAACTTTGCAGTGGACTCTGCGCATGCCAACCGTGTAGGCAAAGCCACCCTTCACTTCCTGGAGCAACTGGTCAGCAATGAGCCCGAGGCGCACCGCGATCGCTTGCTGCGCAAAGCGGGCTGGGCCGCGCAGGTGCATGAGATTGGTACCCGCATTTCACACACCGATTACCACAAGCACGGTGCTTATATTTTGGACAACACGGATGCGCCAGGCTTTGCCCAGCCAGAACTGCACCGCTTGAGCCTGTTGGTATTTGGCCATCGCGGCAAGCTCAAAAAACTCAGCGACACGCTGGAGGATGTTGATTTTGTGCACCAGCTGCTGGCGCTGCGATTGGCCGTGATTGTCTGCCACGCCCGCCGTACGCCCGACACCGACAACCTGCTCCTGCGCCGCACCATTGAAGGCTTTGAACTTCAGTTGAGCAGCCAATGGCAATCTACTTATCCCCAGTCCATTCACCTGCTACACGAAGAGGTTTTGGCCTGGCAAAAGACCGGGGTCACTCTGTGGATAAAGGTGGTTGCTTGACTTTCAATTAAACGGTATATACCATTTATACCTTTTAAAGGAATCATTCATGGCATCCAAAACTGCTAGCAAGCCCACCCCCGACCGCGCTGCGCCAAAAGGGCGTTCTCCCACAAAAAAAACTGCACCGATCGCGTTGAAAAAATTGGAGCCCATTGCCAAGGTGGCTACAGTGAGCCCCGTAGTCAAAAGCACCGAGATCAAGTCTTCCGCTGCAACCAAAGGCAAAGCAACAGCGAAAGCCGATCCCAAAAAAGTTAAAAGAACCAAACTGGTTCGCGACAGCTTTACGATTCCAAAAAACGAGTATGTTGCGCTTCAAACGCTCAAGGAGCGTGCCATCCGGCTTGCCAAACCCGCCAAAAAAGGTGAGCTGCTGCGTGCTGGCTTGCTGGCCCTCACCACCATGTCCGACTAGGTGTTCTTGAGCACATTGAAGGCCATCCCGTCGCTCAAAACAGGGCGTCCCCAAAGCGCCAAAAAATCAGGTAAGTGAGATCACGTCAATGAGGCTGGTGTGCAAAGCCTCAGCACCCGCAATCGCCTCAGACAGTGCTGCAGCACGTCAAGGCGACGCAACACCGACAGAAATAATTTAGAAATGGAATTACAAGTACTCTGGCGTTTGGACTGTCACTACCACTGTCTCCAGCTGGCCATTGCGCTCTCGGGTGCGCAGCCACCACACCGCCCCCTTTTTCACGGCACATAGCTCTGCTTCAAAGTTGAGCAAGTGCGCTATCAACGCCCCCAAGCTGGGCTGGTGGCCTACCAATAACACCGTGCCGTCCCCTGCTGGCCACTGGGCCACGCTCAGTAGCTCGGCATACTGAGCACCTGGTGCCAGCTCAGACCGCGTCTTGAATTTACGCGATAAGGCGCGTACTGTTTGGTCTGCACGCAGTGCAGGGCTGGAAAATATCTTCGTGCTTTCTGGTAGCTGGCGGTCTAACCAAGTCGCCATGCGCGCAGCCTGCTTGGAGCCGCGCGGAGTCAACTCGCGCGCCAGATCGGCTAGGGCATCCTCTGGGCCTGTCAGATCGAACGCTTCAGCATGTCGCCACAACACCACATCCATCTTGCCTCCTACTGCGCAATCTGAACCATTTTGGTACTGGCAAACAGCGTGTGCCGTTTTGCCAGCTCTGCCTGCGCACTTAAAGCACTGCCGCTCTCTGAATGCAGGTAAGTGCCATCGGGCTGCATCAACCAGGAATTGGCCGTGTCGTGCAGGTAGGGCACCAGGCATTCATCGACCACGCGCTGGCGCAGCCGCGCATCCAGCACGGGCCATACCAGCTCAATACGGCGCAACATGTTGCGGTTCATCCAATCAGCGCTGGAAAGATACACATCTTCCTCGCTGCCTGCGCGAAAATAAAAAATGCGTGAGTGCTCTAAAAATCGGCCGATAACTGAACGCACCACCACGTTGGCACGCACCAGCGGGTCTATTAACGGAAAAGTGCAGGCTCCGCGCACGATTAAATCTATCTTCACACCTGCACGCGCCGCCCGTAGCAAAGAGCGCATCAACGATTCGTCCGTCAGCGCATTCATTTTTGCAATGATGCGCCTATCTTGATGCGCACCCGCATTGGCGACAGCATCAATCTTGTCGATCAGATTCTTCTGCAGATTGAACGGGGCGACCCACAGGCGTTTGAGCTTTGGCAGCTTAGACTGCCCTGCCATGTGGACAAACAGGGCCTGCATGTCCGAGGTGATCTCCGGATTGACAGTCAGATAGCTTAAATCGGTATACAGCCTGGCCGTGCGCGGGTTGTAGTTACCCGTAGACAAATGGCCGTACCGGCGCAAAGTTTTGCCCTCCCGGCGCGTAACCAACAGCATTTTGGCATGCGTTTTAAGGCCTACGACCCCATAGACGACCTGCGCGCCGAGTGCTTCCAGCGCCTCCGCCCAATTGATATTGGCCTCTTCGTCAAAACGCGCTTTCAGCTCTACCACCACCGTCACTTCCTTGCCCAAGCGAACCGCCTCGCCCAGCAAATCCATCATCTCTGACTGCGCTCCTGTGCGGTAGATGGTTTGGCGTATGGCTAGCACCTGCGGATCCCGCACCGCCTCGCGCAGGAATGTCATCACCCCATCGAAGCTCTCAAACGGTTGGTGAATCAAAATATCGCGCTCGCGCATTTGGTCGAAAATAGGTACGTTGGGCAGCAACTCATGCGGCGCCACGGATCGGAACGCCGGAAACAGCAATTGCGGTTGGTCTGCCAAGTCGATCAATTGGCTAAAGCGCACTAGGTTGACCGGGCCAGGCACGCGGTAGACGGCCTGCGGCGGTAAGTTAAATTGCTCTGTGAGAAATTCTGACAAAAATACAGAGCATCCAGCGGATACCTCCAAGCGCACCGCTTGCCCGTAATGGCGCTGTTGCAAGCCCAGCCGCAATGCGGTGCGCAGGTTGCGCACCTCCTCTTCATCGACCGCCAAATCAGAATGCCGAGTGACACGAAACTGGGAAAACTCTGAGACCTGTCGCCCCGGGAACAAATCAGCCAAATGCCCACGAATCACACTGGACAGCGATACCAACGAGACCTCATTGTCACGATGCTTATGTGGCATGCGTATCAAGCGCGGCAGTATCCTGGGTACTTTCACAATGGCAATTTCGTTGGCCCGGCCAAAAGCATCGTTGCCGATCAAGCGCACAATAAAGTTGAGCGACTTGTTGGCCACCAAGGGGAAAGGGTGCGCCGGATCCAGGCCCACCGGCATCAGCAGAGGCTGCACTTCGCGTTCAAAATACTCTTTCACCCACTTTTTTTGCTGCACACTGCGGCGTCCATGCGACACGACATGCACACCGCTGGCTTCCAACGCAGGTGTCACAGCATCGTTGAATATCCTGTACTGCTCATCTACCAAGGCATGCGCCGCGTTGGCCAAATTGGTAAATGAGGCTACGCTGTAGTCGCCTTTGTGGTCATCGGTCACCATGGCTACCAGGTGCTGCGCGGCCCGAACTTCAAAAAACTCGTCTAAATTGGAAGACACGATGCACACATAACGCAAACGCTCCAATGCAGGCACGTCGTCTCGCAGCGCCCAGCTCAGCACCCGGCGATTAAACTCCAAAATACTCTGATCTCGGTCTAAAAAAATGTCCTGCTTGGTCTGCGGCTTGTCCATAGCGGTCTTGGTGTCTCAATGTAATTTTCTTGGCGTGCTGGCTGGAGTGTGCCCCCTTTATGTGACAGTTTTGTGAAAAAATGATGACAGCATGGATGGTTTCACTAATCGATTATGGGCTTGTATAGGCACCAGGAATGTAATGAAACGTTGTGTGGCTTCCTCCCAACTAAAGCTCAGGGCACGCAGGCGTGCCTCATGGCGCGGGACTTTTCTGGCATCTTCCCAAGCTTGCTGCAAATCGGTGTGAAGAACACCGCCCTGTGAAGCACCTTGGTGTGCACCCAGCACCTCTGTCGGGCCATCCACTGGAAACGCAGCTACTGGGGTGCCGCAGGCCATCGCCTCCAGCATCACCAAACCAAAGGTTTCGTTGGGACTGGGGAAAACAAACACATCTGCGCTTGCATACAGCTGAGACAGCACCTCCCGCTGTAACAAGCCGACCCAGACAGTTTGCGGGTACTTCGCATACAACTTCTCCATCAAGGGACCTACGCCACAAACCACCTTGGTGCCGGGTATGTCCATTTGCAGGAAGTGTTCAATATTCTTCTCGTACGACACTCTGCCCACATACAAGCTAAGTGGCCGCACCAGAGGCCCCAGCGCAGGGAATATCCGCGCCTGCGGCGCATAGGCAAACAGTTTGGTGTCCACCCCATGTGTCCAACCACGCAAATTCGTAAACCCCCGGCTCGCCAGCATTTGCAATGCACCCTGTGTAGGCACCATCACACCCGATGAGGGTCGGTGAAAATGCCGAAACAATGCATAGCCCCAACTGAGCGGCAGTTTGACCGCCGCATGCAGTATCTCTGGAAACTTGGTGTGAAACGCAGTGGTGAATGCCCACTGCCTGCGCAGGCAATGCTTGCGTGCCGCCCAGCCCAGTGGGCCTTCTGTGGCCAAGTGCACTGCATCGGGCGTATAGCCGTCCAACATACCCGGCAATGTGCGGCCGGGTCTGATGGCTAAATCAATACCCGCGTAGCCCGGGCAGGGCCGGGTTTTGAATAAGCCGGGGTGCACCACCTTGACTTCGTGCCCGTTGTCGCGCAGGCCCTGCACCAGCTCTACCAACGTGGTCACCACGCCATTGACCTGAGGCAACCATGCGTCAGTTACCAATGCAATTTTCATACAGATACTCCTGCCATTTCAGGGGGCACTGTATGCCGTGGCGAGGGTACCGCCACTGCCAGCGGATGGCCTGACTGCCCGGCCCAATGCACTATCTCCAGCCTGCCATCATGGTGCTCGACCAATGCGGTCAGGCTTTCCACCCAATCGCCATCGTTGCAATACAGCACGCCGTCAATGTCGCGCATCTCAGCACGGTGAATATGTCCGCACACCACCCCCTGATAGCCACGGTTGTGCGCTTCGCGGGCCACTGCCCGCTCAAAATCAGTGACGTAGTTCAAGGCGCTTTTGACTTTACCTTTGAGAAATGCCGATAACGACCAGTACGGCAAACCAAGCTTGGCACGCCAATGATTCAGGTAGCGGTTCAGGCGCAAAGTGAACTCGTACAAGTTGTCCCCCAGATAGGCGAGCCACTTGGCGCATTGGATCACCCCATCAAAGTAGTCACCGTGTGTGACCCATAGTTTTTGCCCCAATACAGTGGTGTGCACAGCCTCGTCCAGCACCTCTATGCCGCCAAATTGCTGCCCTATGAAGGCGCGTGCAAATTCATCGTGGTTACCCGGTATGAACACCACCCGGCAGCCCTTGCGCGCCCGGCGCAGCAGCTTTTGCACCACGTCGTTATGGGCTTGGGGCCAGTACCAGCGCCTGCGCAGTTGCCAGCCGTCAATAATGTCTCCCACCAGGTACAGGTTTTGGCTAGGGTAGGCCTTGAGAAAGTCCAGTAGCGCCACCGCCTGGCAGCCCGCGGTACCCAAGTGCAGGTCGGATATAAACACCGCGCGCACGCCTTCTGGTCGCTCGCTATGGGACCCAAAAGAAGCTTTGGCGGCAATCCAACCCGGTCTCACGCGGCACCTGCAAAGTATTTCAAAAAGCGGCTCGGCGCGTCTTTGACGTGGATGAGCAAAGGCAGGTCAGCGGTGTTGAAGTCGGGGTCCCAGGCGGGCGCGCCCAGCACTTTGGCGCCTTGACGCAGATAGCCTTTGATCAAAGCCGGTGGTGCGACGTCCAGGCTGTTGTCTAGCTGCTCCACTGGCAACGGCAAATGGGCTTTGACTTGCAGCTCTGGGCTGGCCATATGCTTGTCTTGCATTTGCCGCCACACACTTGCGGCTATATCACCACTGACCACGCCGTTATGCAGCATGGGGATGCTGGCGCAGCCCATCATGGTTTCCAGCTTGTTGCGTGCCATGAATTCATACAAGGCGCTGCCCAGCGCCAAGATGACGCCACCTTGGCGAAAGTCGGCATGTACGCAGCTGCGGCCCAGCTCCACCATTTTGGAGCGCAGATGGCTCAGGGGACGCAGGTCAAATTCGGTATCGCTGTAAGCGCCTCCGGCCCGCACGGCCTGCGTGGGTGTGAGCACCCGGTAGGTACCAATCACTTGGCCAGACGCAGTGTCGAGCGCCAAAAGGTGCTCGCAAAAATCATCAAACTTGTCTACATCGTGCTCGGGCACCGCTGTATCCAAACGAGCGCCCATCTCGGTTGCAAATACGTCGTAGCGCAGCTTCTGGGCTTGCCGCACCTCGTCTTGGTGGCGTGCCCACACCACTTGAATTCGCGCTGTTGGCGCGTGGTCGGCAGGCTGCGCAATAGCGATTGGCAGTGGGGCGTTAGGTTGAATAGCCCCGTGGGGCAAGCTGCTTGGGGACAGCGCTAATGTGGGAATAGACAGTGCTTTCATGGTGTGCCCTCTCGGTGTTAGGTATGCAAGCTTTTTCAGCTTGCGATGTTTCAAACCAGACCAAGAAATTCTGCGGCACTTGCATGACATCGAGATGGCGGTTTTATGGCATTTTGGTGAATTGGCACAATAAAACATTGCGGGAGCAGCTATATATTTAATAGTTGTTAGCTTGCATCCATTGGCGCCGGGCAACCAGCGATACATTTGTTGCAACACGCATTTTTCGCTTCAATTTTGTATTTACTTTGCGTCATGCTTTTGTCACCAACACACTGCAAACTCCTGCGATGGTGGTGAAGCCTTTTACCTTCACGATGATTGGCTTTAGCGACTGCCACGGCAACCAGGGATCGCCCGGCAGGTTTGGTACCAGCAGGGCCGTGCTGGCAGCCGATCGCCCGTCCGAGGGTGGCGCGTAATTCATGGCTGCCAACGGCGGCTGCAAAATGGTGGCGAGCGTGCTGATCGTCAGCGAATGGCAGGTGCTAGTGCCGTTGGCCACGCACGACGGTTCATATCGTTGTGGCGCGTTGGGCTGTTGATCCGGCCTTTTGAACTATGGACCGTTCGGCCTAAGCCTGTCGAAGGGGTTCGACAGGCCCTGGCCGAACGGAAATTGAGAGACCATCGGGCCGGATCAATAGGCATGCGAAGGCGATAACTCTCAGTGCTATGGAGCACGACACCCGCTATTTATTACGTAGCTGCTCCCGCATTCATTTATTGGCTTACAGGCCAATTGGCATCTAAAAAAAAGGGGAAAATAGCCACCTTCAGGCGCTGAAAACCCTCTGGAGAACCGAAAATCGCCTGAGAATCGCAAATTTTCCAGTTCTAGAGCGGTTTTTTGAGGCATTTATCGCACTCTAGCCCAATGAAATATGGCGGTGGCAGCTATTAAATACATAGTAAATAATTAGCTAACACAGGGCCGCCAACGCAGCGCAAGCAGATGAAGGCCGCGCAGGTTCCTCCAGCGCCGCACCGCCAAGCACAGAGCTAATGAGGCTCAGGTTTTATAAGAAGTATCCGCGCGCTCCAGTTTGCGGATGAGCGACGGCCAGACAAACGCGCCGCCGATGCCGCCGGTTTGCACCTTCATGGCCTGCGCCACGCCTTGCACAATGCTCGGCTCCACCTGGGTGAGTGGGCCGCCCGCTTGCGCGCTGATCTGGATTTGGCAGGTGGCCTCAAACACATACATGTGCAAGAACGCGTCCGCAATGGTTTTGCCCACGGTGAGCAGGCCGTGGTTGCGCAGCATCAAATAGTTGGCAGTTCCCAGGTCGGCTTGCAGGCTGGGCTTTTCCTCGGGGCGAAAAGCCACGCCCTGGTAGCCGTGGTAGGCCAGCGAGCCGAGCACAAAGGTACTTTGCTGACTGATAGGCAGCACACCCGCCGCCTGCGCGCTCACAGCCACGCCTGCGCGCGTGTGGGTGTGCAGCACGCAGCCTGCGTCCTCGCGCGCCTCGTGCACAGCGCTGTGGATGACAAAGCCTGCGGGGTTGACTGGGTAGGGCGAGTCGATGACTTTGTTGCAGTCTTTGTCCACCTTCACCAGGCTGGAGGCGGTGATCTCGTCAAACATCAGGCCGTAGGGGTTGATCAAAAAATGGTGTTCTGGCCCGGGCAGCTTGGCGCTAATGTGGGTGAACACCAGGTCGCTCCAGCCGTACATGGCCACCAGTCGATAGCAAGCGGCCAGATCGCAGCGGATGGCCCATTCTTCGGGGCTGACTTGGGATTGGATGGCGGACATAGTCATAGCGTTTCCTTCAGGTTTTGGATGGTACTGGGATCTATCTTAGTACGCTTGTGTTTTGGGGGCTGTCGGCCCTGTTTCACCTGGGTGATTGCACCTACAGGTTTCGTGCCTTGCGGTGTAATTTGCTATATTGTTGATAGCTTCTGCCGCAATTGTTTAATGCGCTGGAGCCAGATACTCATCAGTATTGGTCAGCGTGGCTACGTTTGTGCTGGATCAGGCCGACGGGCGTTCTACCGCTAGTGCAGACACTGTCTTTCCAGCATGGCGGGTCTTGCACTGCAGCACACCCACACTCCTGGCAGCCCATTGTTCAATGCCTTTAATAGCCAAAACCAATTGGATATTAAAAATTAATAGTTTTAATATTCCTCCTGTGTCTCCTAGCTATCCGCCAAGGGCACTTTTGGAAGGAATAAACCATGACAACCGAAGCACAATGCCCGTTCTCGGGCACCGCAACCAAGCGCACCATTGCGGGCGCTACTGCCAATGCAGACTGGTGGCCCCATCAACTGAACTTGAAGGTCTTGCACCAGCACTCGGCCAAGTCCAATCCCATGGGCGAGGATTTCGACTATGCCAAAGAATTCAAAAGCCTTGACCTGAATGCAGTGGTCAAGGACCTCACCGCCCTGATGACCGACTCCAAGGACTGGTGGCCTGCCGACTACGGCCACTACGGCCCTTTCTTCGTGCGCATGGCCTGGCACGGCGCGGGCACCTACCGCATTGCCGATGGCCGGGGCGGCGCGGGCTCTGGCTCTCAGCGCTTTGCACCGCTCAATAGCTGGCCTGACAACGGCAACCTGGACAAGGCGCGTCGGCTGCTCTGGCCGGTCAAGCAAAAGTATGGCCGCAAGCTGTCTTGGGCTGACCTGATGATGTTGGCCGGTAACGTGGCCATGGACTCGATGGGCTTTAAAACCTTTGGCTTCGGCGGCGGGCGCCCGGATATTTGGGAGCCCGAAGAAGACATCAACTGGGGCGCAGAGACCCAATGGATGGCCACGGACAAGCGCTACGCACACAGCCGCGAAGGTGAGCGTACGCTGGACAACCCACTGGGTGCCACTACCATGGGCCTGATTTACGTTAACCCGGAAGGGCCTGAAGGCAAGCCTGACCCGCTGGGCTCGGCGCGCGACATCCGCGAGACCTTTGCCCGCATGGCCATGGACGACTACGAGACCGTGGCGCTGACTGCGGGGGGCCATACCTTTGGCAAGGCCCACGGTGCGGCTAATCCACAGACCTATGTAGGCGCAGAACCCGAGGGCGCAGGCATTGAAGCGCAGGGCTTTGGCTGGAAAAACAGTTTGGGCAGCGGCAAGGGCGCAGACACCATCACCAGCGGGATCGAAGGTGCCTGGACTAACAACCCTGTGCAGTGGGACAACGGCTACTTTGAGAACCTGTTTGGCTACGAATGGGTGCTGACCAAGAGCCCGGCTGGCGCGCACCAGTGGACGCCCAAAGACACTGCCGCAGCAGACACGGTACCCGATGCCCACGACAAAGCCAAACGCCACGCGCCGATGATGACCACCGCCGACATGGCCATGCGCATGGATCCAGCCTACGAAAAAATCTCGCGCCACTTCATGCAAAATCCGGCCGAGTTTGCAGATGCCTACGCCAGAGCCTGGTTCAAGCTCACGCACCGCGACATGGGCCCGCGCTCGCGCTACCTAGGCGCATTGGTACCCAAGGAAGAGCTGATTTGGCAGGACCCGATTCCTGCGCTAGACCACACGCTGGTGGACGCGCAAGACATCATGGCCCTCAAAGCCAAGCTATTGGCATCGGGTTTGTCCATCTCGCAACTGGTCAGCACGGCCTGGGCGTCTGCCTCTACTTTCCGCGGCAGTGACAAGCGCGGCGGTGCCAACGGTGCGCGCATTCGGCTCGCACCGCAAAAGGATTGGGAGGTAAACCAACCCGCTGAGCTGGCCAAAGTGTTGCCCAAGCTGGAGGCGATTCAAAATGACTTCAACCGCGCACAGTCGGGTGGCAAGAAAGTGTCGCTGGCCGACCTGATTGTGTTGGGCGGCTGCGCCGCCGTCGAAGCCGCTGCCAAGAAGGCGGGGGTAACAGTGCAGGTCCCCTTCTCGCCAGGGCGCATGGACGCATCGCAAGCGCAGACCGATGTGCATTCCTTCGCGGTGCTGGAGCCTGCTGCAGACGGATTTCGCAATTACCTGCGCACGGGACATGAGGCATTGGCTGCCGAACTGTTGGTAGACAAGGCCAACTTGCTGACGCTGACCGCACCTGAGATGACGGTGCTGGTGGGCGGCATGCGCGTGCTGAATGCCAACTTTGGGCAATCAGCACACGGAGTGTTTACCCAGCGACCCGAAACATTGACGAATGACTTTTTCGTCAACCTCGTGGACATGAACACCCAATGGCAAAAAAGCGCCACATCCGAAGGCGTGCTAGAGGGACGCGATCGGGCAACGGGCACACCTGTTTCCACGGGTACGGTAGCAGACCTGGTCTTCGGCTCCAACGCACAGCTGCGGGCCATTGCAGAAGTCTACGCATGCAGCGATGCACAGCCAGCGTTTGTACGTGACTTTGTGGCGGCTTGGGGCAAGGTGATGAACCTGGACCGCTACGATCTGGCATAGCAGGACCAGAGCAGAACTGGGCGGCTTGCATCCGTTGCAAGCCGCCTCGTTGGATGCGCAGTACTTAAGCAGATAGGCAAGCAGGGCGGTGCTGCAGCGCATAGGTAAAACATCGGAGGGTTGCCATGCTTTCATAATTCAACTATGATTGAATTATGAAAACGATATCCAAACCCAATAAAACTGCCAAACTGGCCGAAACCGAGGCCATCCGCGCCTTGGCTGCGCTGGCACAGGCGCAGCGGCTGCGCAGCTTTCGCGCGCTGGTGGTGGCGGGTAGCGATGGGCTCACGCCCAGTGCGCTGGCCGCGCTGCTGGACATTGCGCCCAGCGCGCTGTCGTTCCATCTCAAAGAGCTGTCGCACAGCGGCTTGGTGAGCGCCGAGCAGCGCGGGCGCAACCTGATTTACCGGGCAAATTACGCCCAAATGAACACCTTGCTAGCCTACCTGACCGAGCACTGCTGCGCTGGGCAGGCCTGCGATGTGGGGGGCAGTGAGCCTGCCTGTTGTTGAGACCCGCTCTGCCCAGGAATCTTGTTCAATTCACCAAGGAGTTTTGCCATGAAACGCTTTCACGTTCACCTCTCTGTTAACGACATTGCCCAGTCCGTGGGCTTCTACAGCGCCCTGTTTGGCCATGCGCCCAGCGTGCAAAAGCCCGACTACGCCAAGTGGATGCTGGACGACCCGCGGGTTAACTTTGCTATCTCGGCCCAAGGCCATGCGGCTGGGCTGGACCACTTGGGCTTTCAGGTTGAAAGTGCAGGTGATCTGCACCAGATGACCGACAGCTTGCAACAAGCCGGTGTGAGTGTCACGGGCCAAGGCGCGGCCACTTGCTGCTACGCGCAAAGCGAAAAAGGCTGGGTGCATGACCCGCAAGGCATTGCATGGGAGAGCTTTGTGACCACTGGCGCGTCCACCACGTATGGGACTGACAAGGCAGCGCGGCCAACCACGGCGTGCAGCGCCGCAGCTGGCCCCAACATGGCATCCAACACTTCTCTCGCGGCCATCGCGCTTACACCCTCCAACTGCGGTGCTCCCGGTGTAGCAACGGCGAGCTGCTGCTAGTGGTGAGCATTCACTATACATTCAATAGCTGCTCCCGCAATTTTTTATTGCGCTAGCGGCACAATTTGCACTATAAACTTCAAACCCAATGCCTTCTCCACTCAACGTCCTCTTTCTGTGTACCCACAACTCCGCCCGCAGCATCTTGGCCGAGGCACTGCTCAACCACCTGGGGCGTGGCAAGTTCAACGGCTACTCCGCTGGCAGCAGCCCGCGCGCTAATCAACAACCCAACCCGCTGGGCTTGCAGGTGCTGCGTGAGGTGGGCATTTCCACCGAGGGGTTGCGCAGCAAAAGCTGGGATGACTTTGCCGTGCCCAATGCGCCCCAGATGGATCTGATCATCACTGTGTGCGACAACGCAGCGGGTGAAGTTTGCCCCTTCTGGCCTGGGCAACCGGCTACGGCCCACTGGAGCTACTCTGATCCGAGTGCAGGTGATGCCCCCGATGCAGATAAACTGGCCGCCTTTCACCAAACACTCTTGGCCGTGAAGCGGCGTATCGAATTACTCGTCAGCCTGCCACCGGAAAAGCTTCAAACCCTGGCGCTGCAGTCCAGCGCGCGGGCGTTGGCGCACGCATGAGAACCGCGATGAACTCCCAAGTCAACCTTCTCTTTTTATGCACCCACAACCGGGCGCGCAGCATTTTGGCCGAGGCGCCGCGCATGGACCTGATCATCACCGTGTGTGACAACGCCGCTACCACCCTAATGCAATGAGCGGCGCAGTACCCAGCGCCAGCTTGGCGCAAAAAGCCCTCGCCGAATGCCTGGGCACGGCCATGCTGCTGTGCGCAGTGATTGGCTCGGGCATCATGGCCGAGCGCTTGAGCGGCGGCAACCTCGGCGTGGCGCTGCTGGCCAATACGTTGGCTACGGTGTTTGCACTGTTTGTGTTGATTGAAGTGCTGGGCCCTATCAGCGGGGCGCACTTTAACCCGCTGGTGACGCTGATTTTTATACGAAATCAGCCTCTATCGCAGCAAAATATCGCGCTAGCAGCTATTGTATTTATAGTAGCCCAATTACTGGGTGCCGTACTGGGTGCCTGGCTGGCGCATGCCATGTTTGACATGCCCATCCTGCAAACCAGCGCCAAGCTGCGCGGCGGCTTGGATGCTGCGGGGCAGTTTGTGGGCTGGGGGCAATGGATTGCCGAGGCCATGGCCACCGCTGGTTTGATTTTCGTCATCGCCCGCTCAGGCGCTGCAGGGGTGAACGCCAAAGCCAGCGCCCTGGTAGCGTGCTACATCGGCGCAGCCTATTGGTTTACCGCCAGCACCTCGTTTGCCAACCCGGCCGCCGTGCTGGGCCGCATGCTCAGCGACAGCTTTGCAGGCATCGCACCCGCGAGCGCGCTGGGCTTTGTGGCGGCGCAGTGTGTGGGGGCGGCGGTGGGCTACGGGGTTTCGCGCAGTTTCAAAACACGGTGAGGTGCGCTTTACGGCAGCGGTAACGCGCCCGAGCTGTCACGCCGCGCAAGGGCCTGCACCATGGATTGGCGCTGCGCCTGGGTCAACCGCGGCAAGGCACGCGCGATGGCTTGCTGCAGCTGCGCACCGATGGCGGAGGTATGCGTCTGCACATCGGCGAAAGCGCGTTCCAGCGCTGCGCTGTCGGTCTGTGGTTTGACCATGTCTGCTGCCAGCGCCGCACGCGCGCGCTGCAGGGCATCAAAGTGCTCGCGCACCTTGGGCATCACTACAGCAATCTCTCTGCGTACCAGTTCACGCTCGGCATCTGGCAGTGGGGCCAGCATGGCCTGGATACTGCGTCGGGTCTGAGACTCAGCAGGCACTTGGCCGGTGCTGCGCCCCGCCAAGATGCCCCCGAGAAACAGATTGCCCGCCAGCGAGACAAACAAGAGCGCGACTAAGCAGCGAACGCGCGTATCGCGCAGTAAGCCCATCACAGCCCCACCTCCTGCAGGCTTTGTAGCCCGAAGAGCCATCGTGCAGCCAGCTGGGTGTCGACAGTGACCTGCGCCTGCGTCTGGGCTTGTATCTGTACAAATCCCACCACGCATCCCAAAAGGCCACTGGCTGCCAAGGCGGCCACTGGCGCACCAAACCGGCGCCATGCAGGCTTGGTAAGCCTCACCAAGTCGCGGGTAAAGCGCGGATGGGGCTCGGCTGGTGCAAGCGCATCCAAAAACCGATCGGTGCGTTCGACCTCAGCAAGTAGCACGGCACCCTCCATGGTGCGGGCAAAGTGGTCGAACAGCCAGCGCTCGGCCTCTGGCCAGCGCCGACGCGCTGCACCGTAGGCTGCGCAGCATTGTGTAAATCGGTTGAAGTTCATAGACAGTCCTTTAATGCAAGTCTTCTCTTAGCTTGTCTCGCAGCGTTTTTCGCAGCGTGGCACGGGCACGTGAGAGCAGCGACTCCAATGCGCCCTCGCTCACCCCCATCAATGCGGCCGCCTCCGCTTGGGGCAGCTCTTCGTAATAACGCAACACCATGGCATCACGCTGGCTGGCCGGCAGGCTGGCCAGCGCCGCGCGCACCTGCGCGTCGCGCTGGTGCCCCGATAACTGCTCCTCGCTGCTAGGCGCAGCATCGGCCAGGGTGTCGGCAACCCCATCGTCCAACGGTTGGGCCGCAGCCCTGCCGCGCGCACGAAACTGGTCCATGCACAGGTTGTACAAAATTCGGTACAGCCAGGTGCTGAATTTGGCGCTTGGCTCCCACTTGGCTGCACCCTGCCATACTCGCAGGAAAGCGGTTTGCACCACATCTTCTGCCTCGTGCTTTGATCCCAACATGCGTTCTGTAAATCCCAACGCCCAGCCCGCATGGCGCTGTGCCAAGCGGGCAAAAGCGCGGCTGTCGCGCGTGCACACGGCCGCCATCAACGCGTGGTCGAGCGCCTCGTCCAACTGCGCTTGGGCAGAATCCGCAGGTGTCGGGGTGGTTTGCAATGGCGGGTACGGGTTCAATTTTGTGAGAGCTCAACAACTATTTAACGCACGCCGGATCAAATTCCTTCGGTCACATTTTTTTATCTTATTGATGGATCGCAGAAGGAATCTGCCAACATGAACGTTCAATAGCGCATATGACCATCCAAACTACCATTGCCCTGAACCGTTTTGGCCTGGGCGCCACACCCGATGACTTGGCCGCAGTGGGCAGCGACCCAGTGGCATGGCTGCGCAAGCAGATTACCACGCCCCCGCCCATTTACCCAGCGTTCAACAAGCTGGCACACTCCAGTGAGGCGCTGAAGGCGTATCCGCGCTGGATTGCCAGTCTTGGCAAGGCGGGCTCGGCGATGGAAAGCCCAAGCGCCCCGCGCACGATAGAGTCCACGTTTCGGGAGCAGATGGGGCCCATCATGCTCGACGAATTCGCTGCCCGGCTAGCGGTAGCAGGATCCACACCAGCCCCTTTTCATGAGCGGCTGGTGTGGTTTTGGTCGAACCATTTTGCGGTATCGGCAGAAAAAGCGCTGGTATTCGCGCTGGTGGGCAGCTTTGAGCGCGAGGCGATCCGTCCGCATGTCAATGGCCGTTTTGTCGACATGCTGCTCGCATCAAGCCAACACCCGGCGATGCTCATGTACCTTGACAATCACTTGTCGGTTCGCAAAGGCTGGACAGGACAGGGCTTGCGCAGTGCGTCGAGTGCCGCGTTTCCAACGCCGGTCGATCTCAACGAAAACTTGGCGCGTGAGATTTTAGAGCTGCACACCCTGGGTGTGAATGGTGGCTACCAGCAAGCCGACGTCACCGAGTTTGCGCGGGTGATTACAGGCTGGACGGCCAGGCCCACGATGTTCGATCTTGCACCTAACACCTCAGGCTTTCAATTTGACCCTGACCGGCATTCGCCAGGCACCAAAGTGATGATGGGAAAAACCTACGCCCAGGAAGGCAAAGCACAGGGCGATGCGGTCCTGCGCGACCTGGCCGCCAGC
Source organism: Polaromonas sp. (assembly GCA_043777795.1). Lineage (GTDB taxonomy): Bacteria > Pseudomonadota > Gammaproteobacteria > Burkholderiales > Burkholderiaceae_C > JAAFIP01. The sequence continues at coordinate 1,102 of JAYWHJ010000326.1, read as the reverse complement.
CCTGCCACCGCTACCCATATTGCGACCAAGCTGGCCCGCCATTTCATCGCCGACGATCCACCTCCCGCGGCGGTCGCTCGTATCGCAAGTGCATTTCGAGAATCAGACGGTCACCTACCCACCGTGCATGACGCATTATTGGCCTGCCCTGAGTGCTGGGAGCGTCCATTGGCCAAGCTCAAGTCCCCAATGGAATATGTGGTGTCATGCATTCGGGCGGTACCTGCTTTGCGTGCAACCAACACGCAGGTGCTTTACTCGACGCTGCGAGGCATGGGGCACAGGCCATTTTTCGCGCCCTCACCCCAGGGCTGGCCAGACATCGCCGCGGCTTGGTCTGGCGGGGATGCCCTGTGGAAACGCATCGAGTGGGCGGGCATTGTGGCCGCTCGCCTGGGCTCGCGGGTGGAACCCGAACAACTGGCCTTGGCAAGCTATGGTGCTGCGCTTGGCGTGGACACACGCCAAGCCATTGCCCGCGCAGAAAGCGCTCAGCAGGGCCTGGCACTTTGGCTAGCAAGTCCAGAATTTCAACGGAGATAACTATGCACACCACACGACGCAATGCCCTGAATGTTCTAGGTGCTGCAACCGCACTCTTGGGCCTGCCCCAACTCAGCTTCGCAGCAAGCTCAGCCTTGCAGCAAACCAGCGAACGGCGGCTGGTGTTTATTTTTCTGCGCGGCGGCATGGACGGCTTGTCCGCCGTACCCCCGCACGGCGACCCCCAGTATGCCAAGCGCCGCCAAGCATTGGCCATTGCCCCGCCCGGTACAGCGGGTGGCGCACTGGATCTGGACGGTCATTTTGGACTGAACCCCGCGCTGGTTGAGATGCACAAGCTGTACGCTCTGCGCGAGCTGGCCGTGCTGCAAGCCGTGGCCTCGCCCTACCGCGAGCGCTCTCACTTTGACGCGCAAAATTTGCTGGAGAACGGCACGGTCAAACCCTTTGGCCGCGAGGCGGGATGGCTCAATGTGGCGCTGGGCGTTCATCAACGGGCCACTGCGCAAAAATCGACGCGGACTCTGGGCTTTGCGCTGGGGCAAAGCATTCCGTTGCTGCTGCGCGGGCCTGCACAGGTAGGCTCGTGGTCACCGTC
>JAYWHJ010000325.1:0-6244 GCA_043777795.1 Polaromonas sp. | reverse complement strand
AGCTTCACTGGGTTTGCGCGCAGCCAACAACTCGGCCGCCATGCTCTCCAGTGCTGTCAAAATTTCGTAAATTTCTTTCATGTCGTTAGGTGACACGGGTAGCACCCGCATCCCACGGCGCGGCACGACCTCGACCAAGCTTTCCTGGGACAGGCGGATCAAAGCCTCGCGCACAGGGGTGCGGCTCATGCCCAGTAGCAGGGCAATCTCTTGCTCCAGGGCTTGGTAACCGGGCGCCCAAACGTTGTCCAAAATGCGCCTGCGAATGCTTTGGTAGGCTGCGTCTACTAACGAGCCAACGTCGGGAGATGTGGTTTGCGGTATTGCCATTGCTGCGCCTTATGTTTTACGGGTAGTTCCAGTGTACCGGCGGATGCCCAGCCACTGGCATGCGCAGTTGCGCTAGCGAACCCCCGAGCAGACAACCCAAATAGCCGGTTTGCAGATCAGCACCACCAAAAGCCAAGCTGGATATGTTTTGCAGCACTTTGCTCTTGACGCCGTCTAAATGCGGGCGACCTAGGCAATGCGTTTGATAAGCTTGTTCTACATAGTCCAGTTGAGTGGGGTCTACGTCTTCAAGCCAAAGGTGCTGCTGGCCATCTTGCGACACGCGCAGCACACGGTTGCTGATAATGCTTACCACCCACACATCACCACTGGCATCAAACGCCAAGCCATCGGGGTAGGTGCCATGGCCAAACTCGGTAACGACCTCTTTAGGCCCCAAATCGCCATTGCTGCGAATGGCAAAGCGCGACAGCTTGCGAGTGAAAGTTTCGTTCACGTACAGCCACCGCCCCGTGGGGTCCACCGCACATTCATTGGTATATCCCAAGCCATCGGCCACAATGCGCGCACCGCTGGCGTCCACCATCACTACAAAGCCGTCGTTGCAAGTGGCGCGATAACCCAGCGCGCGGGGAGTTAAACGGGTGCTAACAGTGATCCAGGTGCGGCCGGCGGTGTCTTGCACGACAAAATTGCTCGGCGGTAGATCCACACCCTGTACGGTGCGCAAAAACGGTAGCGTACGCCCATCTCTGAAAAGCTGAAACACGCCACCCCGCTCAGGCCCCAGATGGGCCACTAAAAACGATCCATCGGGCAGCAACGCTATGCCGTTGGGCTTGATTACATCACCATCCACCGCCTGCGCCGTGTACAGACTGTGGCTACCATCGGGCTGGATATGGGCCACACCACCACGCCAGTCAGCGGTATAGATGTCGCCCCGCTGGGTGGCCAACACGCACTCAGGGCGTGACAAGCCGTGGCCCACCCACTCGATCTGGTCAAGACGGCTGGAGACTGCAGCGGAGGTGGTGGCGTTTTGCACGGGTTGATTCATCGGATTGAGCGGCGCAGAACTAAATTAGCGCATGACCTAATGTATACGCTACGAAAACCTTTATGTCTAAGCATTTACCCTAATTTTGTCGCGCATCTGCCAGTGCCCGCCCAAGCTGCACAATATCCCCATGGTCACACCAAAAAACTGGGATATTTTCTGCAAAGTCATCGACAACTTTGGCGATATTGGCGTGTGCTGGCGCCTGGCCTGCTGCTTGGCGGCGCGCGGTCAGCAGGTTCGCCTGTGGACGGACGACGCCAGTGCGCTGGAGTGGATAGCCCCGCTAGGTGCCAGCGGCGTACAGGTACACGCGTGGACAACCGGCAGACCCCAACTCGGCGCGGATAACCCCGGCGATGTAGTTATTGAAGCCTTTGGTTGCGAGGTGGATGCGGCCTGGCTCGTGTCGTTCAAAGTTAAAAAAACTAACAAAAAAGCCTCTGCAATAGCTCCTGAATTAGGAGCTATTCCCGCCATTAACCTCGTGGCGGGCACCAGCCCGGCTGTACAAAATTCGTCCGGAAATCCGCCCGCGCTGCTGTGGATCAATCTGGAATACCTCAGCGCCGAAGCGTTTGCCCAGCGCAGCCATGGCCTGCCCTCGCCCGTCATGTCCGGACCTGGCGTGGGCATGACCAAATGGTTTTACTACCCGGGCTTTACACCGCTTAGCGGCGGCCTGCTGCGCGAGGAGGACCTGCTGGCGCGGCAAGCGCAATTTAAACCACTGCAATGGCTGGCAGAGCTGGATTTACCTCGCTCAGACAGCCGCCAAGATAGTGGCCCGGCGCAAACATTCAGTCTGTTTTGCTATGAGCCTGAAGCGCTCAAACCATGGCTAGAGCAGCTTGCACGCGGTCCGCAGCGCACACAGTTGTTGGTCACCCACGGGCGAGCCGCTGCAGCCGTACAAGCATGCCTACCCATGCTGCAGAACGGTAGTTTTGAAAGCAAAGTAACACCGCAGGACAATAGAATATCGCGACAGCAGCTATTATTATCAGAGCACCTTAGCATCCACTACCTGCCTGCGCTCACGCAACACCACTTCGACCACCTGCTGTGGAGCTGCCAGTTCAACTGCGTGCGTGGCGAAGACTCGTTGGTACGCGCCCTGTGGGCAGGCCAGCCCTTTGTATGGCACATTTATCCGCAAGATGACGGCGCCCACGCCGCCAAGCTGGACGCATTTTTAGATTGGCTGCAAGCCCCCGGCGACCTGCGCCTGTTTCACCACGTGTGGAACGGGCTGAGCGTCCAGCCTTTACCGGCTCTAGATCTTGCAGCGTGGGGCGGCATCGCCCAAGCGGCGCGCCATCGGCTGTTAGCCCAGACCGACGCAACAACGCAGTTGATGGCCTTTGCCAACGCGAAGCTTGAAGCGCGAACGTAGACATGATTGAACGCAGGAGCCAGCACTGCGCTACGGTGCCGAATCTGCGGCTTCGGGCGCTTTTACCCGGTTAAAAACCATTGTTTGTAGAAAAACCACTTTGGCACAAACGGGATTGTATTTAATAATGATTCTCATTTACAATACGTACATGACCAGATGCATCTACCAACCATGCAAGCAATCATGGCCTTTACCAGCGCTATCGAGTTCACCCTAAGTGGCCCAGCTTGGGTACTGTGGCGCAAGCCGTAGCCCAAGGCTTAGCGCCTCACCCTTAGCCAGCCCAGGCCTGCAGCCCACACTGCAAGCGCACCTGAAGCCAGCGACTTATGTTTAACCACACCATCAGGTCGTTTCACCATGCCCAACGCTTCAAAATCTAAGCACAACAGAGCTCCAACCCAATCAAATTTCGCGGGAGAAGCTACTAAAAACGTAGCAATCCCAGCACCCGGCTGCGCACTCACCAAACCACCCTTACTGCCCCTGGGCGCCATGATGCTGGTAGGCAGCATGGCCGCCATGGCCCAAACCGCTGCGCCCTCTGTTCCTGCTGCCACCCCTACATCAACAACCGCGTCGTCCACCGCCGCTGAACAAACCCTCAAACCCGTCACCATCAAAGACCAGCGTGACCGCGAGGCACAGGGCTACAACCCTGGCACCACTGCCGTGGGCAAACAGGTACAGGCCCTGCGCGACATACCCAACTCCGTCACGGTAGTGCCCGAGCAGCTGATGCATGACCGCAACGCTGACACCTTCAAAGAAGCACTGCGCAACGTAGCGGGCCTGACCTTCAACGCCAGCGAAGGCGGGCGCGTGGGCGACAACATCACCCTGCGCGGCTTCTCAGTGGTGGGCGATTTGTATCTGGACAATATCCGCGACATAGCCCAGTACAACCGCGAAACGTTCAACTTGGAAAGCATTGACGTGCTGCGTGGCTCGGCCTCCATGCTGTTTGGGCGCGGCTCTACGGGCGGCGTGATCAACCAAGCAAGCAAAGTGCCGCGCATCTACCAGGTTAACGAGGCGACACTGACTTTGGGCACTGACAACTACAAGCGCGCCACGGTAGACCTGAACCGCGCCATCAATGACACCACCGCGGTCCGCCTGAACGTGCTGGCGCATGACCAAGGCAGCTTTCGCGACGAAGTGACCAACCAGCGCGTGGCATTGGCACCCAGCATTCGGTTTGGTGCAGGCACCAACGACGATGTCACGCTGAGTTACTACTGCCTGCGCGAGAGAAACCTGCCGGACTACGGCGTGCCCTACCTCAACGGCTTGCCACTGGCCGTGCCCGTCACCACCTACTACGGCCTGGCAGGTGCAGACTACGAACGCAATTCCGCGGGCATATTTACTGCCGCCTATACGCACAAGTTCAGCCGAGACACCAGTTTAAAAACCGTGTTGCGCAAAGCCAAATACCAGCGCGACTTATGGGTTACCGCGCCGCGCCTGGCGGCTGGCACCACCGCGTTGAATGCCAACACGGTGGTCAACCGTGGCCGCCCCGCACGCGGCGGCGAAGAAAGCCCGTTGACGCTGCAAAGCGACCTGAACACCAGCTTTAAAGCCCTGGGTATGAAGCACGAAATCATCGCAGGCCTGGAGCTGGCACGCGAAACATCGCAGCGTTGGAGCAACGGCAACGGCGCGCTGAATCCACCGAGCAGTAGCTCCCAAATTACCAACCCCACAGCCAGTGCCCTGCAGCCTAACGCCAACCCCCTGTTGCCCGCTAATTACTTCAGCAGCCAGTTTCGCCACAGCCCCAACAGCTACACCGGCAACACCACCGGCCTGTATGTACAAGACACCGTTAGCCTCACCCCGCAGTGGAAAGCCATCGTGGGCCTGCGCCATGACCGCTTGAGTGCCGATTACACCCGCAGCAACCCAGTAGGCAACTTTGCCCGTACCGACGCCGTCACCAGCAAGCGCCTGGGCGTCATCTATCAACCCACCGACACCAGCAGCTACTACGCCAGTTGGGGCACATCGTTCAACCCGTCAGCCGAGTTGTACCAGTTGGACGCAGCAGGCAGCAACACACCGCCCGAGCTGAACAAGAACGTAGAGTTGGGTGCCAAGTGGGACCTGATGGACGGCGACCTGGCCGTGCGCACCGCATTGTTTCGCACCACCAAAACCAATGAGCGCAACACCGATGTGAGCAGCCCCAACGTATTCTTGCTCTCGGGCCGCCGCCATACCCGTGGTATCGAGTTCGAAGTGGCGGGCCGCGTTACCAAAGCATGGGAAGTCTTTTCGTCCTACTCTTCGCAGCGCGGCAATATTGACGAGGCAAGTTTTCAGCAGGCGGGCAGCTTGGACAAAACCCCCGCCAACACGCCTAACTACACTGCAAGCATCTGGAGCACCTACCGCTTGAATGAGCGCTGGAAAGTGGGCGGTGGCCTGGAAAAAGTAGGCCTGCGCTACGCCAACACCACCAACACCAACGTCCTGCCCGCCTACACCCAGCTGGACGCGGTAGTGGAATACAAGTTTGAGCCGTACGCACTGCAATTGAACATCAAAAACCTGCTCAATAAAGACTACTACGAAGGCGTGTACGCAGGCCATGTGGTGCCTGGCACCCAGCGCAGCGTGCAGGTGTCGATGAACGTGAAATTTTAAATCCAGCCCCGCAAGTACCTCGCCACTGCCAAAACCCGCCATGCTCTTGAAAATCTCCCAACTTCTGGGGCCTGAAGAGGTCTCGCAGATTCTGCACACACTCACCCAAGCCCCACAAGGCGAAGGCTGGCAGGACGGGCGAGCCACGGCGGGCACGCAGGGCGCACAGGTGAAGAACAACCAGCAAATGCCCGAGCACAGTGCCACCACCGCCCAAGCCCGCAGTGTCGTGGTGAGCACACTGGCCAAAAACGCGCAGTTCATGAGCGGCGCGCTGCCCAAGCGGATTTACCCGCCATCGTTTAACCGCTACACCCAGGGCAGCAATGCGTTTGGCACGCACATTGACAACGCGGTGCGCAGCGTGCCGGCGGTAGGGTCGGTGGGCGGCTATCTGCGCACCGACCTGTCGTGCACGGTGTTTCTCAGCGCTCCAGAGAGTTACGACGGCGGTGAGCTGGTGATCCAATCGCCCAGCGGTGATCAAGTCTTCAAGCTGGCGACGGGCGACATGCTGCTGTACCCAGCCAACACCTTGCACCGGGTTAACGCCGTCACGCGGGGCCAGCGTATTGCCAGCTTCTTCTGGGTAGAAAGCCTGGTAGCCAATAACGAGCGGCGCCAGCTGCTGTATGAGCTGGACATGGCCATCTATAGCCTGCGCGGTGCCTATGGGGACAACGCAGAGACCGTGCGCCTTACCGGCGTGTACCACAACCTGCTGCGCATGTGGGCGCAGACCTGAGCCGCCAACCTATGCCTGTCTCTCAACGCTCTGTCTACGCCCAGCCCACTGCAGTGGTGCTCGCCGTGCTGCTGTTGCACGCGGGGGGCCTTTA
>JAYWHJ010000324.1:0-43278 GCA_043777795.1 Polaromonas sp. | reverse complement strand
GGTCTTATAACTCGTGTCGTTACGCTCTAGCTTGCGAATCAACGCAGGCCACACAAAGGCACCGCCTAAGCCACCCGTTTGCACCTGCATGGCTTGGGCCACGCCCTGCACTATGCTTGGCTCAACCTGTGTCAGCGGCCCACCGGCTTGTGCGCTGATCTGGATTTGGCAAGTGGACTCAAATACATACATATGCAAAAACGCATCTGCAATGGTTTTGCCCACCGTCAGCAGGCCGTGGTTGCGCAGCATAAGGTAATTGGCACTGCCCAGGTCTGCCTGCAAACTGGGCTTTTCTTCAGGCCGAAACGCCACGCCTTGGTAGCCATGATAGGCCAGCGACCCCAAAACAAAAGTGCTTTGCTGGCTGATAGGCAGCACACCCGCCGCCTGCGCGCTCACGGCTACACCCGCGCGCGTGTGGGTGTGCAGCACGCAGCCCGCGTCGTCGCGCGCCTCGTGCACGGCGCTGTGGATCACAAAACCAGCGGGGTTCACTGGGTAGGGCGAGTCGATGATTTTGTTGCAGTCTTTGTCTACTTTGACCAGCGACGAAGCGGTAATTTCGTCAAACATCAAGCCGTAGGGATTGATTAAAAAATGGTGCTCTGGGCCGGGCAGCTTGGCGCTGATGTGGGTGAACACCAAATCGCTCCAGCCGTACATCGCTACCAGCCGGTAGCAGGCAGCTAGGTCGCAACGGATAGCCCACTCCTGGGGGCTGACTTGGGATTGGATGTCTTGTGTCATGTTATGTCCTGGTGTTGGTGATCAACTATCTTAATGTGGGGACTGGATCTGCGCTGTCGCGTGTGTAAATTGGTTTGCTGTTGAGTGTTCCACCGTTTGCATCAACGTGCGTTTTTAGTTTTGTACGCCCCGGCGCTTGGGGTATGAGTAGCTCCGCGACTGTCCCCCGCCCTTAGGGGCTCCTCCTTGATGTCGCTGCGCTACTCATACCCCAAGCGCCGGGGAGCGACCATGGTGGATGTAAGACAGGTAGATATCTAGCACCTCACTAGATCAGGCCGGTGGTGCGCTCAGCGCAGCGGCATTAAGGAGGAGCAGGCGGCCCCAGGCCGCCGCGGGGCACAGCCGCGGAGCTGAGCGCACCGCCGGCCTGATCCCGCGAAGCAGGCCCCATTGACAAGAAGGATGAAGCAACAAAGGTCATCATCAGTACCGAATGCGCGGATCCAAAAAAAGATACGAAACATCGACCAGCAAGTTAATGCCCACATAGGCCACGCTGAACAGCAATACCAAGCCCTGGATGACAGGGAAATCTCGGTTCAGCACGGCATCTACAGTCAAAGAACCCAAACCTGGAATCGCATACACCGTCTCAGTCACCACTACGCCACCAATCAAAAGCGCCACGCCAATGCCAACCACCGTGACGATAGGCACGGCCGCGTTAGCCAGCGCGTGGCGCAGCAGCACAGCAGACTCGGTGATGCCTTTGGCCCGGGCCGTGCGGATGTAGTCCTCAGTCAAAACCTCTGACACACTAGCCCTCGTTACCCGTGCAATCAACGCTACATAAATCGTAGCCAGCGTGCACCACGGTAGCACCAACTGCTGGAACCACGGCCAGACACCTTGCCCAATACGCCGGTAACCCTGCACCGGGAAGATATCCAGCTGAATGGCAAATAACCAGATCAACGCATAGCCCGTCACAAACACTGGTACCGAAAATCCGGCCACGGAAAACGCGCTTAAAAACCGATCAAGCCAGCCGCCCATGCGCCACGCGGCCAGCGTGCCCAGCGGCACTGCCACCAACACCGCCAGAGTGATAGTGCCTGCTGCCAAAGAGAGTGTGGGCTCAATGCGCTGCAGCACCAACTCTTTCACCGGTTTGTTCAAATAGTATGAATAGCCAAAGTCACCCTTCAGCACATTGGTGATCCAGATCCAAAACTGTGTGAAGGTGGATTTGGTCAGACCCAGGGTTTCGCGAATGCGCTCAATGTCTTCGTTGGTCGAATTGTTGCCCGCAATTACCGCCGCCGGATCGCCAGGAGTAAGGCGCAGAATCAAAAAAACGATGATGGCCACCACCAGCAATACCGGGATAGTGGCCAAAAGGCGTTGAGCGAGAAAGCGCAGCATAAATAACCCAGCCTGCACACCCCAGGCACAATGCTGGGAAGGTAGCCTGTGGAAAAATGGCTTACTTTACAGACACATTCCAGTACACCTGCGCACCGGCAGCGAGCAAGCCGTTGACACTCTTGCGTATAGCGGCAGGGTTGCTGTACTGGCCTAGCTGGACATGGGTGGCGGTCTCCATCGCGCGCAATTGGATCTGCTCGGCAATTTTCTTTTTATCGGCGTCGGTCGATGCCTGGGCAAACTTGGCTTTCAGCTCGTCAATCTCTTTGTCGTCTTGCCAGCCAAACCAGCCTTTGTCGCCCGCAGTGTTCATCATGGCCATGGTCAGGGGGTTCAAGATATCACCTGCGGTCCACGCCGTCATAAACGCGTTCCAGCCGCCGTCTTTAGGAGCGTCTTTTTTAGACCGGCGGGCCAGCAGTGTGGCCCAGTCCATTTGCTGCATGTCCACCTTAAAGCCCGCGGCCTCCAACTGCTGCTTGGCCACCAAGGGCAGCTTGGCAATAGCGGCTAAGTCAGTGGGGCGCATCAGCAGCACCGGGGTGCCGTCATACCCTGCTTCTTTGAGCATTTGAGCAGCCTTTTGCGGGTTGGCTATGCCGGTGTAAATGCCAGTGTTGTCGCTGGCAAAGGGGGTGCCGCAGGGGTACATGCTACGGCAGTATTTGTACATGCCGGGCGTGCCGACCTGGGTTTTCAAAAACGCCTCCTGGCCCATGGCCACCATGGCGGCTTGGCGGATTTTCACATTGTTAAACGGCGCGTGCAAATGGTTAAAGCGAAAGATGTACTGAAAGCCCGAAGGCGTCATATCAAAAATCTGCACATCTTTTTGCGCTTTCAGCGACGAGTACTGCTCAAAGGCGGGCTGCTCGATGACGTCTACCTCACCTGCCACCAGCGCATTGAACTGGGTTTGCGGGTCGCGGATGATGACCCACTCAACGCGGTCTACATTGACCACTTTACCGCCCGTGGTGCCGTTCGCCGGTTCGCTGCGGGCTTTGTATTTGTCGTTCTTGGTATAGATAACGCGCTCGCCGGGTTTGAAGTCGGCCGGGTTGAACTTGAACGGGCCCGAGCCAATATGCTCCTTGATCTGCTCGCTGCCGGGCGTGGCCGCGATGCGCGCAGGCATGATGAAGGGCACATTGGATGACGGTTTACCGAGTGCTTCGAGCATCACGCCAAAAGGGGCCTTGAGCTTTATATTGAAAGTCTTGGCGTTGGGGGTTTCCCATGCATCCACGGATTTGACCAGCACGCCGCCAAAGCTATCGCGGCTTGCCCAGCGCTTGAGCGACGCCACCACGTCTTCACTGGTCACTGGCTTGCCGTCGTGAAACTCCAGGCCATCGCGCAAGGTGAATGTCCACAACAGGTTGTCTTTGCTGACCGACCACTTATCCACCATCTGGGGCTTGACCTTGCCGTCTAGGTCGGTGCCAAACAAGGTGTCGTAAATCATATAACCGTGATTTCGAGTGACAAAAGCCGTAGTCCATACGGGATCCAGGATAGTGATGTTGGCGTGTGGCACAACCTTGAGCGTCTTGCCCTGGGCCATAGCGGCAGGCGAGACCAACGTAGCGGCCAAAGCGAAGGTCGTGGCGGCAGCGGCAAAGATCGAGCGGCGTTTCATAATGCATTACCTTTGAGGGTGGTCAGAACAAACAGTAATATAGCCTTAAATATGACTTCAGCAACTATCATAATCACTGATGCCATCCCTGAAATGAGTGCTCAGGCGCTGTCCTACAGCATCCACAGCAAGCAGGTTTCATGCCGAGAGGTAATGACGGCCACGTTAGCGCGCATCGCCCAGGTTAACCCCATCGTCAACGCCATAGTAAGCCTGCGCGAGCAGGATGAGCTGCTGAAAGACGCTGACCGCTACGACGCGTTGCTGGCGCAAGGCCAGTCGATGGGCTGGATGCACGGCATCCCCCAAGCCATCAAAGACCTGGCACTGACTGCCGGCCTGCGCACCACCATGGGCAGCCCGCTGATGCAAGATTTTGTGCCCAAAGAGGACGGCCTGATGGTGCAGCGCATGAAGGCGGCCGGCTGCATTGTGATGGGCAAAACCAATGTGCCTGAGTTTGGCCTCGGCTCGCACACTTTTAACCCGGTGTTTGGCGCGACCGTGAATCCCTACGACCTGTCTAAAACCGCAGGTGGCTCCAGCGGCGGCGCGGCGGCGGCTCTGGCCACGGGCATGCTGTGCGTGGCCGACGGCAGCGACTTTATGGGCAGCCTGCGCAACCCTGCCGCCTGGTGCAACACCTTTGGCATGCGCCCCAGCCAGGGCCGCGTACCCATGTGGCCGGTCACCGATGTATGGACCGCCCAGTTAGGCACCGAAGGCCCCATGGGCCGCAGCGTGCGCGACCTGGCGCTGCTTTTGCAAACACAATCGGGTTTCGATGCGCGAGCTCCTATTTCCATAGCTTCTCCCGCAATTTTTCATTGGCCTGAAGGCTCATTCGATATAAAAAACAAACGTGTCGCATGGTGGGGTGATATGAACGGCTATTTGCCAATGGAGCCAGGGGTTTTGGAGGTGTGCGAGCAAGGCCTCCGGCGCTTGGATGGCCTAGGCTGCCAGGTAGAACCCGCGGCGATGGGCTTTGCGCCCGAGCGGGTTTGGGAGGCGTGGCTGGTGTGGCGCAAGTCGCTGGTCGCATCGCGCATCGCTCCGTTTTTGTTGCAAGCGGGTAACCGGGACAAGATCAAACCCGAAGGCCTGTGGGAACACGACGGCGCGCAAAGCTTGACTGGCACCGAATTAATGCGGGCCAGCGCCACGCGCAGCAGCTTTTACCAGCACTTGCTCAGCCTGTTTGAAAAATACGACTACCTGGCCCTGCCCAGTGCGCAAACCTTCGCTTTCGATGCCCAGCTGCGTTGGCCCCAAGCGATCAACGGCAAACCTATGGACACTTACCACCGCTGGATGGAATGCGTGATTTATGCTACTTTTGCGGGTTTGCCTTGCATCAGCATACCCTGTGGGTTCAGCGCAGCCGGTTTGCCGATGGGCATGCAAATCATTGGCAAGCCGTAGGACGATTTAGGAGTATTGCAATTGGCTGGAGCTTATGAACTGGCGGCGCAAGATGTGCTGGGGCGCAGACCGCCAGGGTTTTGAGCGTACGCTTCTGAGACACTATGTGCCATGACTCCGCCGCAACTGCCCGCTAACGACCCCCTGTGCCACGCGCTGGCCCGGGCGCTGGAGCAGCAAGGCAGCAGCTATCGCCACGCGCCACTGGAGCGCTTGAAAGACAAGGGCTTAGCGCATGACCATGTGCGCCTGCTGGGTACCGGCATGCTGGCACGCGTCCCCAAGCAAAGCCAAATGCAGCTGGGCGCAGTGGACAACTTGACCTACCAAGCGGCCTGCTTTACCCGCGCCAGCGTTACCGGCTTTGCGCCTAGACTGATGGGGCAACTACCGCCCAGCCACAATTTGCCGCGTGGTGCACTGCTAGTAGAAGAAATTGTCGGGCGCAACGCAGCTTTGCCCGTTGACCTGCAGGCGATCGTACAGTCGTTGTCGGCTATGCATGCACTGCCTTTACCGTCGATGGGCACGCGCGCGCCGCTACGCAATGCACAAGATCCGCTGCGTGACTTGTTGACCGAGGTGCAGGCCCAAGCAGCCTATTTTTCGGCATCGGACGCGCTACCCAGCTGCATAGCGATGGCGCACGCTGAATTGGAGCGGTTCGCGCAGCTGTGCGAAAGGAACCAGCGCCCCCCTCAGTGTTTGATCGCATTTGATGGCCATCCGGGTAATTTTGTAGTGCAAGTAGATGGCCGCGCTATCTTGGTCGATCTGGAAAAGTGCCGCTACAGCTATGCCGCTCTCGATCTGGCGCACGCTACTTTGTATACCTCCACCACTTGGGATGTCGACTCGTATACCGTGCTGAGCGCTGCTGAAGTGGCGCAGGCTTATGCAACTTGGGCGCAGGCGGTGGGCAGCACAATAGCCCAGGCCGCGCAGCCTTGGCATCTGCCGCTGCGCCGGGCCATGTGGCTATGGTCGGTGACCTGGTGCGCCAAGTGGCGCGCTACCTCAGGTGCGGAGGCCCGTGCGGGCATTGACGGTGAAGACTGGTCCGCCGAGCGCAGCAGCGAGGCGCTGGTAGCCCATGTACGCGAGCGCACCGCGCATTACCTGGCCCCGGCTACGGTGCAGGCCGTGCTGCAAGACTTTGACGCGCTAGAGGCGCTACTGTGAGTCTGCGCATCGTCATGCCAGTGCTGAACGAAGGCGACGGCTTGGCGGCGCGGCTGCGCGCCTTGCAGCCGCTGCGCGCACGGGGCGCAGAGCTGGTGGTGGTAGACGGCGGCAGTGTGGACGCCACTTGGGCAATTGCACGCACACTGGCCGACAGCGTGTTACTCGCCCGGAGTGGACGCGCCCTGCAGATGAATGCGGGCGCGCACGGCGCGTGCACCTCTGCATTGCTTTTTTTGCATGCCGATACTCAGCTTCCCCCCGATGCCGATAGTTTGATAGAGGACGCGCTTTGTCGTGCACATTGGGGCCGTTTCGATGTGCGCATGGACAGCGACGCTTGGCCTCTTCGCATGATCGCGGGCATGATGAATCTGCGCTCTCGTCTCACCGGCATTGCCACCGGTGATCAAGCAGTGTTTGTTCGGCGCGAAACGTTTGAAGCTGCGGGCGATTTTTTGCCTATTGCGCTGATGGAAGACATCGCGCTGTCCAAAAGCCTCAAGCGCTTTGGCCCACCGGCCTGCTTGCGCCAGCAGGTCATTACCTCGGCGCGCCGCTGGCAAAAGCACGGTATTTGGCGCACGATGCTTTTAATGTGGCGGCTACGCGCCGCGTACTTTATGGGCAGCGCGCCAAACGGTTTGGCGCAGCGCTACGGCTACCCGCCTGCAACTGCACCCGGCGTAGCCGCAGTAGCCGTGATGGCCAAAGCGCCCCGGGCAGGTTTTGCCAAAACCCGCCTCATCCCTTTGCTGGGCGCAGCCGGCGCAGGGCGGGCGCAGCGCAGGTTTACGCTGGACACGCTGCACACCGCCCAATGCTTCGCCCCCACCGCCACGACCTTATGGTGCGCCCCGCATGCACAGCACCGTTTTTTTCGAGCCTTGCGCAAAACAGCGGGTCTGGTTTGCCAGGTGCAATGTGAGGGCGAGCTAGGCGACAAAATGCAGGCCATCGTGGCGCACCATTTCGCCCAACCCCATGCCACGCCCTTGCTAATCATGGGAACCGACTGCCCCATGCTCGCACCGGGCCACTTGCACCAAGCCACCGCCGCTTTGGCAGACCACGACGTGGCGCTGATCCCCGCCGAAGACGGCGGCTATGTATTGATTGGTTTGCGCCGCTCTGTGCCCGAGGTGTTTGAAAACATCACCTGGAGCACACCGCAAGTGCTGCAGCAAACCCGCCGCCAACTGCGCCTGGCCGATGCCAGCTGGCATGAGCTGCCTGCGCTGTGGGACATTGACGAACCCGCCGACTGGCAACGCTTTGCCAGAATGCAACACTACTAAACCTATGAATACGCCCTCCTTTCACGACGACACTTGGTACCGCACGCGCTTGGCGCCGCCATCCCCAGTTGCCAACGCCAGACGCTCCAAGATCATTATCGACACCGATGCGGCCAACGAGATAGACGACCAGTTTGCACTGGCTTGGGCGCTGCTGTCGTCAGACCAGCTGGACGTGCAAGCGGTGTATGCCGCACCGTTTTCTTTTGCCCACAGACGCGCCGCGCTACCCCACGCTGCGCCGGATGCAGCGCCGTTTAACCCGCCTGCCGAGGGCATGGAACGCAGCTACCACGAGATAGTAAAGGTGTTTGACTTACTCCGCATTCCAGTGGCAGGCCGCGTGCTGCGCGGCAGCCCCGGCTACTTGCCGTCAGGCACCCAGGCCGTGCACAGCGAAGCGGTAGACCACCTGATAGCCAGCGCACGCGCCCACCAGGATGCACAGCCACTGTATGTGCTGGCGCTAGGCTGCGTCACTAACATTGCCAGCGCGCTACTGCTGGCCCCCGACATCGTCGAGCGCATCGTGGTAGTGTGGACCAGTGGCTACCCTTCGCACGCACCCCATGTCAACCACTCGTTTAACCTAGAGCAGGACGTTGCGGCCAGCCAAGTGCTATTGGACAGCGGCGTGCCGCATGTGTATTTGCCGGGCTACCATGTGGGCGCGCAACTGCGACTGTCTTTGCCCGAAATAGAACGCTATGTGCAAGGCAGTGGCGCTATGGGCCAGTATTTGCACCACCTGTTCACACACAATCCTTTATGGGCTATCGTGGGCGAGCCAGGCCGCAAGCCCTACAGCTGGGTGATATGGGATGTCATCAACATCGCCTGGATGATCAACCCTGAATGGGTGCCAAGCGAACTGGTGCGCACGCCGCATTTGATGGCCGACATGCGATGGCAAGCAGCCCCACAGCGCCACCTCATGCGAGAAGCTTATGCGGTGCAGAGAGATGTGATATTTCAGGATTTTTTTGGGAAATTGGCCGGAGATTAGCAGGCGCTTCAAACATTTTTACCAGCGTAGTTGGCTTGGCTAAATCACGCCATACCAGCAAGCCCTCTCAATGGCTGCCAGTTTGCTGTCCACGCGCAGCTTATGCATGGCGTTGGCCAAATGGTAGGTGACGGTGCGTTCACTGCAACCCATCGTTTTAGCGCTGTCTGCGGCGGTCAACCCGTCAAAGGCGAAAGCAAGCACTTCTTTTTCTCTTGGGCTAAGCGGGCAGGTAGCCTCTCCTAACGCACGTCTAATCTGGGGCCACATGTTCAAGGTAGACCAAACTATGGCGGCGGCCTCGGCACGGTCTTGCATGGCTTGTGAAGTGAGCAAAAAACATTCAAACGCTCTGGCCCTGGGTAATGAGAACTCCACCCGCACCATGCTTTGCAAACCATGCGCCAAGGCCAGCAAGCGCCATCGACTCAAGTCGGCATAGCTACTACGCGAAATATTTTGCCAAGCCACCAAGGGTGAATCACTGACTCGCCAATTGTGGCCAAATTCATTACTCTCAGCCAGCGCTAGGGACACTTCCTTGAGCTTGGGCGGGTACACCGCTAGCACATTGCGCTCGTTAACACCGCCAAAAATCGAGGGGCCCAGAATAATCAACGACTCCACGGAATATGACTGTAGTGCGACCAGCCAATCGACCAGTAAGCCATCCAAAACAAAACTGTCAAAATTAGCAGGGGATTGCATAGGCCACAAACATTTCGATAAGAATAAGCCCTCACAATAGCATGCCAGCCCTCCCGCATTTGCAGGACACCCAGGAACCACCATTGACGCAAGCTGCACTACGCTCATTTGTAATGCGCCACACTCTGCTTATGAAGGCGCGGGAGGAGATATTGGATCCAGAAATGGAGACGATACTGCATCTGTCGCCCTTGCGTCTGAGATGGCTGGGTATTTTTACATCGATTGGGCATCCTGTTTTTTGGTATGTGTGGAGCGTCCTGGTAATTCAGCCTTACGAGAGTTTTTTTGTACGTATTTTTTTAGCTTTTAGCGGGTTATGGTTATGTTTTCCACAGGCCGTTAACGGTGCTGCAGGGGTATGGATACGGCGCTATTACTCACTTACGTGCTGGCTTCAAATTCCAGTGTTTTGTGCGTGGATGTACTGGATGAACCATGGCAACTCGGTTTGGCTCACCACTCTGGCGGTCATGATTGTGGTTTACTACCATTTAACGGATTGGAGATTAGCGACTATTGGCTTAATCTCAGGCTTTGCCATTGCGAGCGCACTGGCTTATTGGAAATTGGCCGCTCCACTCTCAATGAATGCCGTCGACTTGATTTTGCTGGCATTCGCATGGTTTTGTGCGATCTCATTGGCCATGTCCAGCGCCAATTTGCGTAGAGTGCGAATCAAGCACTCGCTTACTGTCATCGGCATCATGGCCCATGAGCTGCGAACGCCGTTGGCTACCGCATCCTTGATCAGCCAAGCTATCCGTACCGAGGCAGGCAATCAAGATGAAGCCGTACGTACCAAACGCCTGGAAAAACTAGCGGTGCGGCTTGAATCGCTGGCGCATGGCATCAACCATCACATTGATTTGCAAATGTTCAATGCCCATTTGATGCAGCTGCCTCCTGGCAAGCAGCTTATTTCTGCCATGGCGTTGGTGAACTGTGTGGTCAAAACCTACCCCTACGGTTCACCCGGCGAGCGGCAGTGCGTGGAGGTCATCGTCCACAAGAACTTTTACTTTAGGGGCTCGGACAGACAATTTACCCAGGTGCTCAACAATCTGCTGAAAAATGCGTTTTACTCCCTGCACGCCGCCCAGTCCCGCCACTGCTTGGGTGATCTGCGTATCGAGGTGGGACAAAAATCGGGCATTGGAAAAATTATCCTCAAGGATAATGGTATGGGTATCAACGCAGAGAACCATCAGCGTATTTTTGAGCCCTTCTTTTCTACCTCGCACGACACTGGCCACGGGCTTGGCTTGGCCTATTGCAGGCAGGTGGTGCAAAATGCTGGCGGGTTTATCAGTGTGAAATCGCAAGACATGTTTGGCGCTACATTTACGCTTGAGCTACCAACCCAAGCCCTCACTTCGCAACACCATCACAGCCATGCAATTTCCTCTTTACCATCGGCCTAGCGCGGTTGCTTTTCTAGATGACGATGCAGCCTACCTGGACATGCTGGCCGATGTCATGCCCGGCGACTGGTGCGTTCGGCTCTACACCCGCACGGGAGATTGCATCCAGAACCTGCAGCAAGAGCATGCTGTGTGGGAAAGCGACGTCAATGCCCATCTGCAAATCACCGCCGCCTGGAGAGAGGGCACTCCGCTGGTGCCGCAACTGCTGCAGTATTGGTGCAGCCAGCCACAGCGCTATGCGTTGACCAATGTGCTGGTAGTGGACTATTCCATGCCCGCAATGACAGGGCTGGAGGTGTTCAGTGCGCTATCCAAATGGCCCGCGCAGAGGGTATTGCTCACAGGCCAAGCCGACGAGTCCTTGGCGGTGAAGGTCTTTAACCAGCGCTTGATCAACCAGTTTGTACCCAAACAACTCCCCCATATTGGCCAGCACCTTACCCAGGTGGTGGGCGCGTTAAACGCGTCGCCCTTATTGGTGCATGACAGCATTTGGCGCAATGCCTTGAAGACAGAACAGTGCGCCGCGCTGCAAGCCGCTGGCGTGCCGCAAGCATTGGCCGTTTTGGTGCGAGAGCGCGGCTGGGTTGAGTACTGCGTGCTGGCCGAGCCGTTTGGTATTTTGGGTATCAACGCACAAGCCGTACCCCAATGGCTGCAGCTTGAGCGCACTCAGGACTTGCCGGACGCTGCGGAGTTGGCAGAGTCTGCCGGACAAAGCCGCCAGGCAGCGCAGCAAATTCGCGAGGGCAAGCACCTGAGCAATGCCGAACTGGCCATGGCCCTGAGCTGCGACACACCCATTGCGCTAGCGCCTGCATTTGCGATTGGCCCGCTACAGGCTTTGCTAGGGGCATTTTTTGACCTTCCCGAATCTTGTCTGGCAGGCCCCGGCCACAGTGAATTTTTGCGTAGTCTGGCACCTCGTGGCGTCACCCCATGAGACCGATTTCTTATCGGCTCAAGCCCGCATCGCTCTAACCATCCAGACAACTAAGCCATCGCCAGCTCTTTGGATCCGCCGCGCCGGGCAATCGGCCATTGCTGGGGATTGACCAGGGGCACGATGGCCTGTGCCACTTGTTCCACATGGCTCATCTCTGCATCAGTCAAAGCGCTGCTCAAGGTTAAACGCACCATGGTGCGGTTACGGCTGGTGGCGGGCGCGCAAAACACTGCCCCAAACACATCGTGCTCTTCCAGTGCGTCGCGCAGCACCATGGTGGCAGGCTCACTACCAGATTCCAATGCGATGATTTGCTCGGTGCCTTGGTGCACGGGGTAACCCATATCGCTGAGATTTATTCTTAGGCGGCGTGACAGTTGCATCAGTCGGTCGCGCTGCGCGTCGCATCCCTTTATCACCTTCAACGTCGCGTGCAAACCGGCAATTTCGTGCGGGAGAAGGCATGAACTGAACATGTTTGGGTAACTCGTACTCAACATATAGTTGCGCATCGGGGCAGACACTGTGAAATAGCCTGCTCGCCCGGCAAACGCTTTTGCCAGGCTAGCGGAAATAAAATGCACTCTATGGGATAGACCCAACTCAGCGCACAAACCGGCACCCTGCGGTCCATGCGTGCCTAAGGAGTGCGACTCATCCACCAAGATCATGCTGCCATATTGCTCGGAGATAGCCACAACATCTACCAAGGGGCATATGGCGCCGGTGGTGCTGTACACCGAATCCACCACTACCAAGCCTGGGCCATGCCTGGCCATCATTCGGCCAAGGTGTGCAGGATCATTGTGCCTGAACGCATACGCAGGTGCGCCTGCCCGGCGGGCACCCTCCCACAGCGAAGTGTGTGCCAAGCTGTCCAAATAGATGGGCGTTTTTTCATCGGCGATAGCCTGTAGTAAACCCAGATTGGCCGCGTAACCAGATTGACAGATCACACCATCTTCTTTGCCCAGCCAATCGGCAAGGGAACGCTCTAAGTCTCTGACAGGATGTTGCCCGTGCAGAAATACACTCGACTGAATTACAAACTCGACGTCGCGTTTCATGGCATCGGTCTGCGCCCGAACGATATCTGCATGCCCTGTCAATCCCAGATAGTCGTTGCCGCTTAAGTACACAGCATTTTGAGTGGGAGTCTTCCCGTGAAGAAGGGAGCGACCACTCCACAGCGTATCCCAACGGTCTGTAAATTCTCGCTGAATCCTCTGCGCCAGGTGCGCGGAAACCGCGGGGTCTGGAGCCGAAGCTTGTCGTTTTTGCTCAATAGTGTGCATAGATATCTCTTTTCAAAGACACCATTGGAAGCATTACCAGGTTTTTTTGCTTGGGTACCCCTGTTAAATTTGACAGGTTTTAATGCCTAAATACGCCAAAAACTTGGCGATGTTATGCCAAAAATGCCGTTTTTAGGCGAGTATTTGTATGCAGCCGCCCATGGGCCAGCGCCAGACGTCGATCATCCCGGGCCCTGGCGCGGCGCAGCAGTTCTCAAACAACCTCATGCGCTGGCATACCGCTCGCCGCCTGGCCAGCGAGTTTCATATCATTTTCAACAAAATTATTGCTACTTATTTCATAGCTATTGCTAGAAAGCGCCCGAATGCCGCGCCAAACTCCCTGAGCCTGTCGCCGCTGCGCCGGAGTGCGCCGCGCTATCGCGCCATCAACTGCAATGCCGCCAGCGCCATGATCTTGGCGCTGTCTACCAGCTCCTGGATGCCTACATATTCATCGGGCTGGTGGGCCAAATCCAAAATGCCGGGGCCGTAGGCGATGCAGTCTTGCAGCTGGCCGGTGCGCACGATGTGTTTTTGGTCGTAGGTGCCTGGGCTGGAGATGTAGCTGGGCTCGCGGCCCAGCACACGGGCGATGGCACGCGCGGTGGCATCAACCACGGGGGCATCTTTGGGTGTGGCGGTGGGCACAAAGCTCATGATCTCTTTGATGTTGAAATCAAAGCCCGGGCGGGTGCGCTGCAGCTCTTGCAGCATGTCCAGTATTTCGCGCTTGACTTCGTCCAAATTTTCTTCGGCGATAAAGCGGCGGTCTAGCACCGTGCGGCAGCTGTGCGCTACAACCGGTGCAGGCAAATCCGCCGTGGGCCAGCCGCGTGCGTCTGCGGCGTAACGCTGCTCTACCTGGCCACCGTGGATGCTGTTGATGTTGAGTGTGCTCACACGCGCACCAGCGGGCTCAACCGGCTCTTTGGTTTTGCGCTGCGCCAGCTTGGGGCCTAGCTGTGTTTCCAGCAAATGGATGAAGGCGCTCATGTGGTTGATGGCGCTGTCACCCAGAAACGGCATGGAGCCGTGCGCGATGCGGCCCTTGGTTTCTACCTCGGCCCAGTACACACCCCGGTGGCCCAGGCAAATACGGTCTACGCCCAAGGGCTCGGGGATGATGACGTGGTGCACGCGCGGCTTGCTGAAGTAGCCGCGCTCTGCAAGATAGCCCACACCGCTAAAACCTCCAGACTCTTCGTCCACCGTGCCGCTGATCTCCAGCACGCCGGGCAGCGGCAGGCCGCTCTCAATCAAGGCCTCGCAGGCTATGACGCTGCTGGCCAAGCCGCCTTTCATGTCGCAGGTGCCTCGGCCGTAGATTTTGCCGTCCTGGATGGTGGCGGCAAAGGGGTCAAAAGTCCAGCCGCTGCCCGCCTCTACCACGTCGATATGCGAGTTGAAATGCACGCAATCGCCCTGCTGTACGCTGCCTTGGGTGCCCTCATAGCGGGCCACCACATTGGTGCGCGGGTACTTGTCGCTGTCGCCCGGCCCGCCGGTAGCGCGCACGTACTCCACCGTAAAGCCGCGCTTGGCCAGGCGTTCGCCCAAAAAGCGTGCACAGGCTTCATACGCATCGCCTGGCGGATTGATGGTGGGAATGCGCACCAGGTCTTGCGTCAGCGCCGTCACTTCGGCGCGCTTGGCTTCGATGCGCGCCAGTAAAGGGTCTAGATTATTTGTTTGCATGGGCATCCAATACCTTAAACATCGGGACGGCGTAGGGCTTTGAAATATAGCCGACTGCGCAGGTCGGGCAATACCACCTATTGTGCAAGCTCCGGCGTAAGAAAGCGACACTTTGGGCGACAATCTTTTGTATTATTTCGCTGGAGATAAACGCATGACTACAGGCCTTATCAACCCCAACACAGGGAAAACCCCGCGCTGGAAAATGGCACTCGACGTTGAACGTTGCATTGGCTGCCACGCCTGCTCGGTGGCCTGCAAGGTCGAGAATAAAGTGCCGCTGGGGCGTTTTCGCACCAAGGTGTATTACCTGGACCAAGGAAAATTTCCCAAAGTCACCCGTAGCTTCTTGCCCACGCTGTGCATGCAGTGTGAAGATACCCCGTGCATCAAATCCTGCGACAACAAAGCCATTGAGATGGGTGCCGACGGCATTGTGCGGGTGATACCCGACAAGTGCGACCACCTGGGCTCGTGCGAGGCGGCCTGCCCCTACGGCGCGATTGGGTGCGATGACAATGACATTGCCGATAAGTGCGATTTTTGCTCGCACCGGCTGGACGCCAATATGGAGCCCGCCTGCGTAGAAACCTGCCCGGCCGATGTGTTCCATTTTGGCGATGCCAATGACCCGGCCTCACCCTACAGCCAGTTCATGGTCAAAAACAAGGGCCTGACGAGTGTGCTGAAACCCGAAGAAAAAACCGTGCCCTCAGTGGACTACAAGGGCCACAACAAAGCCATGGAGGCCAAAATTCCCAAAGGGAAAGTGCATGACCCGTACTCGTATGAGATTGAAACCTGGACATCTTTAGACAGCACCTTCCCCAAGCGCAAGCGTGTGCTCTGGGCCAAACCCGCTAACCCGACGGGTACCCGCGTCATCAGCAAAACTTAAGGGGAAGCACCATGCCCATCCAAAGACGAGAAGCCATCAAACGCGGCTTTGCCGCCCTGTCCACCCTGGCGCTAGGCGAGACCATTTTGCTCGCCCCAGAAAACGCCAACGCACAAGTCTTCAAACCCAAAAACCGCAAGCTCTACGGCGTGCGCAAGGCCGAGCGCCGCACCAGTGGCAAAGGTCGCCTGAAAAACGACTACAGCAAAGCCGTGATTAAAAAAGGCGTGTGCCTGAACTGCTCTACCGTCTGTGGCATTCAGGGCTATGTGATCGACGGCAAACTCGTCAAGGTGTCGGGCAACCCACTAGACCCCAACAACGGCAAAAGCCTGTGTGCCAAGGGCCAAAGCGGCCCGACGATCAACGACTATGCCGACCGCCTGCAGTTTCCGCTCAAGCGCGTGGGCAAGCGCGGCGAAGGCAAGTGGCAGCGCATTAGCTGGGACGAGGCCTACACCGAGATTGCAAGCCGCATACGTAAAGCCGTGGACGAGGGCAAGCCGGAAGAGGTGGCCATCCAGATTGGCCGCTCGCGCATCGCCGAGGAGATGACGCGCTTTCTAAACGCCATAGGTTCGCCCAGCCTTTTTAACCATCGCTCCTTGTGCAGCAGCAACAAACGCGCGGCCAACTACGCCTGCCTGGGCGAGACGGACTGGGAAAGCCCCGACTTTGAACGCAGCAAATACATTTTGAACTTTGGCTCCAATTTTTACGAGGCGCACCAAGGCGCTATCCACGCGGCTAAACGCATCATCAAAGGGCGCTACGACAACGGGGCAAAATTAGTCACCTTTGACGTGCGGATGAGCAACACCGCAGGCCGCTCGGACGAGTGGATACCCTTGAACCCCGGTAGCGACGGCGCCATGGCGCTGGCCATGGGCAACGTCATCATGCAAGCCAATCTGCACGATGCCAAGTGGCTAAACACTTGGAGCAATATCAAGGCTGAAGAGCTCAAAAGCTGGATCAGCCGCTATACAGCGGAATGGGCTGAAAGCGTGACCGGCATTGCGGCAGCGGACATTAAGCGCATAGCACTAGAGTTTGCCAAGGCTGCACCTCGTGCGGTGGCCTTTACCAACCGGGGTTCGGGAGCGCATTACAACGGATTCAACAACGACCGCGCCATCGTGATGCTGAATGCGATTGTCGGCAGTATCGGTCAAGTGGGAGGCTACTGCTACACCACCGAGCCCACGCGCGTACCGCCTGCCATCTTCCCGCAGCCCATGCCGCGCCCGCCAGCGCCTACCGCAAAAAGCCTGATAGAGAACCCGCCTGAGTGGCCGCTGGCCAACAAGTGGCAGCGCATGAAGGTGGGCCAAATCGTCTACAAATACATCAAGGAAGGGCGCGGCAAAATTCAGGTGTACCTAAGCTACACCGTGGCCGCACCGCTCACCTGGCCCGAGGGCCGCAGCCTGGTGGTCGATGTGCTGAAGGATGAAAAACTCATTCCCTTCCACGCCTGCTCTGACGTGGTGTACAGCGAACAAGCCCACTACGCCGACATGATCTTGCCCGACGCCAGCTACATGGAGCGCTGGGGTTTTGACGTGCGCAACAACATGGAGCTGCGCGACTACGTGACGCTGCGCCAGCCTTTCACGCCCCCTCCGGGCGAGTGTGTCAGCTTTGTGGACACCATGATCGAACTGGGCAAACGCATCAGCCCCGAGACGGCCAAGTATTTTCAGTTTAAAGACCACGAAGACTGGCTCAAACAACGCAGCACGGGCTTGACCAAGCGGGTGGGCGAAGACGGCTGGGGCTATATGGTGAAAAACGGTGTTTGGCAGGATATGAGCAAGCCCAAATACTACGAGCTGTACAACTGGGATGTCGAGGCCGATCAGCTCAAAGACAGCCGGGTCGACGCAGCCACGCAGATCATCTACCGCAAAGCGGCCAACGGCACCGAAAGCAAAGTGGGCCTGATGGTGGACGGTAAAGCGCGGCGCGGTTTTTTAACGCCCGACCGCAAGTTCTCGATCTTCCACGAAGATATCGTCGCAGCAGGCAAACAAGTGGGATTTGCGGACAATGGCATGCCAGAGTTCTTCCCAGTGGAGAGCTTTGTGCACATGAAACCCAACCAGTTGCACCTGGTCACCTTCAAGTGGAATGTGCACACGCAAGGGCGCACCGCGAGTCAAAAATATTTGAGTGAAATCGTGCACCACAACCCGATGTGGATCAATACCGAAACTGCACGGCAGTACGGCATCAAAACGGGGGACTTAGTGGAGCTGTCCACCTTCAGGCCCTATGGCCATGATATGAAAAACGGCGGTGACTTGATTGGTAATGCGGTCATTACGGCGTACGTCACTGAGGGTATTCACCCGCGTGTGCTAGCGGTGAGCAATTCATTAGGCAACCTGTGGCATGGTCGGGCGGCCAACGCAAGTAAAGGCAGTCTCAACACGCCGACTATTGGCTTAGACCAAAGTGGGCTGCTGGCCGACCAAGACTTGGACGAGGACATCTGGTGGGACCCCCGCAACGGCGGTGTGGGGGCGGGCTACAACGTCAACGCTATTTTGCCGATCCAAAGTGCTCCCTTGGTCGGGATGCAGGGCTGGTACGACACGGTGTGTTCGATCCGGGCGCTTTAAGGGTCTGGTCGAGAGTTTAGTTCTGCCGCCAAGGCAGGCCGCGTTTGCGCCAGCCGCCTACATTGCCCCGGTGGGCATCGCCATCGGGGTCGCCTTCAAAGCCTTCCAGTATGTTGTAGGCCTCAAAGCCCAGGGCCTGCGCGCGCTGGGCTGCGGGCACCGAGCGAAGGCCAGAGCGGCACAGCAGCACCACTTTGGCACCCGCAGGCACAGCCGCTTTGAGCTGCGCGTCAAACTCGGGGTTGACCGCCATGCCAGGCCAGATTTTGAATTCAATGCCGGGCACGTCGGGGATAAAGCCCACCCAGGCGCGTTCGGCGTGGCTGCGGATGTCGACCAAGTGCGCCTCGCCGCTCTTCCACCAGTCGTAGGCCAGTTGGGGTGATACATCGCCGCTGTAGCCTGCGGACACGGGCACGGGGCGAGGGGCATTGTTGTCTGCGTCAGCGTCTGGCGCGCCTGCGTCGTGGCGCAGACCCAAGGTGAGGTTGGCAGGCACGGCTTCGTCGATGCGCTGGGGTTTGGGGAGGTTCAGGTTGTTCATAAGCTGTACAAATTCATCCAGGCTGCGGGGGCGCTTAAGGTTCATGTCATTGGTACGCGCATTGTCCCGCTTTTCACCGCCGATGGTGCTGCGGCTCTGGCCCTTGTAGTCATGCCCCGGCCACACCGTGGTCTCGTCGGGCAAGGCAAATAGTATTTGCGTGATGCTGTGGTGCAAGGCCTGCGCGCTGCCCGACTGAAAGTCGGTACGGCCGCAGCCGCCGATCAGCAGCGTGTCGCCGGTAAAGACGTGGCCGTTCCACAGATAGCTCATGCTGCCGGCGGTGTGTCCGGGCGTATGCAGTGCCTTGAGGTTTTGGCCACCAAACTGCAATACATCACCGTCTTTTAACTGGATGGCCGACGGCATGATGCCGCAACCTGCGGGCGTCGCAGTTTGCGCGCCAGTGTGTTCTATCAAGCCGCCTGCACTTGTGATGTGGTCCGCATGGGCATGGGTTTCAACGATGTAGCGCAGCTGCAAACCGTATTCACGCAGCTTAGCCAGGTCGCGCTGCATCTGGGTGTCTACCGGGTCGATGATGATGGCCTGGCGGCTGGCCTCGTCAAACAGCACGTAGGTGTAGGTGCTGGATGCGGTGTCGAAAAGCTGGATCGGGTTCATGGTGTATCCTTTTTAGGCAAACTTGGCCAGCATCTCGGCCACATGGTCTGAGGGCAAGTCGCCCTGTTCGATCATGCAGGCCACCATGGTGAAAAATGCCTTGTCCAGCGCCTTGCGGGCGGCTGAAAGCTGTTGGGCGATTTTCTCGCAATCGGCTTCTTCATTGATCTGGCGCTGCACACCGCGCAATTGTCCCTCCACACGCGCCAAGCGCGCGCAAATGGCTTTTTTCTTTGCACTGTCTTTGAGTTGTGTCATGGTTTCGGCTCGTTAAATATACCCCATGGAGTATACTGCAGGCTTATCGTTTACCAAACTCAATAGCGAAGGAGCTACCATGAATATCTCTACACTGCTGCCACACCCGTTTGCGCAAGCGGCTGTGGGCGGCCTGTTAATTGGCCTGGCCAGCTGGCTGCTGCTGGCCTCGCTGGGCCGTATAGCGGGCATCAGCGGCATTGCCTCGGGTGCATTGGTGCACACCGAGGGCGCATTGGCCGGCGAGCGTGCCTGGCGCTGGGCTTTTGTCGCAGGCTTGGTGTTGGCCGGGGCTGCTACCGCAGCGCTGCTGAACACGCCTGTCATGGCCACGCGTCCACTGCCCTTGCTTATCCTTGCCGGGCTGCTGGTGGGCTTTGGCACGGTGCTGGGCTCGGGCTGCACCAGTGGGCACGGGGTGTGCGGGCTGGGGCGGCGGTCGGTGAGGTCGCTGGTGGCTACGCTGACCTTCATGGGCGCGGGTGTTGCTACTGTGTTTGTAGCAAATTACGCAAAACTCTTCTGATCTGGGGCCAAGTATGCTTAAAAAAATCGTATTTGCACTGCTCTCGGGTGCCTTGTTTGCCGTGGGCCTGGTGGTCTCGGGCATGACGCAGCCAGCCAAGGTCATGGGCTTTCTCAATGTGGGCGGTATCTTTGCGCCCGAGCGCTTTGGC
This sequence comes from Polaromonas sp., assembly GCA_043777795.1. Lineage (GTDB taxonomy): Bacteria > Pseudomonadota > Gammaproteobacteria > Burkholderiales > Burkholderiaceae_C > JAAFIP01. The sequence continues at coordinate 22,902 of JAYWHJ010000324.1, read as the reverse complement.
GCATGGGATGCCTCGCTGGCCTTTGTGATGGGCGCGGCCTTACTGGTGACGCTGGTAGCGTTTACCGTGACGCCGCGCAAGGGCAACAAACCGTGGGCCGCGCCCCGCTTTGAGCTGCCTACACGCAAAGACCTTGACCGTAACCTGGTGCTGGGTGCCGCGCTGTTTGGCATGGGCTGGGGCTTGGCCGGGTATTGCCCGGGGCCGGCTTTGGCATCCCTGCTGTACGGCGGCGTGGACGTGATTGCTTTCGTCGCGGCGCTGACTATTGGCATGTGGGCAGCCAAACGATTCACCGCATGAAAACCACCCTGATCGACTGGTTCGCCAGCCTGCAAAACCGCCCCGGCGGAGATATTTTGGCGGTGCAAACCCTACGCAACTCGTTGATGGCGGCCAGCGTGCTGGCATCTGCCGCGCTGGTGGGCTTGATGGGGGTGTTGGCCACGTCGCACCTGCATGCGCGATGGAGCGCAGCCAGCGCCGCTACACTGCTGGTGGTCAGCGCCATGTGCTCGCTGCGGGCGCTGTGGACGCTGTCAGCTGCGGGCTTTGACCTGCAGTTAAATGCCACGAAAGATGATGGCGCAAACCCCGTGCGCGCACCTCCCACCTCGCCCAGCCCCCTGGTGCAGGAGCTCACCATGGCCTTGCACGCTATCCGCTGGGCGGGCATGCTGCTGATTTTGGCGTTGGCCGCCGCAGCTGCCAGCGTGTGGGTGCAGGTCTAGCGGGCCATGGGTTGTGCCCTCAGCAGGGTTTGGAAAGGCCAAAACTATCACCTGTCAGCCAAACAGATGGTTGAAATTGCTAGAATCTGGTGATTGACGTTTACGTAAACGTCAATTACCCACCCGGCCCTTAACAGCCCATGGAGACGCAATGACCGACTTGTCCAACGACTACCAAGCCCTCGCCAACTACCGCCCTACGCACAAGGTGCGCTTTGTTACGGCGGCTTCTCTTTTTGACGGGCACGACGCAGCTATCAACATCATGCGCCGCATTTTGATGAGCATGGGTGTGGAGGTGATTCACTTGGGGCATAACCGCTCGGTGGACGACGTGGTGACCGCGGCGCTGCAAGAGGATGTGCAAGGGATTGCGGTTAGCTCCTACCAAGGCGGGCACGTTGAATATTTCAAGTATATGACCGCGCTACTTAAAGAGCGCGGTGGTGAACATATCAAGGTGTATGGCGGCGGCGGCGGCGTGATCATCCCGGAAGAAATCCGCGATTTGGCAGCGCACGGTGTGCGCATTTTCAGCCCAGAAGACGGTCAGCGCATGGGCCTGGCGGGGATGATCGGTGAGATGGTGATGTCGTGTGACCGTGACTTGTCGGTGCATGCACCTACCGAATTGAAGGCCATCCAAGGCCATAGCGAGATGGCTTGGCGCAAGCTGGCGCAGGTGATTACCGGCATTGAAACCGCCAAGGATAAAACGCCTCTAGCCCAACAAATAAAAGCGGTAGGAGCTACTAAAGATATAGCAATTCCCGTGATTGGCATTACCGGCACAGGCGGTGCAGGCAAGTCATCGTTGACCGACGAATTGATTCGCCGACTGCGCCTGGATCAAAACGACAGTCTGCGCATCGCCCTCATTTCCATCGACCCGTCGCGCCGCAAGTCGGGCGGCGCGCTGCTGGGTGACCGCATCCGCATGAATGCCATCAGCCCGTGGTCTGGTGGCCCAAAAGTGTTTATGCGCTCCCTCGCCACCCGCGAGTTTGGCAGCGAGATCAGCCAAGCCCTGCCCGACGTGATCGCGGCCTGCAAGTGTGCAGGTTTTGACTTGATCATCGTCGAGACCAGCGGCATTGGCCAGGGGGACGCGGCCATCGTGCCGCATGTGAATCTGCCCATGTACGTGATGACGCCCGAGTTTGGCGCGGCATCGCAGCTTGAAAAAATCGACATGCTCGACTTTGCCGAGTTTGTGGCCATCAACAAATTTGACCGCAAAGGCTCGCACGACGCACTGCGCGACGTGAGCAAACAAGTGCAGCGCAACCAGGAGGCTTGGACGAAACGCATGGAGGACATGCCCGTGTTCGGCACCATGGCTGCGCGCTTTAACGACGACGGCGTAACAGCGCTGTACCAGGCCATGAAGCCGCGTTTGGCGGCGTTGGGCCTGAAGATGCAAGCGAGCACGTTACCCGAAGTCAACACCCGCCACAGTACTAACCAAACGCCCATCATCCCTGCCGCACGCACGCGCTATCTCAGCGAGATTGCCGACACCGTACGCGCCTACAAACGCAAGGCGCGCGAACAGGCCACGCTGGCGCGCGAGATCCAGCAGTTGCAAGCGGCAGCCCGCATGCTGAAAGTAGGCAAACCCGACCGCGCCCCCGCTGCCGAGGCCGCACTGGACCTGGCTGCCCACCGCAAAGCCGCGCAAGACCCCGGCGCACGCAAACTTTTGCAGCAGTGGCCCGACATGCAAACGGCATACGCAGGCGACGAATACGTGGTGAAAATCCGCGACAAAGAACTGCGCACGGCTTTAACAAGCACGTCGCTTAGCGGCACCAAAATCCGCAAAGTCGCATTGCCGCAGTTTGAAGACCACGGCGAGATTTTGAAGTGGCTGATGCTGGACAACGTGCCCGGCAGCTTCCCCTACACCGCAGGCACCTTTGCCTTCAAACGCGAAGGTGAAGACCCGACGCGCATGTTTGCCGGTGAAGGCGATGCATTTCGCACCAACCGCCGCTTCAAGATGGTCAGCGAGGGCCTACCCGCCAAACGTTTAAGCACGGCATTCGACTCGGTGACCCTGTACGGTGCCGACCCCGCCACCCGCCCCGATATTTACGGCAAGGTAGGCAACAGCGGCGTGAGCATTGCCACGCTGGAAGACATGAAGGTGCTGTATAGCGGCTTTGATTTGACCAACCCGTCAACGAGTGTGAGCATGACCATTAACGGCCCCGCGCCGACGATTTTGGCGATGTTCATGAACACCGCCATCGACCAAAACCTGGACAAGTTCAAGCTAGACAACAAACGTGAACCGACCGACACCGAGGCCGCCAAGATCAAAGAATGGGTTCAAGAAAACGTGCGCGGCACTGTGCAGGCCGACATTTTGAAAGAAGACCAGGGGCAAAACACCTGCATCTTCAGCACGGAGTTTTCATTAAAGGTCATGGGCGACATTGCCGAATATTTTGTGCACCACAAAGTGCGCAACTTCTACAGCGTGTCCATCAGCGGCTACCACATTGCCGAGGCGGGTGCCAACCCCTTAAGCCAACTCGCGCTTACCCTGTCCAACGGCTTTACGTTCGTCGAGGCGTATTTGGCCAGAGGCATGCACATCGACGACTTTGCCCCCAACCTGAGCTTCTTCTTCAGCAACGGCATGGACCCCGAATACACCGTGCTGGGCCGGGTCGCCCGCCGCATCTGGGCCACCAGCATGCGCGATAAATACGGCGCGAATGAACGCAGCCAAAAACTCAAGTACCACGTCCAAACCAGCGGCCGCAGCCTGCACGCGCAGGAGATCCAGTTCAACGACATCCGCACCACCCTGCAAGCCCTGATCGCCATTTACGACAATTGCAACAGCCTGCACACCAACGCCTTCGACGAAGCCATAACAACACCCACCGAAGACAGCGTGCGCCGGGCGATGGCCATCCAGATGATCATCAACCGCGAATGGGGCTTGGCCAAAAACGAAAACCCCAGCCAAGGCAGCTTCATCATCGAAGAACTCACCGAGTTGGTGGAAGAATCCGTACTAGATGAGTTCGAGCGCATCAGCGAACGCGGCGGCGTGCTAGGCGCGATGGAAACCGGCTACCAACGCGGCCGCATCCAGGACGAGTCCATGCACTACGAAATGCTCAAACACACCGGCGAGCTGCCCATCATCGGCGTCAACACCTTCCGTAATCCCAAGGGCGATGTGGTGCAAGACAAGCTGGAGTTGGCCCGCAGCACCGAGGAAGAAAAACAATCGCAACTCAAGCGCTTGAATGACTTCCACAAGCTGCACGCCGCCGAGTCCCCCGCCATGCTTAAACGCCTGCAACAAGCGGTGATCGCCAATGCCAACGTATTCGATGTGCTGATGGACGCCGTGCGCGTGTGCTCACTTGGGCAGATCACCAATGCGCTGTTTGAGGTGGGTGGGCAGTACCGGCGCAATATGTAGAATCTTTGGATGGCAAACTGAAGAAGCTTTCTTTATGCTTGGTTCATCCTCCCGCAACCTGCTTCATGTCTACAACAACATATAGCCAGACACCATGGCCTGACTACATTTCGTCGATTGAACCCGATGTGTCTGAAAGCCCAATATCTGCTGTGCTACCGCAAGATGCAGTAGTACAACACCCTCACCTGAATCTTGAACAGGATAAAGCCCGTTGGAGCGGCCACTGGTTTGGGTGGGCGTTTTCTGGACGACTTTGCGATATTAAGCTGGTTGTTGAAAAAGTATCTTTGGATGCAGCCACTATCGTCTATTTGGGCGCTACAGCTTTGGGGACAATTTGCGAACGCATACAAGCACACTTCAATGCCAATGAACTGCAAGGCACCCTGGCCAGCGGCACGCAGCTAAGTTTTCGCATGAGAAGCGATGGCGTAGTTGAATTCATCGCGCATGCAAAAGGAGTCGTCCGCTATGGCGGAGTGCTCTCGCAAGGAGTACTGCCTAAGCGTGATACTGATCGCATCCCTACGAGTTTTGTTGAGGATGGCAAACCAATTTCGTTGGAGGCCGTCATTTACAAGCCTGCTGGCTCAGGTCCTTTTCCGACGCTGATGTTTAACCACGGATCGACTGGCAATGGTGATCGTCCCGCAGAATTCACTACTACTTGGACTAATTCAGCACTCGCAAAATTCTTCACCGAAAGAGGCTGGTTAGTGGCTTTCCCTCAGCGCCGTGGACGCGGAAAATCTGATGGCACCTATGACGAGGGTTTAGAGGTGAATCGCACTGCAGGCTATTCGTGTAACCCCGCATTGTCGCTACCCGGACTGGAACGCGCGCTCGCTGATATGGATGCTGCGACCGACTACCTCTCCGCCAGACCCGATGTGGACAACAAACGCATGCTGATCGGCGGTGTATCACGCGGTGGCATTGCTTCTGTCGTGTACGCAGGCACGCGGTCCACTCGCTTCATGGGCGTTATCAATTTCGTCGGCGGCTGGGTGAACGAAGACTGCAGCTCTGCAGAAACCATCAATACCGCCAGCTTCAAACGCGGCGCGGCCTTTGCAAGACCCATGCTCTGGCTCTACGGTGAAAACGATTCGTTTTACAAAATTGAGCACAGCCGAAAAAACTTCAACGCCTTCATCGCCGCTGGAGGAAAAGGAGACTTCAAAGTCTTTTCGCCCCCTGCGGGCCAAAGTGGCCACGGGCTTGCTGCAATGCAGACTTTATGGCAAGCTGACTTGACGACCTATATCGACCAGATTGATCTAAAGTAACTTGACTGTTGCTGCCATGATTGCAACATCACTTTTTAGATTTTGAATTTGCTTGAATTGCACGCGCAAGAATCATGCGATCCAGCTTGTCCTTATCACGCGAAGTTTGCTTTGTCTTTAGCAAACCTTCAATATTGAGCGTCCGCACGGGCACACCATCAAAATCAATGGTGACTGCATGCGGCTGCAATGAATCGTAGCTTTCACCGCAGGCATTAAACATCACGTCCACAACAAATGCATCCGCTACACGAATGGTTTCGCCTTCAACAAACCATTCCGGGTCTAAATCTTTGGCGGCCTGATCTGGCAATAGCAATAATGCTCTCTGTGCGCGCTCACCTTGCTCACGGGTAGGTCGCATGAGTACATCAATATCGGTGGTACCGTGTTGATAGCCTAATGTGTAGAGGGCATAGCCTCAGATGAGCAGATAGTCCACCTTTTCTTGATGCAACGCTTTAAGCAACGTCTTTATATCTTCCACGCTTGCAGGTCTAGCTACTTGGTCAGCTGGGTCACTAGCCAATTGTTCTGGTTTCGAATCGTCTGAGTCAATCTTATGAATCATGGGCTAGCTGGCTACTTGCCGAAGACGCACGTTACGTGCAATTACCCATATCAAGCCAGCTTGTACTTGCGCATCAGCTTCATCATTGGATTTAAAGCGATAGACACCTTTGCGAATACCCGTACTTGAGAGTACAGCCAAGGATTGCCCTGTAGCTTGATGGATGGCAGCATCGCGCAGGGCTTGTGTACTGGGTTCCGTATTAACTACGGGCATAGAACGTCCAATGTGTCGCGTTGTTTTACTTTAACCTAAAGTGCTGATTTTTACCTGCTATTTGCTGAACTAATTGGGCGATTAGGGTTTGGCTCTCTGCTTGCATAACAGTTTTGCATGCGTCGCTAGTCAAAGAAAGTTCTAAGACTATATTTTTATACATTGGGGCAAAATGTTTTCTCCGATTGGAAATTCTCAAATCGGCACACGTGATGGGACACTGGAAGAAACTTTCGGTAGCGGATCAGCGCAGTGTTACTGCTAGGCATGTTCGGCGTGTAGCTACACAAGAAATCAGCCTCTAGCCCAATAGAATCTTGCGGGAGTAGCTACTAAACTAGTAGTGAAAAATCTGAGACAAGGACTGCGACTAGGGTTTCCCCGCCACCAACCTAGTTATTTACCTCTAGAAACCACGCATTTCATGCAAGGGTCATAAAACTACTGCAAAATAGCACGATCGTTCTTTTTTGTTTTAATGCGTACTGACCATGTCTGACATCCATCTGCTCACTCAGCCAGCCAAGACCGCCGCTCGCCGTGCTGCGGTGGGTGGCGCGCAGGCCAGCAAAAGCGCTGCGGCGGGTGCCACGAACACCGTGGCTAAGGGACAGCAAAAGGGCCAACAAACCAAGGCCACCATTGTGGACGCCGCCCTGGGGCTGGCGACGCAAATTGGCTTGGAAGGCTTGAGTATAGGTGCACTGGCGGAAGTGACGCAAATGAGCAAGTCGGGTGTGTTTGCGCACTTTGGCTCGCGCGAGGAGCTGCAAATATCTGTAGTGCGTGAATACCATGCGCGCTTTGAGGAAGAGGTGTTTTACCCTGCGCTGCAAGCCGCGCGTGGCCTGCCGCGTGTGCGCGCGCTGTTTGCCAACTGGATGCAACGCACCTCGGTAGAGATTGACTCAGGCTGCATCTACATCAGCGGCGCGGTGGAGTTTGACGACCGGCCTGGCCCGGTGCGCGACGCCATTGCCTCGTCGGTGAAAACCTGGCTGGCTGCTATGCACCGGGCCGTGACCAGTTCACAAGAAGAAGGCCACCTGGATACCAAGGCCAACGCGCAGCAGATTTTGTTTGAAATCCACGGCCTGATTTTGGCGCTGCACTACGAGGCGCGGTTTTTAAAGACGCCCGGCTCCATGGAGCGCGCGCTGACTGGATTTGAGAGTATTTTGCAGCGTTACGGGGCTTTAGCCCAATGAAATAAAGCGGGAGGAGCTACTAAAAACGTAGCTTCTCCGGCACTTGATGTTCAACAGTTTATTCCCATTTACCCACTTTTTGACCTGAAGAGAGCGCACTATGCCAACTTATACCCCTCCCCTACGTGACATGCAGTTTGTGATGCATGAAGTGCTTAAAGTGACTGACGACTTTAAAGCTATTCCTAAATACGCCGAGGCGGATGAGAGCACGATCAACGCGGTGCTGGAAGAAGCTGGCAAGTTTGCCTCTGAGGTGGCTTTCCCGCTCAACATCAGCGGCGACCAGGAAGGCTGCAAGCTGGACAAAGTGACGCACGAAGTCACCACACCCAAAGGTTTTAAGGAAGCTTACGCCAAATACGTAGAAGGCGGCTGGCCCGCGCTGAGCTGTGACCCTGCCTTTGGCGGCCAAGGCTTGCCGCTGGTGGTGAACCAGTGCTTTTATGAAATGCTCAACAGCGCTAACCAGGCCTGGACCATGTACCCAGGCCTCACGCATGGCGCGCACGCGGCATTGCACTCGCACGGCACTGAAGAGCAAAAGCAAACCTACCTGCACAAAATGACCAGCGGCGAGTGGACGGGCACCATGTGCCTGACCGAGCCGCACTGCGGCACCGATCTGGGCCTGATGCGCACCAAGGCCGAGGCCCTGCCCGATGGCACCTACAAAATCACCGGCAACAAGATCTTCATCAGCGCTGGCGAGCACGACATGGCGGGCAACATCATTCACCTGGTGTTGGCGCGTTTGACGGATGCGCCTCCCGGCATCAAGGGCGTGAGCCTGTTTATCGTGCCTAAATTTATGGTCAATAAAGACGGCAGTCTGGGCGCACGCAACGGCATTTACTGCGGCGGGCTAGAGCACAAGATGGGCATCAATGGTAATGCGACGGCGCAGATCGTGATTGATGGCGCGATTGGCACCATGGTGGGCCAGCCCAACAAAGGCATGCAAGGCATGTTTGTGATGATGAACGCTGCACGCCTGGGCGTGGGCAACCAGTCACTGGGCTTGACCGAAGTGGCCTACCAAAATGCGCTGGCCTACGCCAAAGACCGCATTCAAATGCGCTCGCTCTCTGGCCCCAAGGCCAAAGACAAGCCGGCTGACCCGATCATCGTGCACCCCGATGTGCGCAAGATGCTGCTGACGGCCAAGGCCTATGCCGAAGGCGGCCGCGCGCTGGCAGTTTACGCGTCTGTGCTGCTGGACAAAGAGCATAACCATCCCGACGAGAAAGTGCGTAAAGACAGTGGCGAGATGCTGTCCTTGTTAACCCCCATTGTCAAAGCCTTTTTGACTGACAACGGCCATATTGCGACGAACGCCTGCATGCAAGTGTTTGGCGGCCACGGTTTCATCAAAGAGTGGGGCATGGAGCAGTATGTGCGCGACAACCGCATCAACATGATCTATGAGGGCACCAACACCATCCAGTCGCTTGACCTGTTGGGCCGCAAGGTGCTGGGTAATAACGGCGCTACGCTTACCAAGTTTGGCAAGCTGATTGGCAAGCTGGTGGAAGAAGAAGGCGTGAACGAGAAGATGGCAGAATTCATCACCCCGATTGCTATTTTGGGCGAGCAGATGACCAAGTTCACGACCGAGCTGGGCTTTAAAGGCTTTCAAAACCCCGACGAGGTAGGCGCAGCCGCTGTGGACTACCTGCGCGTAGCAGGCCATTTGGTGTTTGGCTACTTCTGGGCACGCATGGCGCAAACCGCTTTGCAACAAATCGCAAGCGGCAACCACGAGCAGTTTTATGTAGCCAAGCTGCAAACCGCACGCTTTTACTTTGCCAAGCTGTTCCCTGAGACCGCTACCCTCATGCGCACCGCGCGTGCGGGCAGCAAGGTGCTGATGGACACCGACGCCGTCTTCGCGTAAAACTACAGTTGCGCTCCGATGGGCGCAACTTTTCCCTCCACATTTAACAACAGGAGCTCTTATGAAAAAACTGCATTCCTTAGGTATCTTTGCAGCCGCTGCACTGCTGTCTTCGTTGGTCTTGGCGCAAAACACCCCAGTGGGCAAGTGGCACACCGTGGACGATAAAACCAAAGAGATCAAATCAGAGATCTCCATCACCGAATCAGGTGGCGCTTTGTCTGGCAAGGTCAGCAAAATTCTGCGCAAAGATGCCAAGCCCGATGCCGTGTGCGAAGAATGCAAAGACGCACGCAAAGGCAAACCCATGCTTGGCCTGGAAATCATCCGGGGTGCCAAGAAAGAAGCCGATGCCGACGTATGGACCGGCGGCAAGATTCTGGACCCCGAAAACGGCAAAGAATACACCCTCAAAATGACCCCCGAAGACGGCGGCAAAAAGCTGGCCGTGCGCGGCAGCATTGGCCCCTTTGGTCGTACCCAGACTTGGGTGCGTGTGGAATAACAGAAAGTAAAAATGTCCCGTTTTCAAGTAAAAAAAGTCGCCGTGCTCGGCGCAGGCGTGATGGGTGCACAAATTGCTGCGCATTTGGTGAACGTTAGAGTACCCGTTATTTTGTTCGACCTGCCTGCCAAGGAGGGTGCGAAAAACGGCATCGTTACCAAAGCAGTTGAAGGACTCAAAAAGCTCAAACCCTCCCCACTTGGTGTGCCCGAAGACGCAGCGCTGATCGAACAAGCCAACTACGAAGAGCACCTGGAGCTGCTGCGCGGCTGCGACCTCATCATCGAGGCGATTGCCGAGCGCATGGACTGGAAACTGGACTTGTACAAAAAGATAGCGCCTTATGTGAATGCAGATGCCATCGTCGCGTCCAACACCTCGGGCCTGTCGATTACCAAACTGAGCGAGGCCTTGCCTGAGAACATCAAGCCGCGCTTTTGTGGCATCCACTTCTTCAACCCACCGCGCTACATGTATTTGGTGGAGTTGATCAACACGCCCACTACCCAGCCTATCGTGCTCGACCAGTTGGAAGCTTTTGTCACCAGCGGCCTGGGCAAAGGCGTAGTGCGCGCCAAAGACACACCTAACTTTATTGCCAACCGCGTCGGCATTGCCGGCATGCTGGGTGTGATGAAACAGGTAGAAAACTTTGGCCTTACCTATGACGTGGTGGACGACCTGACGGGTAAAAAACTGGGTCGCGCCAGCAGCGGCACCTTCCGCACCGCCGACGTGGTGGGCCTGGACACCATGGGCCATGTGATCAAGACGCTGCAAGACAATTTAAGCGAAGCGACTGATCCGTTCTACGGCAACTTTGCCACGCCACCGGTGCTCAAGGGTTTGCTGGAAGCGGGCGCATTGGGGCAAAAAGCCGGCGCTGGGTTTTACAAAAAAGTAGGCCGTGATATTTTGCGCTTTGATGCCGACAAGAAAGACTACGTTACGGGTGGCGCAAAGGCAGATGAAGTGTATGGCCGCATGCTGAAAAAACCTGCCGCCGAACGCCTGAAACTGCTGCGCGCCAGTGAAGGCAAGCAAGGCCAGTTTTTGTGGGCCGTCTTGCGTGATGGTTTCCACTACGCTGCTATCCACCTGGAGAGCATTGCCGAGACCGCACGTGACGTAGACTTTGCCATGCGCTGGGGTTTTGGCCTCAAGCAAGGCCCGTTTGAGCTGTGGCAAGAAGCCGGATGGCTGGCTGTAGCCAATATGGTGAAAGAAGACATTGATGCCGGCAAGGCGCTGTGCAAAGCGCCACTGCCTGATTGGGTGTTCAAAGGCCCGGTGGCCGATGCCGGTGGTGTGCACACTGCGGCTGGCTCTTGGAACCCTGCCACCAAGCAATTTGTACCCCGCCACGACCTGCCCGTGTACACACGCCAGCACTTCCCAGAGAACGTGTTGGGTTCGTTCGCACCCACCTTTGAGACCGCTGGCAAAACCCTGTTTGAAGACGCGGCTATTCGCCTGTGGACATTGGACAGCGACGACAAGCGCGTTGCGGGCACTGGCGTGGTGATCGCCAGCATCAAAACTAAAATGCATGTCATCAGCATGGACGTGATGGCCGGGCTGGAGAAAGCCGTGGAGCTGGCCGAGGCCGACTACCAAGGCGTGGTCATCTGGTCGGGCGACGAGCCCTTTTGCGCGGGTGCCGACCTGCAAGGCATGTTGCCCGCCTTTATGAGCGGCGGCGTGAGCCTGCTGCAAGAAGCGATGGCCGAGGTGCAGCGCGTGATGCTGCGCCTGCGCTATGCCAACGTTCCCGTGGTCAGCGCGGTGCGCGGCTTGGCGCTGGGCGGCGGTTGCGAGCTGGCGGTGTACAGCGCCAAACGCGCTGTGGCGATGGAAAGCTATATTGGCTTGGTAGAAGTGGGTGTGGGTCTGGTGCCTGGCGCTGGTGGCTTGACCTACATCGCCCGCCGTGCGGCCGAGAACATGGCGTCGAGCAATAGCAAAGACCTGCTGCCCTTTATCACCGAAGGCTTTACCAACGCCGCCATGGCCAAGGTAGGCACCAGTGCGATCGAGTCACGCAAGCTGGGCTACCTGCTGTGGAGCGACCCGATTGTGCCCAACAAAGATGAGCTGCTGTTTGTGGCCATCAACGAAGCCAAAGCCATGGCGGCTTCGGGCTACCGCGCGCCCTCCAAACGCCAGTTCCCAGTGGCTGGTCGCAACGGCAAGGCCACGATTACGGGTTCACTCATTAACATGCGTGATGGCGGTTTTATCAGCCAACATGACTTCCATATCGCCACCCTGATTGCCAACGTGGTCTGCGGTGGTGATGTGGAAGCAGGCACCATGGTGACCGAGGAATACCTGATGACCCTGGAACGCCAAGCCTTCACCAGCTTGCTGACCATGGCCAAGACGCAGGAGCGCATCATGGGGATGCTCAGCACCGGCAAACCCGTAAGAAACTAAGACCCATGCAAACTGCACCGAATCGTTTGCAGCGGCAATTGAGCCGCTTGGAGGAAGTACCCGCGTACTTCCGTCCCTGGTTCCAGTCCGTCGTGCTGGGCCGTGCGGTGCCTTACACCGGCACCTCCAAGCTGCGCTATGAAGTGATGTCCCAAGAGCAGGTAGTGATCTCGGTGGCCAACCGCCACCGAGTGCAAAACCACATCGAGGGCGTGCATGCCGTCGCCACCACCTTGGCGGCGGAGACCGCCACCGGCATGGTGATGGGCATGAATGTGCGCGACGACTGCGTGCCAGTGGTCAAAGACATGCGCGTGCAGTTTAAAAAACGTGGCATGGGCGCTATGCGCGCTGTGGCCACGCTCACCCTCGAGCAGCGGACTTTGATGCAAACGACTGACAAAGGTGAAGTCACTGTGGCGGTCGTCGTAACCGATGAGTCGGGCAACCAGCCCGTTGAATGCGAATTTATCTGGGCTTGGATTCCATCCAAGCGCCCGGCCAAGACTACTGTGGCTAGCGCCTAGCGTCCTGCTGCCCTGCCCCACCGATTAAGAGAGAAACACACCATGACCAAACAAGTTCAAGAAGCCTACATCGTTGCCGCTACGCGCACGCCCATTGGCCGTTCGCACAAAGGGTACTTCCGCAATATGCGGCCTGACGAGTTGCTGGCTACCGCCCTACGTGCAGCCATGGCACAAGTACCTCAGTTAGACCCTAAAGCGGTGGAAGACGTGATCTGCGGTTGCGCCATTCCAGAGGCGTCGCAGGGCCTGAACGTCGCGCGCATTGGTGCAGTGCTGGCTGGGCTTCCCCACAGTGTCGGTGGGGTCACGGTGGACCGGTTTTGCGCAGCCGGCCTGTCGGCCATACAGATGGCAGCTGATCGCATCCGCGTGGGCGAGGCTGACGTCATGATTGCCGCGGGTACCCAAAGCATGAGCATGGTGCCGATGATGGGCAACTCTCCCAGCCTGTCGCCCATGATTTTCAACAACCCCGACGACATTGAAAGCTACGGCATTGCTTATGGCATGGGCCTGACCGCAGAGAAAGTAGCCACACAGTGGAAGGTCAGTCGACAGGCGCAAGACGAGTTTGCGTATGCTTCCCACATGAAGGCCATTGCGGCCATGAAGGCGGGTGACTTTGCCGCCGAGATCACACCTGTGTCGGTGTCAGATCGCTCGGTCAATCTGGATTCAGCCCAGGTCAGCACCGTCACCCGTACCGTCAATATAGACGAAGGCGCACGGCCCGACACCACCGTCGAAGGTCTGTCCAAACTTCGTGCGGTATTTTCAGCACGCGGCTCGGTTACCGCAGGCAACAGCTCACAAACGTCTGACGGCGCAGGCGCTTTGATCCTGGTTAGCGAAGCGGCCCTGAAGCGCTACAACCTCAAACCGCTCGCACGCTTTGTCAGTTACGCTAACCGCGGCGTACCGCCCCACCTGATGGGCATTGGCCCGGTCGAGGCGATCCCGCTAGCACTGAAATTCGCAGGTCTCAAGCAAGACGACATCGATTGGATCGAATTGAACGAGGCCTTTGCTGCCCAGTCCCTCGCTGTCATCAATACGCTGGGGCTGAACCCTGCCAAAGTCAACCCCATGGGCGGCGCCATCGCTTTGGGCCACCCACTGGGGGCGACGGGCGCTATCCGCGCAGCAACCGTGATCCACGCTTTGCAACGCAACCAGCTCAAGTACGGCATGGTGACCATGTGTGTAGGCATGGGCCAAGGCGCTGCGGGTATATTTGAGCGGGTGTAAGCCTGTCTGGGGCTAAATTTATAAAAAATAGGCCTCTAGCCCCTTAGAATATTGCGGGAGCAGCTATTTATTAAATAGCAAGTTATTCACCCACACCCTAGACTGACCTAGCCCCATGTGCTCCCGCCTATCCCATGACAATCCTTAATTTTGACTTGGACCAAGCGGTCGCATTGCAGTCCAGCGCTGCGGGCCAGTACGCGGGCGCTACGCAGACCGCGTGGCAAAACATGGTGGGGCCGTTTGGTGGCATCACTGCGGCTACCATGATGCAGGCAGTTATGCAGCATCCGCAGCTGCTGGGTTTACCAGTGTCCATCACTGTTAACTTTTGCGCAGGCGTGGCCGAGGGCCCGTTTGACATCGTGGCGCGCCCGGCACGTACCAACCGTTCCACCCAGCATTGGATGGTAGAGATGTTGCAAAACGGCGAAGTGGTCACCACCGCCACAGCAGTAACGGCTGTGCGCCGCAATACCTGGAGCAGTGACGAGTCGCCCATGCCCAGCGTGCCGCCACCTGAGGCCGTGGAGCGCAGTGTGTTTGCGACCATGCCCTGGGTACAGCGCTTTGACATGCGTCCCATCGTGGGCAACCTGCCTCTGGTATGGGACGGCCGCGAGTCCGAAAGCCTCTCGCGCCTGTGGGCGCGCGATGCGCAGGCGCGGCCGCTGGATTTTGTGTCGCTCACCGCGTTGTCCGACCTGTTCTTCCCCCGCGTATTTTTGCGCCGCACCACCCGCGTGCCGATCGGCACAGTGTCGATGACGGTGTATTTCCACGCTGGCCAGGCCGAACTGGAGGCCGTGGGCACAGGCTACATCCTCGGGCAGGCGCGGGCGCAGCGCTTTTTTAACGGTTTTTTTGACCACAGCGCGCAACTGTGGTCGCAAGCTGGCACACTCTTGGCCACCACCCACCAAGTCGTCTACTACAAGGACTAAGCACCATGGCCACCAGCGCACTAGGCACGGCGAGCTCAGGCTCAACCCGCAAAGGTGCTTGTTTGGTGATTGGTGCAGGCGACGCCACCGGTGGCGCTGTGGCTAGGCGCTTTGCCAACGAAGGCTATGTAGCCTGCGTGACCCGGCGCAGTCTGGACAAGTTACAACCCCTCAAAGCGCAGATAGAAAGCGCAGGTGGCGTGTGCCACGCCTTTGGCAGCGACGCGCGAGTGGAAGAAGAAGTGATTGCCTTGGTGGAAAAAATTGAAACCGAGATAGCGCCCATCCAGGTGCTGGTGTTCAACATTGGTGCTAACTCCCCCAGCAGCATCTTGACCGAGACCGCGCGCCGATACACCAAGATGTGGGAGATGGCCTGCCTGGCAGGGTTTTTAACCGCGCGCGAGGTGGCGAAAAGGATGGTGGCGCGTGATGTGTCGCCAGCCGGTGCAACAGGCGTACCGCACAAGGGCAGCATTATCTTCACCGGCGCTACCGCCTCCCTGCGCGGCAGCGCAGGCTTTGCAGGCTTCTCCGGCGGCAAGATGGCCCTGCGCGCCCTGGCGCAAAGCATGGCGCGTGAGTTGGGCCCCATGGGCGTGCATGTGGCGCACACCATCATCGACGGCGCGATAGATACCGAATTTATCCGCACCCAGTTCCCCCAGCTTTACGCGCTCAAAGAGCAAGACGGTATCGTCAACCCCGAGCATATTGCCGATGCGTACCTGATGCTGCACCAGCAGCCTCGCGACGCCTGGACACACGAGCTGGATCTACGTCCCTACATGGAAAAATTCTAAATACCCGCTGGAGACAACGACATGACAAAAAGCTTTGATTTTTACTTTGACTTTGGCAGCCTGGCCTCGTACCTGGCGCACACCCAATTGCCCCAAATTTGCAACGAGACAGGTGCCACGGTCAACATGCTGCCCATGCTGCTGGGCGGCGTGTTCCAGGCCACAGGCAATGCATCGCCCATGACCGTGCCTGCCAAAGGCAGCTATATGTACACCGACATGAAACGGTTTGCAGTAGCCTACGGCGTGCCACTCAATATGAACCCGCATTTTCCCATCATCACCACCTCCTTGATGCGCGGTGCTACGGCTTTGCAGATGCGTGGTGATGCAGGATTGCAAAAATACATGGACGCGGTCTACCGGGCCATCTGGGTAGATGCGCTGAACATGAACGAGCCTGCTGCGGTGGGCCAAGTGCTGGTACAAGCTGGATTTGATCCCGCCGCCATCATGGGCATGGTCAACGAGCAAGCCACCAAAGACCAGCTTAAGGCCGTCACCATGCGTGCAGTAGAGCGCGGAGTGTTCGGCGCGCCCACCTTTTTTGTAGGTGAGCAGATGTTCTGGGGACAAGACCGCATTGAGTTTGTCAAAGCCGCCCTCAAAGCCTAAGCCCCCGCTTTAAAATTCAACAGCAATCAGCAGCCCGGCTGGCAGTCAGCCCCCCTTAACCTTCACCAGACACGACACCATGAGCGACATCCTTATCCACAATGAAGCAGGCATCTGCACTATCACCTTCAACCGTGCGGACAAAAAAAACTCCATCACCAGAGCGATGTACCAAAGTATGGCCGACGCGCTGGCAGCGGCCAAGGACGATGACGCCACGCGTGTAGTGGTATTCCAGGGGCATGAAGCCATTTTCAGCGCGGGCAACGACATTGCCGACTTCTTAGACAGCCCTCCGTCCACCATGGACAGCCCAGTCTTCAAATTTCTGCAAGGTATCGCCAACTTTCCTAAGCCCGTACTGGCCAGTGTCTGCGGCCCCGCTGTGGGTATTGGTACCACCATGCTGTTCCATTGCGACCTGGTGTACGCTGGCGATAACGCCGCTTTTTCCATGCCCTTCGTCAACCTGGGCCTGTGCCCTGAGGCGGCGTCCAGCCTGCTGGTGCCGCAAATGCTGGGCTACCACCGCGCCGCAGAGGCGCTGCTGCTGGGCGAGCCCTTTATGGCCGAGGCCGCGCTGGAGGTGGGCTTGGTCAACCGCGTGCTGCCGCCGCTAGAAGCCAACAACTACGCGCAGAGCACCGCGCGCAAGCTGGCAGCCAAACCGATAAGCTCGCTTATAGAGACCAAGCGCTTGATGAAGAAAAACACCAGCGCCGTCGTGTTGCAAGTGATGGCCGAGGAAGCCGCCAGCTTTGGCCGCATGCTGCAAGAACCTGCCGCACGCGAAGCCTTTGGCGCCTTCATGCAAAAACGCAAACCGGATTTTTCCAAAGTATGACGCGCACACTCAAACGGCCAGTCACTCTGCCAGTCTGCCTGCCAGCCAATGCACGCGAAGCCGAAAGCTAAGACATGACCGCCCCGCCTTGCCCATCCCACAGCCTAGAGCGCACGGCCTTGGCCGACCTGGTCGAGCGCTTTGCCAGCACCGAGATCGCGCCCCACGTTAACGCCTGGGATGAAGCAGGCGAGTTCCCGCGCGGCCTGTACCAGCGCGCCGCTGAGTTAGGCTTGCTGGGCATCGGTTACCCGCAGAGCCTGGGCGGTAGTGACGAGGACTGCAGCCTCACGCCAATGACGGTCAAGCTCGGGATGTGGATCGCCCTTGCACGCTCGGGCACCAGTGGCGGCGTGTTCGCATCGCTTTTTTCGCACAACATCGGCATGCCGCCGGTGCTGGCCTATGGCAGCGACGCCATCAAAAG
The DNA here is from genome assembly GCA_043777795.1 of Polaromonas sp. Taxonomy (GTDB): domain Bacteria; phylum Pseudomonadota; class Gammaproteobacteria; order Burkholderiales; family Burkholderiaceae_C; genus JAAFIP01. Next base: position 5,187 of record JAYWHJ010000324.1, on the reverse strand, counting down.
CGAAGTACTGCCCGCCGTCCTGCGCGGCGAAAAAATCTCTGCCCTGTGCATCACCGAGCCTGGCGGCGGCTCCGACGTTGGCGCACTGCGCACCAGTGCCGTGCTGGACGGTGACCATTACATCGTGCAGGGCGAGAAAACCTTCATCACCTCGGGCCTGCGCGCCGACTGGCTCACCGTAGCTGTGCGCACCGATGCGCAGCGGGGCGCAGCCGGCATCTCCATGCTGCTGATCCCCAGCGCCAGTGCAGGTATCACCCGAAACAAGCTGGACAAAATGGGTTGGTGGTGCTCCGATACGGCGCATATCCGCTTCGATGCCGTGCGCGTACCCGCTCGCTACCTGCTAGGCGGCGAGGGCGCAGGCTTCAAGATCATCATGGGCAATTTCAACGGCGAGCGTTTGGCCATGGCCGCTGGCGCACTGGGCTTTGCCCAGGCCTGCTATGACGAAGCTCTGGCCTGGGCGCAGCAGCGCAAAACTTTTAGCAAAGCCTTAGCCGAGCACCAGGTGATCCGCCACAAACTGGTTGACATGCAAATGCGCATCCGCTCGACCCAGGCTTGGACAAACGCTGTCGCCGCACAGCACGACAGCAGCGACACCGGCACAGACTGGGTGGCCAATGTCTGTCTACTCAAAAACCACGCCACCCAAACCATGCAGTTCTGCGCCGACCAGGCCGTGCAAATCCTGGGCGGCATGGGCTATATGCGCGGCACGGTCAGTGAGCGCATTTACCGCGAAGTCAAAATCATGATGATCGGCGGTGGTGCAGAGGAGATCATGAAAGAGCTGGCGGCCAAGCAGATGGGCATTTAATCTTCTGTAACGTTGACGCCAGTGCGCGACAGCTCCGGCTCAGCTTGACCTGCCACAATCGCCGATATGACTAACAAACCCGCATCTATCGATCTGCCTTTGGAGAGTGAATTCGTCACAGCGCTGAAAGATATTTTTGAAAGAAAAATTGTTTTTAACCGCACTCTGGGCCTGAAAATTACCGAGGTGTCAGCCAGCAAAGTAGCTGCACGCATCGAGATGAAGCCGGAGTTTGTAGGCCACTATGCACACAACCGCGTGCACGGCGGTGTCATCAGCGCCAGCCTGGATGCCATCGGTGGATTTGGCGTCATGGCCGCTGTCGGCGCGCGCCACCGCGACGAACCTGTGGCCAAGCGCATTGAGCGGTTCAACAAACTGGGCACCATTGACCTGCGCATCGACTACCTTCGGCCTGCCATCGGCGAATGGTTTGAGCTACGTGCCGAGGTGCTACGCTGCGGCTCGCGCGTGGCAAGTACCCGCATGGAGTTTTTAGGTTCTGACGGTACCTTGCTGTCAATGGGATCGGCCGCCTATATCGTATCTTGACCCCTGCATTACTATATATTTAATAGCTGCTCCCGCAGTATTTTATTGCGCTACAACCTTAAATTGCATAAAAAAAGCCGCTGGACACAGTGCCAGCGGCTGGTATCGATAGGCAGGGGGTTGCCTGATTACTTCACGTAATCCGACACCACTTTCCACTTGCCATCGGTGATCTGCGACAGGCGAGAAGCGTCGCTGCCCAAACGCTTGGTCGGCGAGAAGCTAGCAGGCGCGCTGCCAAAGATGTCGGGCGGAATAGACATCGTGTCCATGGCCTTGATGAAGCTCTCGGTGGTCAAAGTACCCCCTGCTTTTAATGCGGCCTTGGCAAAAGTGTCGACGACGTTGTAGCCGTAGACAGAGAACACGGTCGGGTCATCAGTGAACTTGGTTTTGTACTTGTTAGCCCAAAAACGGATGGGCTGGGATGCCTCATCCAAGTAGGGGTTTTGTACGGTCATGGTGGCATACAGGCCGTTCATGGCTGCACCGCCCAGCTTGTGGATCAAATCGGTGTAGCCTGCGCTGGAAGCCAGGAAAGTCGGGTTAAAACCCGTCTTGCGCGACTCGCCAATCCCGCCAATGGTCTCGCGGATGATGGTGCCCAGCACCACCATGTCGCATCCAGAGGACTTCATCTTGGCCACTTGGCTGGAAAAATCGGTCGCGCCGCGCTTGAACGAAGTGCGTTCAGCAAGCTCCATGCCGATGGATTTGAGGCCCGCCTCAGCGCCGCGCACAACTTCCAGACCAAACTCGTCATCTTGGTACATGGTGCACACTTTTTTAGCGCCCTTGTCTTTCACCATCTTGGGCACCGCAGTACGCATTTGGTCAAAATAAGTGGCGGCAAACGAATATTTGAGCTTGTGAAAGGGCTCGTACATCTCGCGCGCAGCCGTCACGGGGAAGAAGTTGATGACGTTTTTATCAAACTGCACCGGCATCGCAGCCAAGTTTTGCGCAGTGCCAATATGTCCGGCCATCAGAAAAATCTTGTCTTGGTTGACCAGTTTTTGTGCCGCCAGCACGGCCTTTTTAGGGTCATAGGCCGAGTCTTCGACGATCAAACGCAACTTGCGGCCATTAATGCCACCTTGCTCGTTGATCTCGTCCACCCGCAGCATCATGCCAAGGCGAATTTGTTTGCCAAAGCCAGCGATGGGGCCAGACAGATCCTGAATCGAGCCAATCAGAATTTCGTCTTTCGTCACACCCTGGGATTGCGCCTGGGCGTGCGAAGTCGCCAGAGCCAGAGTGCCAAGAGCAGCGCAAGCTGCGAGCGTTTTAAGTTTCATTGCTTTCTCCTAAAAAAGTAAGTGTGCTGTGCGTGCATCAGAGTGTCAACTGGGCTAAACCATCATGGGGTTTGCCAGCAGAGCCAGTTTATTTGTACATGGCCTCAATCTGCGGCGCGTATTTGGTTTGCACCAGCTTGCGTTTGAGCTTCATGGTGGGGGTCAGCTCCTCGTCCTCGGCCGACAACTGGGTGTCGAGCAACCAGAACTTTTTGATCTGCTCCACTCTTGCAAACTTTTTATTCACGGCCTCCATCACGTCTTGAATCAGCGCTTGCACCTCGGGCGCGCGCGTCAAGCTGGCGTAGTTGCTAAAGGGCACGTCGTTATCTTGGGCGTATTTTTCGATATTCTCCTGGTCGATCATGATGATGACCGTGAGGTAGGCCTTCTTGTCACCAATCACCACCGCATCGGTGATGTAAGGCGAAAACTTCAGCTCGTTTTCCAGCTCACTAGGCGTGATGTTTTTACCGCCAGCAGTAATGATGATGTCCTTCATACGGTCGGTGATTTTGAAATAGCCGTCCGCGTCCATGCTGCCCACGTCGCCGGTATGCAGCCAACCGTCTTTGTCGATCGTCTCGGCGGTTTTCTCAGGCTGATTCAGGTAGCCCATAAAGACGTTTTTGCCGCGCACCAATATCTCACCTGTGGCCTCGTCGATACGCACTTCGTTGTAGTTGGCAGCAGGGCCGATGGAGCCGGGTTTGATGCGGCTGGGCGGCATGCCAGTGGACGCGCCGCAGGTCTCGGTCATGCCCCACACTTCCAGCATCGGTACACCCAGGGCCAAATACCATTTGATCAAATCTGGCGCGATGGGCGCAGCGCCGGTGACCAGCAGACGGGCGTTGTGGATGCCAATCAGCTTGCGCACATTGTTCAGCGCAATGGCTTTGGCGATGTGGAATTTGAACTTGAGGAAACCGTCAACGGGCTGGCCAGCCAGCACCTTGTCCGCTATCTGCGTGCCCACGCCAATACCCCAGGCATAGGCGGCTTGCTGCACCACACCGGCCTCTTTCAGCGCAATCATCACACCGGAGTAAAACTTCTCCCATACGCGGGGCACAGCGGTAAACACCGTCGGCGCAATCTCGCGCACGTTCTCGGGCACAGTCTCGGGGTTTTCTACAAAGTTGAGCTTAGCACCGGTGTACAGCGCGTGGTATTCGCCGCCTACGCGCTCTGCAATATGACACAGCGGCAAAAAGCACATACGCTCGTCGTCACCATTTTGCGCCACCAGGGTGTTGTAGCCGCGCACGGTGTGTACCAAGCTGCGGTGGCTGTGCATGGCGCCCTTGGGTTTGCCGGTGGTACCGGATGTGTAAACCAAGATCGCCAAGTCCTCGGGTTTGACGGCTTCGATGCGTTGGTCCAGCTCACCCGCATGCGCCTGTGCGTAGGCACGGCCCAACGCGCGCAGGGCATCCAGACCAATGACCATTGGATCATCTACTTTGCGCAGGCCCTCCATGTCAAACACCACGATCTTGCGCAGCTTGGGCAACTGGGCGCGCACGTCCAGCGCTTTGTCCAGTTGCTCATCGTCTTCGACAAACAGCACGGTGGTGGCGGAGTCTTCACACAGGTATTGCACCTGGGATGCCGCATCGGTCGGGTAGACGCCGTTGGCCACCCCCCCACAACTTAGCACCGCAATGTCTGCCAATACCCATTCGATGACGGTGTTGGACAAGATCGAAGCCGTCTCGCCCGATGCAAAGCCCATCGACAACAGGCCATGGGCTATCTCGCGCATGGCAGTGTCGGTCTGAGTCCAGCTCCAACTGCGCCAAATGCCGAGCTCTTTCTGCCGCATCCAAACTTTGTCGGCGCGCTCCTTTGTAGCGTTGCGGAACATGGCGGGGATGGTGTCGCCCGCTACCATCAGTTCATTGCCAGCCTTAATACTAGATAAGTCCCATAAGTTGCTCATGTCTTATCTCCAGTTCTTCTTCTTCTTCCAGCGGCGCTCACCGCGCACGCCTTCTTCTTTCATCCCCAAGTAGAACTCCTTGATGTCATCTTTTTCGCGCAGCTTGGCGCAGGTGTCTTCCATGACGATCCGGCCGTTTTCCAGCACATAGCCGTAGTCGGCAGCGTTTAGGGCCATGTTGGCGTTTTGCTCTACCAAAAGAATAGTAGTGCCGCGCTCGCGATTGATGCGCACGACGATTTCAAAAATTTCTTTGGTGAGTTTGGGCGACAGGCCCAAACTGGGTTCGTCCAGCAAAATCAATTCTGGCGCGGCCATGATGGCACGCGAGATCGCCAGCATCTGCTGCTGCCCGCCAGACAGCAAACCGGCATCTTGCAAAGCACGTTCACGCAGAATGGGGAAGTAGTTGTACACCGACTCCATGTCACGGGCTACGCCATCTTTGTCGCTGCGGGTGTAGGCCCCCATCAACAGGTTGTCGCGCACCGACAACAGCGGGAACACCTCACGTCCCTCAGGCACTTGCACCAGGCCGCGCTGCACGATCAAGGCCGGGTCCTTGGCGG
>JAYWHJ010000323.1:0-6280 GCA_043777795.1 Polaromonas sp. | reverse complement strand
GGCAATAAACTGTACGTTGGCAATCTGCCATATTCTGTTCGCGACGAAGATTTGCACCAAGCATTCTCGGCTTTTGGCGGTGTTACCAGCGCTAAAGTGATGATGGAGCGTGACACTGGTCGTTCAAAGGGCTTCGGCTTTGTTGAAATGTCCAGCGACGCTGAGGCTGTGGCTGCTGTTGAAGGCATGAACGGCCAACAACTCGACGGCCGCGCCGTTGTAGTTAACGAGGCGCGTCCCATGGAAGCTCGCCCACCACGCACTGGTGGCGGCGGCTTTGGTGGCGGCGGTGGCCGTAGCGGCGGCGGCGGTTACGGCGGCGGCGGCGGTGGTGGTGGTTACGGCGGCGGCGGCGGTGGTCGTAGCGGCGGTGGCGGCTACGGCGGCGGCGCTGGCGGTGGCGGCGGTGATGGCGGCGGCTTCCGCAGCCCATACGGCGGCGGCGGTCGTTCCGGTGGTGGCGGCGGCGGCGGTGGACGTGGCGGCTACTAAGCCCCTCATTCTGCGCCATTCATAAAAAAGCCCCGTTACGGGGCTTTTTTGTTGTTAAACGTTTACATTCAGTAGGGTGCGTTTTTCTGGAAGAACGTAAAATCCTAGCTCTAAATTATCGCAAACGTAGAGCAATATCGACCCCACGCGAGATCCATGTTGATGCGGACAATGCTGCGCACTAAGCCCACTTTCGCTAGGTGGATGAATAAAGATATAGGAAGGGATACGCAATGGGAATAATGAATTGGTTGCTGGGCAAAGGCAAACCAGATGTGTCGCCGCCCACCAAGCCTTTGCAATCGGATATTCATACCACTTTGGCAGATGCAACGCGCCCATACATGGGTGGCAAGCAACCTTCAAATAGTCCGACATCTGCTGCAGTCGCTTCGCCCGCGCAGCGTATTGAGCAGCGCCGAAGTGAGCGTAATGTTCGGCGTGAGTTGTTGTTTCAGGTTGTACGTGAGTCAATGGTACGCGTCGGAGTGCTCTCCTCGGCATTCAAATTCAAAGTGCTGGCACTTGACCAGCGTGGCCGTACTTTCTTGGTGATGATTGACTTATCCGCCGAGTTTGCTGGTGAAACTGCAAAACTAGCCGAGATTGAGGCCTTGATTGCCCAGTCGGCTAAAAACCGGTACGAGCTAGTGGTGCAGGCTGTGTACTGGCGTTTTTATGAAGCGGTATCTTCCAGTGGCGGGCGCGTGAGTGCGAGCAGTGCCCCAGTGCCATTGTTTGGCATGCCTTCCCACACTAATTCTCGTCCTGCCCCGCTGTCTGAGGTGCCTTACCCTGAGCCACCTGCGCGCGCATCTGCGGCGCAGCCTGTGCCCGCTGCCCGACCTTCGTCAAGTGCCAATGCCGGACTCCCCGTGCGTCCCGCAACCATTCCGACTGTCCACCCTACGGCGTCTCAGGCCACTGGAGTGGGCAAAAAAACCGGACCAGATCCCCTGGAGCATGAAGAAGTAGAGGCTTTCAAGCGCGCGTTGGCCTCTGGCGCACAACCTGGCATGTCTATACCGTTGGGCGGTACCCCCGTTTCCGCCATCGCCTACGATGTGACGCAAGCGTATGCCTCTCCGCATGCAGCAGCCAATTCGCCAACCAATGCTCCCGCCCTGGCAGCTGCAGCAAGGACTGCGTCGCTTGCTGCCATCAATAACAAATTGCTGTTAACTGGCTACGAGGATACTGAGCTTCCAGACCCGGATGCGCCGGTACTCAGTACTACCCAGTACGGCGAGTTGCGTTAAACCCGCAACGTACAAGATATGCTGACCGCCCCCGCTGTGACTGACTACCTGCGCAGTCATATTCGTACCGTGCACGACTGGCCAGCTCCCGGCGTGCAGTTCCGTGACATCACTCCGCTGCTACAAAACCCCCGCGTGTTCCGCGTACTGATAGACGCCTTTGTGCACCGCTATATGGACCCGGCTTTGCGCCCCGATGTGGTGGCTGGTTTGGACGCACGAGGCTTTATTTTGGGTGCTGTGGTGGCTTATGAGCTCAACGTTGGATTTGTGCCCATACGCAAAAAAGGCAAGCTGCCGTTCACCACGATCGAGGAAACCTACGAGCTGGAGTATGGCAGCGCCACCGTCGAGCTGCATACCGACGCAGTACACCCTGGTCAACGGGTGCTGCTGATCGATGACCTGATTGCCACTGGCGGTACGATGATGGCAGGTAAAAAACTACTCGAAAAACTAGGCGCCATAGTCATGGAAGGCGCAGCCATCGTCGACCTGCCCGAGTTGCATGGCTCTGCCAAGTTGCGCGCGTCAGGCTTGCCCCTATTCACCTTGGTGGATTTTGCAGGACATTAAACCGGGCTCTTGACTGAGCTGCAACCATCTCAAACACACCGACGTTTGGCGTGTTCATACCAGCTGGGTTCAGGTGCAACGGGTGGCGAAGCCCGCAAAGCCTCCGAGAAATGCGTCCCACGGAACAGCGACAATATCGGCTCTGCCAAACACGGCTTTTTAGGCGCTGCGTATTTTGTCTTCCCCCTCCACCACCATGCTGCCTATCGAGCGACGCGCCAGCGCATCACTGGCGTTGATCTTCGCGTTGCGCATGCTTGGCCTGTTTCTAGTGCTGCCCGTATTTATGCTGGAGGCGCGTAAATACCCTGGTGGGGATGACCCGGCGATGGTCGGTTTGGCAATGGGTTTGTATGGGTTGACGCAAGGTTTGTTGCAAATTCCGTTTGGCTTGGCATCTGACCGTTTGGGTCGCAAGCGGGTGATCATCATTGGCTTGATTATTTTTGCCGCAGGCAGCTTGCTAGCAGCTAGCGCGCCTACGTTACCGTGGCTCTTGGCCGGACGGGCGCTGCAGGGTGCCGGGGCCGTGTCTGCTGCGGTTACCGCGCTATTGGCAGACCTGACGCGCGACGCCGTCCGCACCAAGGCCATGGCTTTGGTGGGTGCGAGTATTGGGCTGATGTTTGCGTTGTCTTTGGTGGTGGCACCACCGCTGGCCGCAACTATCGGGCTATCGGGTTTGTTTGAGTTGACTGGTGTGCTGGCTATTGCAGGCATTGGGATCGTGCTGTGGGTGGTGCCACCTGCGCCGAGCTTGGATGCGCACCGGCAAGCTTCACGTTTGGGTGGCTTGGCCGAGGTGCTGCGCCATCCGGGCCTGCTGCGTTTGAACGTGGGCGTGTTTGTGCTGCATGCTGTGCAATTGGCCATGTGGGTGGCAGTGCCCGCGCTCTTGGTGCAGGCCGGTTTGGCGAAAGACGCGCACTGGCAGGCCTATTTGCCAGCGGTGCTGTTGTCGTTTGGCTTTATGGGCGCGGTGTTCACCATGGAACGGCGCGGTCACCTGCGCACGGTGTTTTTGGTGAGTATTGGCATGGTTTTGCTGGTGCAATTGGGCTTTGGCCTGCTGGCCAGGCAAAGCATGGGGGATGCAGCGCTGTGGCCGTTGGGCCTGTTGCTGTTCGTATTTTTCTGCGGTTTCAACGCGCTGGAGGCTACCCAGCCCAGCTTGGTCACGCGCCTAGCCCCGCAACATGCGCGCGGCGCGGCGCTGGGGGTCTACAACACGCTACAATCGCTGGGATTTTTCACAGGTGGCGCGCTGGGCGGTTGGCTGGTCAAAGGCTGGGGCCCGCAAGGTTTGTTTGCTGCCTGCGCAGCGGCTGTGCTACTGTGGCTCGTGGTGGCTTGGGGCATGCAGGCACCGGCAAAACCGCAGTCCACGCCCGCCTAAAAGCGCCATAATCTACACCACACATTCGTCGAACAACCCCGTTTAAGGACAGCACACCATGGCATCGGTTAATAAAGTTATTTTGATGGGCAATTGCGGGCGCGACCCCGAGATCCGCTACCTGCCCTCGGGCCAAGCCGTGGCCAACGTGAGCATCGCCACCACCACCCGCCGCAAAGACAAAACCAGCGGTGAGAACACCGAAATTACCGAGTGGCACCGCGTTACCTTCTTTGACCGCCTAGCCGAAATAGCAGGCGAGTACCTGAAAAAAGGCAACCCGGTGTACATCGAAGGTCGCATCAAATACGGCAAGTTCACCAACAAAGATGGCGTAGAGCAAAACACCTGCGACATCGTGGCACAAGAAATGCAGCTGCTCGGTACGCGCCAAGGTGCAGGCGCACCCGGTGGTGACGAAGGCGGTGGCGGCGGTGGCAGCTATGCCCGCCCACCCGCATCACGCCCCGCGCCCGCCCAGCGCCCAGCGCCCGCACCCGCAGCGGCCAAGCCTGGCAGCGGCTTTGACGACATGGATGACGATATTCCGTTCTAGTCCAATCAATAATAGCGCGAGCAGCTATTTAAATAATAGCATGCAGAGCCGCTTTAGCCTCTACCTAGACCTCATCCGCTGGAACCGCCCAGCGGGATGGCTGCTGCTTTTGTGGCCTACGCTGTCTGCGTTGTGGATCGCATCTAACGGTTGGCCGGGTTGGCATTTACTCATTGTGTTCACCTTTGGCACGGTCCTCATGCGCAGCGCAGGCTGCTGTGTGAACGATGTGGCCGACGTAGAGTTTGACAAGCACGTCAAGCGCACCGCCAACCGCCCGGTGACCAGTGGCAAAGTGAGCAAGCGCGAGGCCTTGCTGCTGGGCGCAGCGCTGGCACTCGTTGCTTTTGGCTTGGTGTTGACTACCAATGCCGGCACCGTGCTCTACTCCTTCGCCGCGCTAGCCATTGCTATCTCCTACCCGTATGCCAAGCGCTATGTGGCCATGCCGCAAGCGGTGCTGGGCGTGGCCTTCAGCTTTGGTATCCCCATGGCGTTTGCGGCTGTGCAAGGCGGCCCGCCGTGGAGTCTGTGGTCGGCGTCCAGTGCTGCGGCCAATGTGACCAGCGTATCGCAAGCCGTACCAATTCTGGCTTGGGTGCTGCTGCTGGGCAACCTGTTTTGGGTGCTGGCCTACGATACCGAATACGCCATGGTGGACCGCGACGACGACTTGAAAATTGGCATGAAGACCTCGGCCATCACCTTGGGACGTTGGGACGTGTCCGCCATCATGCTGTTTTATGCACTTTACATAGTTATTTGGCTGCTAGCCCTTATAAAAACAGCGGGAGAAGCTACTATTTTAATAGTGTTTGCAGTGGCAGTAGCCCAAGTGCTGTGGCATTACCGCTTGATCCGTAGCCGCGAAAGGGATGGCTGCTTTGCAGCTTTTCGGGCCAACCATTGGCTGGGATTTACTTTCTTTGCCGGTATCGTTGCCGCCTACGCCTTAGCCTGACTTGCCCACTGTGCTGCGCAACGCAGGCTTTATGCAAAACTACGGCACCTTTGACGCGTAGATGGCCAGAGACGGAATGTGGTGCGCCGCAAGTAGCTGCGCAGCGCAAAGCCTGATCGATGTACGCGACATTGCTGCAGTCGCTGCCAAGATTGCGCTAAACCCCGCCGCGCATGCAGACAAGGCATACACGCTGACTGGTGGCGAATCACTCACGGACACGGAGCGCGTCGCAATATTGTCCACAGTGTCACGCAAGCCTTTGGGCTTTACGCCTATCTCTGTGGAAGACGCTGCTAACACCATGAAGACGGAGTGGGGCATGCCTGAGGTCAGGGTGGACTGGATGAGCTCGCTCAACCAGATCATCAGCACAGGCTCCGCCGCTGGCATCAGCCCCTATGTGCAAACCCTGCTGGGCCGCGCGCCCATCAAGTTCCAGCAGTTTGCCAAAGGCTATGTAACGCTGTGGCATAAGGCGTCTTCCTAGACAGTCTTTCATTTTTTAGGAGTTCACCATGGAAGTAGCAGTTTAGGTACCGGCCCAGTCGCCATCGCATTGGCACAAGGCTTTGCCAGCCGTGGGCACAGCGTCGTGTTTGACACCCGCGACGTGCAGGGCAAAACCGTCTTGGATGCGGTAGCCGCCGTGCAAGGCAGCGGCGCCGCACTGTATGCCTGCGCCGCCCAAAGCGCCGACATTGCCGTACTCACCACCCCTTGGCGCGGCAGACATGCTAATCGCAGGCAACGACGCCGCCGCCAAAACCCAGACGACCGAAATCTTGAAAAGCTTCGGCTGGCGAAGTGCAATCGACATGGGCGACATCAGCAAAGCCTACTTGCTCGAAGCCTTGGCGATGACCTGGATCGACTACGGCTTTATCCGCAACCACTGGACGCACGGTTTCAGTCTGCTCGGCGCGCAAACTTAAGCGGGTGCGGAATGGTAGGACTGTAAATCCCGGTGCCTACAGCGTAAACCGTTAACATCTGCCCATGGCTCCTAAACCGCGCATTTTGATTGTTGAAGACGAGTC
>JAYWHJ010000322.1:0-17838 GCA_043777795.1 Polaromonas sp. | reverse complement strand
AGGAGGAGGCAGCGGCCCTACGCCGCAACGGGGGACAGCCGCGGAGCTGAGTACACCGTCGGCCTGCTCCCGTACAACACTAAACCCGTGCCAACGGCCTGCTCCTACACCAACGGCATAGTCAACTTAGCGATCACATCCTTGGTATCCGGCCGCACCCCGCGCCACCACTCAAACGCCTCGGCCGCTTGCTCGGCTAGCATGCCTACGCCGTCGGCGAGGTGCTGCACACCGGCACGTCGCGCCAGTTGCAAGAAGGGCGTCAGACCCTTGCCGTAGGCCAGCTCGTAGGCCAGCGCACCGGGCGCAAACACGCCCGTTGGCAAGGGGGGCAGCTCGGCATGCAGGCTGGCTGACGTGGCGTTGAGCACCAGGTCAAACTGCTGCGACGCCAAGTCGCCGTAACCGCAGGCGCTGACATGGCCTGCGCTTTGAAATTGATCAGCCAACTCCTGCGCCTTGGCCACGCTACGGTTGACTATGACTAACTGCGCAGGTTGTTGTTCTAAAAGCGGCAGCACAGCACCACGTGTGGCGCCGCCTGCGCCTAGCAAGAGCACGCGTTTGCCTTGCAGATGGCAGTTCAGGTTATGCGTCAGATCGCGCACCAAGCCGATGCCGTCAAAGTTCTCCGCTAACACGCGTTGGCCATCAAACTTAAGCGCATTCGCCGCACCAGCCAACTGCGCGCGCTCTGAATGCTCCGTGGCGTAGGCAAAGGCGTCGAGTTTGAACGGAGCGGTGATGTTCATGCCGCGCCCGCCGGCGGCGCGAAACGTGTCTACCGCTTTGGCAAAGCTGCCCAGCTCGCCTTCGATGCGGGTGTACTCCAAGTCTTGCCCGGTCAGCGCGGCGAAGGTGCTGTGAATGAGGGGTGACTTGCTTTGCGCAATCGGGTTGCCGATGACGGCGTAATGGTCGGTCATGGTACTTTGATCATTTCTGTCTCTCCAAAACGCTATAAAAAAAATAGCTTTTCCCGCAATATTTTATTGCGCTGGAGGCCTAAAGGGATATTAAAAAGGGTGCATTGAAGCTCATTTTAACAAGGCGCTACGCGGCAAGAGGATACAACACCCCATCGTTTTGCAGCTGCGCAATCTGCGCGGCGCTGTAGCCCAGGCTGGTTGCGATCTGCGCGTTGTGTTGTCCTCATAGCGGTGCGGGGTCGCCGGGGTTGTGCCGCAGCCTGAGAAGCGAAACGGGAGGTTGGGTAACTTGATTTTGCCTGCGGTCGGATGGTTTTGCTCCACCGCCTTGCCGCGTGCGCGGGTTTGTGGGTCGTTTAGCACTTGGTCTATCGTTTGTAGCGGGGCAGCGGGCACACCGGCAGTTCGCCGATGAGCAAATAGCTTTGCGCGGCAAAGTCGTGCATCCACACCATGCAGCGGTGCAGCGCAATGTCGATGTGCTGGCCGCGTCCGCTTTTGACGCGGCCCAGCAGCGCCGCGCAGATGGCAGAGACGCCGTTCAGGCCTGCGTACATACCGGCAATGGGCATGCAAAACAGCGGCGGTGGCTCGCCGGGTACGCCAATCAGCGACATGGCTCCGCTCTGCGCCTCGGCATCCAAAACCAAATCCTGCTCGGTGAGCGTCGGGCCCGGTGTGACCGTAGGCGCAGACGGAGCAATAGACCAGCTTTTCGTTGCGCTGACTCAGCTCGTCATATCCTCGGCGCAGCTCGGTTAGAGCGCGGGAGCGATAGTTTTTTACAAACACTTCGGCGCTGTCGGTCAGTTTGCGCATCAGCTCCAGGCCACGCGGGTTACGCAGGTTGATGCACAGGCCCTATTTGCCCATTAATTTGCATGGGGCTGGCGCGGCCCGCGTCGCTATCCATCGGGCGTTTGACCTTGATGACCTCGGCCCCCATGGCGCCCAAGCAGCGCGAGATGTGCGGGCTTGGCAGGAATTGGCTGTGGTGGATGATGCGAAAGTCTGCCAGCGGCAGCGGTTGGGTATTTTTCGTGAGATTTATATGCTAAATCGTACTCCAGCGCAATAAAATATTGCGGGAGAAGCTATTGAAAATGTAGTGAAAGTCAGGTCTGCGTGGGCATTGATGCGCGGCACAGTCACGGTGTAGCTGGGGCTGACGAAGCTTTCGCCGTCGACTGCGTCGTCCCAATATTTCTCGGGCGTGGTGGGCATGTGGTGCGAGTGCATGCGCATAGCACGCGCGGATTGACTGCAAAAGCTCGGCGCACCGTACCCGGCGATGCCTGAATCAGCTCTACGGCTAACCCATCGGGCAACTGCATTCAGTTGCGCCCTTGTGGTAGGGCGGTGGTCACACCACAGCGATGCGCGGCAGTCAAAGCCGAATCAAATTCGTCCACCATCACGCCCAGGTGCGCCAGTTAGCCGGTGTCATTGCTCGGCGCAACAGCACAGCCCGGTGCAGCCATAAACTGCAAGCCACCCAGCGTCCAGTAATGCCAAGGGTGTTGCGCCGTGCCCTCCAGCTCGCGCATGGTTTGCCCCAGCCCCTTGTGGAAGAAGCGGATGTGCCAGTGGATGCCATACACGCGGACAGCGACATGCTCTAGGTGCGAAGTGGTGGCGGGTGTCATACGTTGCTATTCGGTTTTGGGGAGGAGTTGTTCAATGCCCTTGATGCAGGCTAAAAGTGTAGCGTTAACCGGGGTGGGCACACCGTGCTGCAAACCCAGTTGCACCACAGCGCCATTGATGTAGTCCACCTCAGTGCGCACGCCGCGCTCCAGGGTTTGCAAAATGGACGCCTTAAATTCATACGGCAGCCCCGCGCCCGCCTTGCGCCAGGCCTGCACGGGCTCGGTAATGCTGGTGCGCACGCCGCGCGCCTTGGCCACCGCCATCGCCTCAGCCACCGCTGCCACGGCGCAGGCCTCTAGCTCGGGCACTTGGTACAAATCGCCATAGGCCAGGCGGGTAATGCCGCTGACTGCGCCCGTGGCCACGTTGATAAACAGCTTGTCCCAGATGGTGCCCATGATGTTGTCACTGACGATGGTTTGCAAACCCGCCGCGTTAAACGCATCGGCAATGCGCAAAATGCGCGGGCTCATGCTGCCGTCTAGCTCGCCGATATGCGTATCTTTGCCCTTGGTGCCGCATATCACATGCCCTGGCGCGATGATTTGCCCACCGCAATAGCTTTTGCCTGCTAACACCCTTTCGCGTCCCACAACGTCGCTCAAAATATCTTCATGCCCCAAGCCGTTTTGCAGCGACAGCACGGTAGTATCTGGCCCCAGTAGCGACTTGGCGGCCGTCATGGCTTGGCGCGTTTGCGCAGACTTGACCAACACGATCACGCAGTCCACCACACCCGCCGCTGCCGCACTGGTAGCTGCTTGCGCTTTGACTACGCGGTCTACGCCCTCAGTGCGCAATGTAAGACCGCGTTGGTGAATGGCATCCACATGCGTCTGGTTGCGCGTAATCAGCCACACGTCGTGCCCCGCCTCGGTCAGCACACCGCCTATCGCGCCGCCCAAGGCGCCGGCTCCTAGAACTGCAAATTTCAAAACAAATCTCCGACTATTGTGCGCACAGCCCTGATGCAAATGCCATTTTTAGGGCGTAAGCGAAGTGCATTTTGTAAATACAATAGCATTTCAACACAATGACAGGCTAGCGTGATTTTCCGCGACCGACCGACACATGCTTGACACCTCGCAGATGACAATACCACCCACCGATCACGCTACTGGCATCTACGTGCCCTTCACAGAGTTTCGCGCAGGCCTGCCCGTAGGGCACTTTCGCGTGATCGTGAACCCCGAGCGGGCTCAAAAATATATCAAGCACCGCTTGTTTATTGTGGGCATTGCAATGCCACTTCTAGGCATCGGTGCAGCACTGGCCATATCTGGCTATGTGTGGGTTGGCTTGCCTATGGTGGTTTTAGGTCTGGTACTGCCTCGGGTAGTCAAAGCCCACGCTCCTAAAATTTTGCTGCATCTGGCGCAGCAAGATGCCAAGACCTATCAGGAAGCGATAGATTTTGAAATACTGGAAGTGCGCCGGACGTAGTGCTAAATTTTGGCGCACGCGGTTCACGCAAAGAGTAGGCAAGATACACATTCGGGTTTGTCTGCACACGGAAGCAGGCAGCACACCGTAGACTTGCGGCATGAAAAACAAACCGACATCCAGTAACCTACACACCGCCTTGGCTGTGGCCAGCCTAGATACCGTTCAGCACGCACACCCGCAAACCCAGCCTAAGCTGCCTACCGCGCAAGAGACCGACCCCAACACGCTGGGCTGGATGCAGGGTTCGCCGCCGCCAGCCGACAGGGTAGTGCAGTTTGCCGATGGCAGCTGCTACGCGTTTCCGCAGTGTCGGTGGTCGTTTTCCAATTTCCGCCAGATGATGCCTACGACTAACGTGTCGCGTGGCAGTGCAGCGGCGAGCATCCTGCCGCGTGCCGAGCGCGCTGATATTGACGGTGTAAATTTTCAAGTCTTAGGTACAGCCAACACCATGACATGGGCGCAGTCGATCGATGCCAACTTTACCGACGGCATTGTGGTGCTGCACAAAGGCCACATCGTGTACGAGCGGTATGAGGGTGCGCTCAAAGCGGATGGCCAACATATTGCCCACTCGGTCACTAAATCTTTCGTTGGCACCATTGGTGCCATGCTGCTGGCAGACGGCAAGCTGGACGCAAGCGCGCTGGTGGCGACCTACGTGCCGGAACTCAAAGACTCTGGTTTCGGCAATGCCACCGTGCGCCAAGTGCTGGACATGACGACCGGCATCAAATATTCAGAAAACTACGCTGACCCCAAGGCCGAAGTCTTCGACCATGTACGCGCTGGTGGCGTGCTGCCGCGCCCACCGGGGTACGCTGGGCCTAAAACCTTTTATGAATTTTTGCAGACCGTGCAACCCGAGGGCGCGCACGGTCAAGCCTTTGCCTACAAAACCGTCAACACCGACGCAATTGGCTGGATGATTCGCCGCGCAACTGGCAAGTCGATTGGCGAGAATCTGCAAGAGCGCATTTGGAGCAAGCTGGGCGCCGAGCAAGATGCCTACTTTACGGTGGACAGTGTGGGCAACGAGTTTGCTGGCGGCGGTATGAACGCCAGCCTGCGCGACATGGCCCGCTTTGGCGAGATGATGCGCCTGGACGGCTACTACAACGGGCAGCAAATCGTGCCCAAAACGGTGGTGGCCGACATTCGCAAGGGCGCCGACAAAGCCCAGTTTGCCACCGCAGGCTATAAGTTGCTACACGACTGGAGCTACCGCAATATGTGGTGGGTGTCGCACAACGAGCACGGTGCGTATGCCGCGCGCGGCGTACACGGCCAGACGATTTATGTCGACCCCAAGGCCGAAATGGTCATCGCCCGCTTTGCCTCCTTCCCCGTGGCCGCTAACGCGTTTATCGATCCCACCTCCTTGCCCGCGTACCACGCCTTGGGCAAACATTTGTTGGCCAAACCATGAGGCAAAACCCATGACTACCCGCGCCACCTTCACCCGCATGGAGCACAGCACCCAAGACGACTGGCGCAAGATCGTGCCGGAGGCGATGCAGATGGGTAAAACCTTGCCCGACCGCGTGCTGGCGCACCTCAAACTGCTGGATGGCGACTATGGTGGTTTTCCGGTTGACCGGTACAGCCATTGCTTACTGACCGCGACGCTGGCGCTCAAAGCGGGGCGCGATGACGAGTATGTGGTGTGCGCGCTGTTGCATGACATTGGCGACACCTTGGGCAGCTACAACCACCCGGATATTGCAGCTGCGATTCTCAAACCGTTTGTGAGTGAAGCCAACTTGTGGATGGTGCAGCACCACGGTATTTTCCAAGGCTACAACTTTTTTCACCACATCGGCATGGATCGCAACATGCGCGACCAGTTTGCCAGCCATCCGCACTACAGGCACACGGCAGAGTTTGTGGAGTGGTTTGACAACCCGGCTTTTGATGCCAGTCTGGAGATACTGCCCATCAGCACCTTTGAGCCGCTGCTGCGAAAGGTGATGGCGGCGCCGAAGAACTCGGTGTACAAAGCGGCGCTGGAGAGGCAAGCGATGGTGCAATAGATGGTTGCAGTCATCTGACTCAGTCTAATTTTTTATGCAAATTAGGCCAGTAGCGCAATAAAATGTCGCGGGAGATGCTATTTATTAAGTAGCACTCTCATGCTGCCACCACGATCAGAAAACTGGCTCGAAGACCATCTGCACCAGGCGAAAATGCTGCTGTGACGGCGGCGCGTTCAGCGTCGTCACGCAAATTACGCCACACAGAATCACGCGCATTGCCTTTCTCGCCTTGCACATACAGCTGGGTGGTGAGCAGCTCGCGCTTACCCAAGCGCACCTTCACGTGGATGTGCGGTGTTCGGCCTGCGTAGGCCGCCGGGCGGATGGTGCGAAAGCGGTACTGCCCATCGCTGCCCACCACCACTTTGCCAAAGCCTTGAAAAGCTTTATCGGCCCGCCCCCCATCACCCGGGTGATGGTAGTGGCCCGCTTCGTCGCATTGCCATATCTCTACCTGCGCGCCAGCTACGGGCTTGCCTTGCAGGTCGGTGACCGTGCCCTCTACCCAGCTGGGCTGGCCTCTGCTGTAGGCCAGGGTGCCATTGCGCAGCAGGTCAAAATCGCTGTCTGCGGGCAGATCTACAGGGTAAAACGGGCCTTCGGTTTGGCTGGGGGTGGCGCGGCGTCCAGGCACGCTTTGGGCCCGCGGCCCCAGCCAAAGGGCGGGCAGGGCCACCAGCGCGGCTGACAGGGTGCGGCGGTAATGGTTGGGAGTGTTGCGTGGGTGCAGCATGGGGTTACCTCAGGTGTATGGTGCAGTGGTGATGACGACAGCCAATCGTTCGCCCAAAAGTTCAGCGCCATGATCCCCCTTCGCTCTGTCACTGTCAATCCTGCGTAATTCAAGTGACATCGGCTAACCAACGGGCACAGGCCCCGTGATGTACCATGCGTGTGGCCTCACCCACTTAACCTCCAAAGTCTTTTAGCCGACTTTGCCCCAGCATGCTCCCCGGTTACTTTACCAAACAAGAGCAAATCGCCGTGAGCGGGGTGGCAGATGTGAGTATTCGCTCCCTGCTGGATCGCAACCAATTTTTCGACCCGGTAGACGAAGCCTTTGACTTGGGTATTTCGTCTGCCACATGGCCGCTGTTTGGCTTGCTCTGGCCCTCAGGCGCGCAACTGGCAGCGCGCATCGCGTTGCGGCCGGTGGACGCAAATGAACATATTTTGGAGATTGGCTGCGGGCTGGCGCTGGCCAGCATCGTGGCGCACCGGCGCGGCGCCGACATTACGGCCAGCGACTGTCACCCGTTAGCGGCCGGTTTTTTGCAGCGCAATCTGCGTTTGAACCACTTGCTGCCGATGCCTTATGTACACGGTCAGTGGGGTGTCGCGCCAGTGCTCGCTGAATGCGCGGCGCAAGCCACTTGCGCCAAGCAGTACGGGCTGATTATTGGCAGCGATGTGTTGTACGAGCGCGACTCCAAAGGTGACTTGGCCAGCTTTATTGCCCAGCACGCCACACCCGCCGTAGAGGTGTGGATAGTGGACCCTGACCGCAGCAACCGCGCAGCATTCAACAAGCGCATGGCGGCGCAAGGTTTTTTCATGCGTGAAGAGCGCCTGGACACGGTTGCCAGCGAAACGCTGGCCGCCTACAAAGGGCGTTTGCTTACCTACCGGCGAGACTGCTAAGCGCCGTTGTTAACATTCTGCGCAAAATATTTTGCCTACTTCGCAGTAGCCGATCAGGCCAATTTGATGCAAGTTCATCGTTCTTTCTCTCACTGTTTGCTGTCACCCGCTGGCTACAATCAGGCTACTGCTTCGCAATCTTTGTCCGGCCTATCACCTCAGACTAGCGCCTGATCTCGCTGGCCAGCAAGTCACCCATCTGCTCAGGCGTGCTGCCTTGGGCGTTCAGGCTCAAATCGCTCAGGCGTTTTTATACTTCTGGGTTGGCAAGAATAATTTGGATTTCGCGGTTGATTTTAGCCACTGCATCTTTGGGTGTTTTGGCGGGCACGGCCAGGCCGTTCCAAGAGGTGACGTTAAAAGTACCGAGCGCGCGTGATGCGCTGCTTTCGCGCGCAGCTGGCACGATATGTCTTGGTCATTCGCGCGACGCACGAGCTGGAGTGCGGCAACGAAGGTGAACAAAATGTGGTCCGTGACGATGTCACCAAATTGTTCGAACGTATGCATCCCAAGACCATCAGCAAGAATGTACATGGCGCGTGGTCGCTCAGGGCCAGGTGTGACGAGTTACTTTTGGAAATAGGGCTGTACCAAGCAGAAACACTGGCTTTTTTAGTAGGCAAGGGTAAAGAAGGCGCAGGCCCCTAAATTTCGCCAAACCACCCCGTGGCACACGAATACCGCGAATTTGGATACTTCTTAGCGGTATCATTGACAAATTAGCGTAACTAGGCACCCATCTCATGGCCGACCGTAAAGGCTCTCCGAGCGAAAAAACACTGTTCTGTTCCTTCTGCGGCAAAAGCCAGCACGAAGTCAAAAAGCTGATTGCAGGCCCATCGGTGTTTATCTGCGACGAATGCATCGACTTGTGCAACGACATCATTCGTGATGAAGTGCTGCCAGAAGCGGAGCGCGATGCCCGGGGCGATCTGCCTACGCCGCTGGAGATTAAAAACAATTTGGACGGCTACGTCATTGGCCAGGACGCTGCCAAGCGCGCGCTGTCGGTGGCGGTGTACAACCACTACAAACGCCTGCGCTACAAGGGCATCGCCAAAAAAGATGATGTCGAGCTGACCAAAAGTAATATTTTGCTGATTGGCCCCACAGGCTCAGGCAAAACCCTGCTGGCGCAAACCATGGCCCGCATGCTCAATGTGCCCTTCGTGATGGCGGACGCCACCACTTTGACCGAGGCAGGCTACGTGGGTGAAGACGTAGAAAACATCATTTCCAAGCTGCTGCAAACCTGCAATTACGAAGTGGAGCGGGCGCAGCAAGGTATTGTTTACATTGACGAGATCGACAAAATTTCGCGTAAATCCGACAACCCCTCGATTACCCGCGATGTGAGCGGCGAGGGCGTGCAGCAAGCCCTGCTCAAAATCATCGAAGGCACGATGGCCAGCGTGCCACCCCAAGGCGGGCGCAAGCACCCCAACCAAGACTTCTTGCAAATCGACACCACCAATATCTTGTTTATCTGCGGCGGCGCATTTGCCGGCCTGGAAAAAGTGGTCGAGGCGCGTACCGAAGCCTCGGGCATTGGTTTTGGCGCCACGGTAAAAAGTAAAAAACAGCGTAGTTTGTCGCAAAGCTTTAAAGAGATCGAGCCGGAAGACTTGATCAAATACGGTCTGATTCCCGAGCTGATTGGCCGCATGCCCGTGGTGGCATCACTGTCCGAGTTGTCTGAAGACGCGATGGTGCAGATCTTGACTGAGCCTAAAAATGCCTTGGTTAAACAATACGCCAAGCTCTTGGCCATGGAAGGCGCAGAACTGGAAGTACGCCCTAGCGCGCTAAAGGCTATTGCACGCAAAGCACTTGAGCGCAAAACTGGCGCGCGCGGACTGCGATCAATTTTAGAAAACGCGCTGATCGACACCATGTTTGACTTGCCAAATACCAGCAATGTAGAAAAAGTGGTGGTAGATGAGTCGACCATCGACGAGAACAAACCACCTCTTTTGGTGTACCGCGAAGCGGTCAAAAAGGCTTAAAGTGCTGTGTAAATCGAGGCGAGGGCTTGTATTTTGCAAGCTTTGCCCCGATATTTACCCCAAGCCGCTATCTGTTCCCTTTTAAACCCCTGAAAGAATGTATGTCAGGCAACACCCCGTTACCCCCCGAGCCGATTGACCTGCCGCTGCTGCCATTGCGCGATGTGGTGGTCTTTCCACACATGGTGATTCCACTGTTTGTAGGCCGCGTCAAGAGCATCAAAGCACTGGAGTCAGCCATGGAAGCGGGCCGCCAGATCATGCTGGTAGCGCAAAAAGCCGCCGCCAAAGATGAACCTGCCGTAGAAGACATGTTTGGAGTAGGCTGCGTCTCTACTATCTTGCAAATGCTGAAATTGCCTGACGGCACCGTGAAGGTACTGGTCGAAGGCCAGCAGCGCGCAACAGTGAACCAGATTACCGATGGCGAAGTGCATTTCAGCGCCAATGTAACGCCGATCGAGCTGGAGGTGTTGACCGAGCCACGCACTAACGACATCGAGGCGCTGCGCCGCGCGGTGATTGGCCAGTTTGACCAGTACGTCAAGCTGAACAAAAAAATTCCGCCTGAGATTCTCACATCTATCTCCAGCATCGACGATGCGGGCCGCCTGGCCGACACGATCGCCGCACATGTACCCCTTAAGTTGGAAAACAAGCAAGCGGTGTTGGATCTGTCCGACGTGAAAGCGCGCCTGGAAAATGTGTTTGAGCAGATCGAACGCGAAGTGGACATTTTGAACGTCGACAAAAAAATTCGTGGCCGCGTGAAGCGCCAGATGGAGAAAAACCAGCGCGACTTTTATTTGAACGAGCAGGTTAAAGTGATTCAAAAAGAGCTGGGCGACGGTGAAGAGGGTGCAGACATCGAAGAGCTTGAGAAAAAAATCAAAGCTGCAAAGATGCCTAAAGACGCGCTCAAGCGGGCGGAAGGTGAGCTGAAAAAACTCAAGCTCATGTCCCCCATGTCGGCTGAGGCCAGTGTGGTGCGCAATTACATCGACGTGCTGATCAATCTGCCATGGTCCAAAAAGACCAAGATCAAGCATGATTTAGGCAATGCCGAAGAGGTGCTTAACTCGGACCACTTCGGTCTCGAAAAAGTCAAAGACCGCATTTTGGAATATCTAGCAGTCCAGCAGCGGGTTGATAAGGTCAAGGCGCCTATCTTGTGCTTGGTGGGCCCTCCTGGCGTGGGTAAAACCTCTCTGGGCCAGTCCATTGCCAAAGCCACCGGCCGCAAGTACGTGCGCATGGCGCTGGGCGGCATGCGTGACGAGGCCGAGATCCGGGGTCACCGCCGCACCTACATTGGCGCCCTGCCGGGTAAGGTTCTGCAAAGCCTGACCAAGGTCAGCACACGCAACCCGCTGTTCCTGCTGGATGAGATTGACAAGCTGGGCACCGAGTACCGCGGCGACCCGTCCAGCGCCTTGCTGGAGGTGCTAGACCCCGAGCAAAACCATACCTTCAGCGACCACTATGTGGATGTTGATTTTGATTTGAGTGATGTGATGTTTGTCGCGACGTCCAACTCGATGAATATTCCGCCTGCGCTCCTGGACCGTATGGAAGTGATTCGCCTTTCGGGCTACACCGAAGACGAAAAAACCAGCATCGCCCTGCGCTATCTGGCACCCAAGCAGCTAGAGAATAACGGCGTGAAAGATGCCGAGCTGGAGATTACCGAAGCCGCCGTGCGCGACATCGTGCGCTACTACACGCGCGAGGCCGGTGTGCGCTCGCTTGAGCGCGAGCTGTCCAAGATTTGCCGCAAGGTGGTCAAGGGTGTGCAGCTCAAAAAATACACGACCAAAGTGGTAGTAACGGCTGAGAATTTGAATGACTTTTTGGGTGTTCAAAAATTCACCTATGGCCGCGCCGAGAAGGCCAACCAAGTTGGTCAGGTGGTCGGCTTAGCCTGGACCGAAGTGGGCGGCGATTTGCTGACCATCGAGGCCGCCTTGATGCCCGGTAAAGGCAACATCACCCGCACTGGCTCGCTAGGCGATGTGATGAAGGAGTCGGTCGAGGCCGCTCGCACAGTAGTGCGCTCCCGCGCGCGCCGTTTGGGTATCAAGGACGAAGCGTTTGAAAAGAAAGATGTTCACATCCACGTACCCGACGGCGCGACGCCCAAGGATGGCCCCAGCGCGGGCGCGGCCATGACTACGGCGTTTGTGTCGGCATTGACCGGTATTCCAGTGCGTGCCGATGTGGCCATGACGGGCGAGATTACCTTGCGCGGCGAAGTTACCGGCATCGGCGGTTTGAAGGAAAAGCTGCTGGCGGCTTTGCGCGGCGGTATCAAAACCGTGCTGATCCCCGAAGAGAATGCTAAGGATTTGCAAGACATTCCTGAAAACGTTAAAAATGGCCTGGAAATCGTGCCGGTGAAATGGATTGACCAAGTGTTGGCGGTAGCGCTGGAGCGTATGCCTACGCCCTTGCCTGATGAAGAGCCTGTTGTGGCAGAAGCGGTCACCACAGAGAATGTAAAAATCGGCGCAACTCAAACAACAAGTTCAGTGAAACACTAGAAAGTTCTGCTACAATTCAGTCTGTGACGCGGGAATAGCTCAGTTGGTAGAGCGCAACCTTGCCAAGGTTGAGGTCGAGAGTTCGAGACTCTTTTCCCGCTCCAAAATTATTTGGGGCTGCATTGACGGCTCCATACCTGAAAGGGAAGCACATGCTTCCCTTTTTTGTCTTTAAAATAAGAACTTGTGGGCGTGTTGGCATGCACACACAGTGACAGATTTTCTGAGGCGCGATAGCAAAGCGGTTATGCCCCGGATTGCAAATCCGGTTAGCCCAGTTCGACTCTGGGTCGCGCCTCCAAAAATAATGCCTCGCCAGAATTGCAGCGAGGCATTTTTGTTTGACAATGCACTATGCGTTGTTACAGCCTGAGTGGTGGAATAGGTAGACACAGCGGACTTAAAATCCGCCGCTTCGTTCATAGCGGGCGTACCGGTTCGATTCCGGTCTCAGGCACCACCTACTTGCACTTGTGCGCAGTCGCACTACACTCTACTTATGTCCTCGAATCCTCCTCCCTTCGAAATCCACGTACACGGTGATGTGCCTTTGCGCGCAGATGTAACATTTGCGCAGCTTGAAGAGGCGCTCAAGCCTTTGTGGTCGTATGCCGGAGCCAAGTCGATGGCCAAAGGCTCTGTCAGCTCCTACGAGGAAGAGCCTGGCCTGCGCATGGATGCGAAAGAGCATGTGTTGCGCATGTGTTGGACGGTGCCTGCCGATGAAGACATTCGCCAAGCATTGGAAGAAATGTGCATGGGCCTGAACGAGCTGGCTGGCGCCGGGGCGGCCATTGAGATTAGCATTTACGATGCGGAGTTTGACGAAGACGATGAAGAGGACGAAGAGACTGAGTCGCGTGATGATTTTCTGATGCTGTTTGTCGGCCCCACGCCGGGAGACATCATGCAAGTGCAGCGCGATATGCTGGTGGAAGACGTGATGGCGGTGGTAGAGCGCCACTTTGACCGCGCAGAGATGCAGGGCATTGTGACTGAGGTGGACAAGCTGTTTACCCAGCGTTTTGACAAACTGGTCAGCTCCCTGCAAGTAGGCCGCCCGCCGCGTGGCCCGGGCGGTGGTACTGGCGGGCATGGCGGGCGCAAACCTCGGCATCTGCATTAAAGTTAACAGGAATGGGGCTCTAGCCCTTTAAAATATCGCGGTAGAAGCTATAAAAAATATAGCAATCGTAGTGCGCTTGAGCGCTTACCCGTATCAAACCCCAGCGCTATAAAAGCAATCTGGGCACAAGCCCCGGTAGCGTGCGTTGCCGCCAATCAGCAGTTGCTCCCCCTCACGAATGCGCTCGCCGGTGTCGGTAAATCGGGCGTTCATGCTGGCTTTTTTGCCGCATTCGCAAATCGTTTTCATCTCTTCAATATCGTCGGCAAGCACCAGCAAGGTAGCTGCCCCCGCAAAGGCCTTGCCTTGAAAGTCACTGCGCAGGCCGTAGCACATGATGGGGATGTCGTAGGTATGCGCCCACTGGTGCAGCTCTTCTACCTGCGCAGTGCTTAAAAACTGCGCCTCGTCAATCAGCACGCACGATAGCTTGGCAATCCACAGGGCCTGCTGCGCATGGGCAATGCGCTCGGCCATGCTGTGGGTGGCGTTGAAAGTCACGGCCTCGCGCGAAAGGCCCAGACGCGAGGCAATCAAGCCTACGCCGTCCCGGCTGTCCAGCTCGGCCGTGAGCAGTGCCACCGCCATTCCACGCTCCTCGTAGTTGTAGGCGGCTTGTAGGAGCGAGGTGGATTTGCCAGCGTTCATCGCGGCGTAGCGAAAGTAGAGTTTGGCCATGGGTGTGTCTTCTGAATGACAAGCTTACCGCACATAATGCGGTCATAACCTTAGGAGACTCCCCATGGCCATCTTCAGTCAAGACGCGCTGAACCCCGGTGTGAAAAAACGCGAGGTGTTTGGCTGGGCGATGTACGATTTTGCCAACTCAGGCTACACCACGGTGGTGATCACCGCCGTGTTTGCCGCTTACTTTGTAGGCGGCATTGCCAAGGGTGCAGAATGGGCCACATTCGCCTGGACGCTGGCGCTGAGCATCTCCTACGCTATTGTCATGCTGACCATGCCCAGTCTGGGCGCTTACGCCGACATGCGGGCAGCCAAGAAAAAGTTGCTCCTGTGGTTTACCGTGGGCTGTGTGCTGTCTACCGCTGCGCTAGCTTTTGCGGGGCCGGGCAGTGTGGCGCTGGCTTTTGTCTTAATAGTGATTTCTAACACCTTCTACAGCTATGGCGAGTCGCTCACCGCCTCGTTTTTGCCCGAACTGGCCAAGCCCGAGGGCATGGGCAAGGTGAGCGGCTGGGGCTGGAGCTTTGGCTACTTTGGCGGCATGTTAGCGCTGGGTATTTCCCTGGGCTATGTGATTTGGGCGGGCGGGCAAGGCATCAAAGCCGACAGTTTTGTGCCTGTCACCATGCTGATCACGGCAGGCATTTACGGCGCAGCCGCGTTTGTAACGTTTAAGCTGCTCAAGGAGCGTGCGGTACCCAACCCCTTAGCGCTACGAGAAAGCGGCTTTAAGGCCTCTTTGGCTCAATTGCACGCCACTTATAAGCAGGCCAAGCGCTACCAAGACTTCATGTGGCTGCTGCTGTGTGCGGTGTTTTACCAAGGCGGCGTGGCAGTGGCAATTACCTTGGCGGCCATTTATGCCGAGCAGGTGATTGGCTTTAAACAGCAGGAAACCATGGTGTTGATTTTTGTGCTGAACTTGGCGGCAGCGGCAGGCGCATTTGGTTGCGGCTATTTGCAAGACCGGTTAGGCCACAAACTGGCATTGGGGCTGACCTTGGTGGGTTGGGCGGCCACCTGCGTGATTGCGGCAATCACGACCACCAAAGGCGGGTTTTGGTACGCCGCCGCACTGGCTGGCCTGTGCATGGGCAGCAGCCAGTCGGCCGGCCGAGCCATGGCGGGTATGCTGTCGCCGCCCAAGCAGCTGGGCGAGTTCTATGGGCTATGGACTTTTGCTACCCGGCTGGCCAGCATCGTAGGGCCTTTGACATACGGCGCGATTACATGGGCCACAGGCGGTAACCAGCGCATTGCCATTGCGTCTACCGCGGTCCTGTTTGTGATCGGCTTGGTGATTTTGCAGCGCGTGGACATGGAGCGGGGGCGGGCTGCCGCGGTGCAAGAGCCTCAGAGTTAATTCAAGGCGCCGGAAACATGTCGTTGATAATCTTTTCGCGGTTGTTTTGGTAGAAGGTTTTGAACTTGGTGGCGTTCATGGTCATGCGTACCAGCTTGGGCATGCCTTTGTAGAAGATGGCGCTGGAAGCCTCAAAGTGCTCGTCAGACAGCAACATGTCGCGCACGGGCATATTGACCTGTTTGGCTAGCGCCAGTAGCTCATCCATTTGGGCTTTGTTTTTTTGGTGTTTCACTGTCATCGCAATTGCTCCTCGGGTAATCATAATAGATTACTTCGAGTTACAGCTTATCTGCGCAGTAAATTTTGCCGCAGTTTGGCAGTTTGTTAACGTACGGACACTGGCCCGTAGTAAGCGCGGGTTTTGCTGCGGGTGTTGTCACTGTCGGTCATCAGGGCCATGCCTATCAGCGCACCGGGTTTCTCACCAAAGGCCTTTTCAAAGTCAGCGGCTATGTTACGTTCGTAGTCTAGCCATTGGTTGAGGTTTTTGCTGCCAGACTCAACCACGATTTTGCGAATGCGGTCGGTGCGCGGGTTTTGGATGACGCTGCCTGCAGCGAGCTTGTTGCACCACACGTACATCAGGGTGGCGTAGGGCAGCTCTTCGCCGGTAAGCAGTTGGCTCAGCTCGGAGAGCATGGTGTTTTTAGTGGACCAGTTGCTGCGGCTACCCTCAAACGTTAAAACAATGCGTACGGGGGAGTCGTCGCCGTCGCGCTGGGTCATGTCTGCAGCGTCTATCAGCTGCGGCACCTTCCAGGAAAACTTGACTTGGTTCAGCTCGCTGGGTGGGACGCGTACCTGTTGGCGCAGCAAGCTGGCTGATGCGTCGGCTACAGCCAGCACGGCGTTACGTCCATCCATCTGCACTGCGCTGAAATTAGTGGATTTTTTGCTGGGCAAGCTGTAGGTATGCCAACTTTGCCCGGTCATCCAAGCTAGTTTTTGACTGTGACTTTGTGCTTTGGCTTGAGGTGCCGGCTGAGCCGTGTGCTCTGGCGCAGGTGGTGCACTGGCGCAACCCACCACCAACACGGCCCACAGTATCCAGCAGCAACAGGCGAAAGAGTAGGCTGAAATTAAAGGCTTCATCGAGTCAAATGGGTAGGGTGCGAACGCGTCGCTAAATGTAGTCTACTGTGAACAAAAGTCACAGTGCGACTTACCCTAGTCTAGGGCGCTAAATTCTCTGGTGTGTTTCTTGGCTGGACAGGGTGGGGTAGTCGGTATAACCTTTGGCCCCGCCGCCGTAAAAGGTGGGCCGGTCACCGACGCTCCAAGGGGCGCGCAAGCGCAGGCGCTGCACCAAGTCGGGGTTGGCGATAAATGGTCGACCGAAGGCGACCAGATCTGCGCCATCTGCCACCGCTTGCTCGGCCAGCGCCTGGTCCAAACCGTTGTTTACCATCCATGCGCCTTGGCCACCGGCGTGGCGGTAGGCGGATTTCAGGGCCGGGTAGTCAAACGGGCGATCGGGTAGCTCGCGCGCACCACCGGTGGCCCCTTCGATGATGTGGATATACGCAAGGCCTCGCGGCGCGAGCTGGCGCACCACGTAGTCAAACAGGGGCTGCGGGTCAGCATCAAACGCGTCGTTAGCAGTGGTGACGGGTGATAGTCGAACGGCAGTGCGGCCACCTCCAATGGCGCTGGTGATAGCGCTTACCACCTCCAGCAAAAGGCGGGCGCGGTTCTCCGGGCTGCCGCCGTAGGCGTCTTGGCGGTGGTTAGAGCCGCTCTTTAAAAACTGGTCCAGCAGGTAGCCATTGGCCCCGTGGATTTCTACCCCGTCAAAGCCTGCTACTTCTACGGCTGCGCGCGCGGCATCAGCATAGCTTTGCACAATGCCGGGCAGCTCATCTAATGCTAGCGCCCGCGGGGCAGAGGTTTCGACAAAGCCAGGCACACCGTCTTTAATGAGTACGGTTTTGGTTTTGGCTGTGATGGCCGATGGCGCTACGGGCGCGCCGCCGCCGGGCTGCAGGTCCACATGCGAGACGCGGCCCACGTGCCACAGCTGCACCACTATCTTGCCGCCCGCTGCGTGCACCGACTGGGTGACCGGTTTCCAGCCGTTCAGTTGTTCGCTGGCATACAGGCCTGGCACGTCTGAGTAGCCTTGGCCTTGGTGGCTGATGGCAGTGGCCTCCGTGATGAGCAGGCCTGCGCTGGCGCGCTGCGTGTAGTACTGCGCCATCAGCGGTGTGGGCACGGCACCCGGGGCACGGTTGCGCGTGAGCGGGGCCATAACGATACGGTTGGTTAACTGCAGGCTGCCGGCGGAGACGGGGTCGAAGAGAGTACGTTGCGTGGTTTGCATGGCTACCGCGGGGAATGTGGGGGAGACTGAAAAGGGTGGCGTGCTGCACAAAATACGGCTACGCCCTGGGGCTTGCATCATAGCGCTG
>JAYWHJ010000321.1:0-6317 GCA_043777795.1 Polaromonas sp. | reverse complement strand
ACCAACGCGCCGCGAGCCACCAAAGACGAGCTGAGCCGAAGCGAGCGTAAAGACCTCACGCGAAACAGCCTCACACAGGCGGCGCTAAAGCTGATGGGCGAAGGCCGCAGCTTCACCAGCTTGGGGATTCGCGAGATTGCCCGGGAAGCTGGCATGGTGCCCAATGCGTTTTATCGGCACTTTCGCAATACCGATGAATTGGGGCTGGCGCTCGTGGAAGAGGTGGGCATCACCTTGCGCCGCCTTTTGCGCGAAGCGCGGCAAAGCGGTGTTGCACAAGACGATATCGTGCGCCGCTCGGTGCAGGTCTATCACCAGTATGTATTGCACAACCGGCTGCTATTTCTTTTCATTTCTAGCGAACGCTCTGGCGGCAGCCGCATTTTGCGCCTGGCGATCCGCAACGACGTGACGCACTTCACGAACGAGATGGCGCAGGATTTCCGCAACCTCGGTCTGCATACCGAGTTATCCACCCGCAGCCTGCAAATGATCTGCGGCTTGATCGTCACCACCATGTTGGCCGCTGCGCCTGAAATACTCGATCTACCCTCCAATCAGCCGCTGTTGGAAGCGGAGATGACAGAAAATTTTGTGCAGCAAATGCAGGTAGTGCTACTGGGTGCCAAGCTTTGGAAAGAGAAACCGCGCGGCTAAAAAATATAGGCTAGTCGGCTTATAGACTATGTAATGCATGCGCAACATGCTATCAAATAAATATCACTATAGTTGCCGATGGGAAATTCAACCGCATGAGACCAAGTATGGCGTGGATTTGGGGCACTCAAAAGCCACAGATCTCTGCCGTTTGAGCGGGGTTGCAGCCGACGCAAAGAACAAGGTGATGAGGCTGCTGTTCGGCAATGGGTTTTGAGCCTGCGATGCACGCAGGCCTACCCCGCAGCGGGTCTGAAACACTGCTTGGATCGCTATGTCGATGACTCACCAATTGATGCGCTGGTCAAGCTCGTAGTGCGGTGCCGGTTGCGCCGCCAGAACCCAGTCTGGTTCCACTTGGGCACCCTCACCCATCTGCGCATCACAGTCCTCCCACAGCGGCGGTCCACGCGCTGGTGGGATGTTTGGCGGCTCAGACTGCACCCCAGCAGACCTTAGCGTTTTACTACACTATTTATAGCTGCTCCCGCAATATTTTAAGGGGCTACAGCCCAATTAGAACCTGTAAAGCGGAGCAGAAACAGGTAGCTTTGGAGTTTTTAACCAGTTAACATGCATAGACTGAAACCCGCCACATGGATACCAACCCACCCCGTATAGAAACCCAGACTTCGCCCGACGGCACGCGGCTGGCGGTGCTGGGGCGCTGGACATCGGCGCAGGTAGCCGATGTGGGGCGGTGGCGGGCGCTGCAAGAGAGTTTGTCTGCTTTGCCGCGCGTGGCCAACGGTAAGAGTACAGCCAACAACCTGGCCTGGGATTTGCGCGGCATGGAGCAGTTGGACCACATCGGCGCGCAGCTACTCTGGAAGCAATGGGGCGGCGCCTGGCCTGCGCGTATCGACATGTTGCCAGCGCAGCGCGCGGTGCTGGAGCATGTCGCGCAGTTCACTACAGCAGCACCGGCGTTGCCCCTGCCCACACTGCGCCAGCGGTATTTGGCTTTGGGCGAAATTACCCTGCTGGTGCTTTCGCATGCACGCAGTTTTACGCGCATGATTGGCCAACTGCTGCTGGACGTGCTTCGTTTTGCCAAGGCCCCACGCCAAGGGCCATGGCGCGATATCTCGGGGCATGTGTACCAGTTTGGCGCTACCGCCCTGCCCATCACTGCGTTGGTGGGCTTTTTGATTGGCGTGGTGCTGGCCTACCTGAGCGCGCAGCAGCTCAGGCGGTTTGGGGCCGATGCTTTCATTGTCGATTTGCTGGGCGTATCTTTGGTGCGCGAGCTGGGGCCGATGCTGGCGGCTATTTTGATTGCCGGGCGCTCGGGCTCGGCTATCACCGCGCAAATTGGCGTGATGCGGGTGACCGAGGAGCTCGACGCCATGCGGGTGATGGGCATTCCCCACGGCTTTCGTTTGGTGATGCCGCGCGCCTTGGCGCTGGCGCTGGCGATGCCGCTGATCAGTGTGTGGACTACGGTGGCCGCGCTCTTGGGCGGGATGGTGGCGGCCGATGCGGCATTGGGCATCACGCCCCGCTTTTTCATCAACGCCTTGCCCGCTGCCGTCGAGTTGTCTAACTTGGGCTTGGCGCTGGGTAAAACCGTGGTGTTTGGCCTACTGATCGCCTTGATTGGCTGCCACTTTGGCCTGCGCGTCAAGCCCAACACCGAGAGCCTGGGCCAAGGCACCACCGCCTCGGTGGTGACCTCGATCACGGTGGTGATTTTGGTGGACGCTGTGTTTGCTGTCGTATTCAAGGATGTGGGCGTATGAGCACAGCGGCACCAGCAGCGGTCGACAAGGTGGTGGAAATCCACAAACTGTGGACGGTATTCACCACCCCCGAGGCCGAGTTCGTGATCCACAAAGACCTGGACTTGACCATCCAGCGCGGCGAGGTGATGTCCTTGGTAGGCGGCTCGGGCACAGGCAAAACCGTGCTGCTGCGCCAGATCTTGGGGCTGGAGACGCCCACGCGCGGCAGCATCAGCGTGCTGGGCGAGTCGGTGGCCAGTCTGGGTGCGCGCGGCGCGGCCAGCAAGGTCGGCATGCTGTTCCAGCACGGGGCGCTGTTCTCTGCCTTCAGCGTGCTGGACAACATTGCCTTTGCGCTGCGCGAGCTGCAAACTTTGCCGGAGGATGTGATCCACGATGCGGCCTTGGTCAAGCTGCAAATGGTCGGTCTGGACGCCAAGCACGCCAGCAAAATGCCAGCCGATTTGTCGGGCGGCATGGTCAAGCGCGTGGCCCTGGCGCGCGCCCTCATCATGGACCCGCCTTTGCTGCTGCTAGACGAGCCCACTGCAGGTCTGGACCCCGAAAGCGCCGATGGCTTTTGCACCCTGCTGCGCAGCCTGCACCAAGAGCTGGGCCTCACCGTGGTGATGGTCACCCATGATTTAGATACGCTGTTTGAGCTGTCCACCCGGGTGGCGGTGCTGGCCGATCAAAAAGTCATCACCACGGGCACCCCGCAAGAGGTGCTGGCGTTTAAGCATCCGTTTATCGACAGGTTTTTCTTGGGTGAGCGCGGGCAGCGCGCACAAGCGCTGTTACACGGCCCCGCGGCAAAGGTGTAAAACTTGTGGCGCAAGCAATGCTTTACCAGGTTCAGTTTCGAGAGTATGGTTTGGAGGAATTCAGATGGAAAATAAATCACATGCCTTAGCGGCTGGCGCGTTTGTGCTGTTCGTCACTGCGCTGGTCATCGCGCTGGCGGCCTGGCTGGCGCGCGACACCACGCTGCGTGACGTGTACGAGATCAGCACCAGCGACTCGGTGACCGGCTTGGCCGAGCAGGCGGCCGTGCGCTACCGCGGCATACCCGTGGGCAAAGTGGAGTCGATTGACTTTGACCCGCGCACCAAGGGCAATGTATTGGTGCGTTTGGCCATCAACAGCAATGTGCCGTTGACCCAGTCCACCTTTGCCACTTTGAACTTTCAAGGCGTGACGGGCCTGGCCTATGTGCAGCTAGACGATGCCGGCGAGTCCAAAGACCCCTTGACCACCAGCCGCTTTGAGCCTACCCGCATCCCGCTGCACCCCAGCCTGTTTTCTAGCCTGTCTGACCAAGGCACCAAGCTGTTGATGCAGGTAGAAGACACCAGCAAACTACTCAACCAGCTGTTGTCGCTGGACAATCAAAAAGTACTTCTGGCGGCCATGCACGCAGCCGAGCAAAGCGCCGCGCAGGTCGGTGCCATGTCCAAACGCATCGAGACCATCGCCGACGCACAGTTTGGCCCGCAGCGCACCAATATTCCGGCCTTGGTCAAAGATACCCGGGCGACCATGGCCGCGCTGCAAACTACGGCGGGTGACTTTAGCGGGGCAGCCCAAGAGTTCAACAAAACCGCCCAAGAGACCACCCGTGCGGCCAGCAGCGCCGCCGCTGCCGTCACAGCACTGAGCAGCAAAGTGACCGAAAAAGGCGGCGTGCTAGACCAGGTAAGCCTTGGCAGTGCAGCGCTGGTGGACAGCGTTCAAAGCCTGAACGCCAACACCCTGCCCCGCGCCGCCCGCGCCGCCGACGACACCGGCAAAAGCGCCCGCAACATCTCCCGCGTGTTTAACCAACTGGGCGACAACCCGCAAAGCCTGATCTATGGCAGTGGCAGCACACTGCCCGGCCCCGGAGAGCCGGGCTTTGTAGCACCCGGCGCAGCGCGATAGACCCTGCCATGACCACGCTCAGGCAAAGGAAATATACTATGAATTTAATAGCTGCTCCCGCAATTTTCTATTGCGCTGGAGACCAAAAAGACATAAAAAATTGGCTGCCTCCAAGGGCTCGCCGTCGCCTGGCTATCGGCCTGCTGGCAGCCGCGGCCTTGGCTGGTTGCGCGACTCCCCAAGCCCCGGTAGCCAAAGCCGTCTACGACTTTGGCCCTGGGCAGTTCAGCGCAGCCAGCAGCACCCGCAACGCCGCCCAAGCGCTCGCCTCTCCACGCAACCCTAGCCCCGTCGCGCTGGCCCTGGCCGAGGTCGATGCCAGCGCCGCATTGGACGGCCTGAATGTGCTGTACCGCTTGACATATGCCGATGCGCAGCAGCTACGCCCCTACGCCCTGGCACGCTGGAGCATGCCCCCCGCGCAGCTGGTGCGCACGCGCCTGCGCGACGCGCTCAGTGCACGCGGCCCGGTACTCGGCACGGTAGACGGTGCAACCCCGTGGCTGCTCAAAATAGAGCTGGACGAGTTTAGCCAGCAGTTTGACGCACCCAGTAGCAGCAGCGGCACAGTGCGCCTGCATGCCAGCCTGTTTAACGCCAACAAACTGGTCGCCCAGCGCAGCGTACAAGCCACGGCACCAGCGCCCAGCCAAGACGCTGCAGGCGGAGTGCGCGCCATCACCGCAGCTACTGACGACGCCGTAGCGCAACTGGCTACGTGGGTGACCGATCAGATGCGCTAGGCCCGAAACCGCTTACGTACCAGCGCCATCGCCACCCAAAACGAACCCACCGCGCAGACCAGCAAAATTGCCAGATTGCGCCACGGCGCGCTGGGCATTTGTCCCAAGAACAAAGGCCGCACCAGTTCAATGGCGGCGCTCAGCGGCAGCCACTGCGTGATGGCTTGCATCCAGCTGGGCAATTGCTCGCGCGGGAAAAATACGCCTGACAGGAACATCATCGGCGTGAGAAACAGCGTGAAGTAATAGGTGAAAAAATCGTAACCCTTGGCCAGCGCCGTAAAGATCATGGCGATACAAGAGAAGGTAATACCCACCAACAGCAAAATCGGCCAGGCCAGCAGCAGCGTCCATTGGTGGCTGATGCCCAGTAGCAACATCACCACCATGATGATGCTCACCGTGAAGATTGCCTTGAATGCCGCCCACATCGTCTCAGCAAACACAATATCGTCCAGTCCCACGGGCGCGTTCATGATGCCGTCCCAAGTTTTTTGCATCTGCATGCGCGAGAAGGCCGAATACAGCGCCTCAAAGCTAGCTGCTTGCATGGCACTCATGCAAATCGAGCCACTGGCCAAGAACAGCAAGTACGGCACTTGCTGGCCGCCCAGGTTCACCTGCCCCACCAGCGCGCCCATGCCGTAGCCAAAAGCCACCAGCCAGATCAAAGGCTCGGCGATATTGCCCACCAGGCTGGGGATGGCGAGTTTTTTCCACACCAGCATATTGCGCAAAAACACCGGCCACCAGCGCCAGGTGATCGACGGGGCCCGCCACAAGGATGGCGTTGGAGCGGTATTTTGGCCTGTAGAGCCCTTTTTAGTCGCGGGAGTAGCTATATTTTCCATAGTGGTCAACCTTCCTCTCGTATCTGCCGACCGGTCAACTTGAGGAACAAATCCTCCAAATTCGCCGGGCGGTGCAAGGTACGTAGTTGCGGATACGCCTCCAGCGCGCGCAGCAAGGGCGCTGCGTCGCGGGTGTAGAA
This sequence comes from Polaromonas sp., assembly GCA_043777795.1. Taxonomy (GTDB): domain Bacteria; phylum Pseudomonadota; class Gammaproteobacteria; order Burkholderiales; family Burkholderiaceae_C; genus JAAFIP01. The sequence continues at coordinate 282 of JAYWHJ010000321.1, read as the reverse complement.
AAACACCGTCTCACCACTGACCTCGACCCGCGCCGCGTACTGCGCCAGCGGGCTGCTCTGCAGTGCCAGCGCGTTGGGCTGTGCCGGGTCGCCGCCGGCTTGGCCAAACACTTCCACCACGTCCGGCTCGAGGTGCTCGCGGATCAAGTCACGCGGTTTGCCCTCAGCAATCTTTTTGCCATGGTCTATCACCAAAAGGCGCGAGCACAATCGCTCGGCTTCGTCCATAAAGTGCGTCGTCAGCAAGATGGATTTACCTTGCTGCAACAGCACCTGCAAGCG
>JAYWHJ010000320.1:0-17920 GCA_043777795.1 Polaromonas sp. | reverse complement strand
TTGCCCATGAATGGGACTCCTATCAATCACAATTAAAAAGCGATGGAGTCCCTGAGCAAACACATACCTGCAAGAAACTGACCGATCACCAACTACATTTACAAAAATCGTAAATGCCCTTGCATTATGCGCCAAAATATGCTTTCGTGTCGAACCCCATACTTACCCTAACTCCATTAGTGTCGCCTTTACGCATCGTTTCACTCGTCCCCAGCATCACCGAATTGATCGTGGATATGGGTTTGGGCGACTATTTAGTCGGCCGCACGGGTTTTTGCGTCCACCCCGCCGCAGCGGTGCAGCATGTTCCCAAAGTGGGCGGCACCAAGGCGGTGAATGTGGAGAAAGTTCGCGCCCTCGCTCCCACCCATGTGGTGGTGAATGTGGACGAAAACGAAAAACCAATGGTCGATACTCTGCGCCAATGGGGGGTGCATGTGGTGGTGACACACCCGCAGGGGCCCGAGGACAATATCGCCTTGATTGACCAATTGCTGGTGGTGTTTATTACTCAAATTACTATAAATTCAGTAGCTGCTCCCGCAATCATTCAGAGGGCAAATAGCCTAAAAGAGCAAATATCTATGCGTTTGGATGTGTTACAGGCACAAAAGTCGCAAAACCTGGTCACTCTGCCCGCGCAGCGCGTGCTTTACTTAATTTGGCGGGACCCCTGGATGACGGTGGCAAGGGACACCTACATCAGCCGCATGTTAGATTTGATCGGCTGGCAAACCTGGCCGGCCGCGCACGGCGGCGATGGCGTTACCACGCCCGGAGCGGGGCGCTACCCAGCTATCCAAGGCAACGAGCCCTGGCTGGCGGGTGTTGAACGGGTGCTTTTGTCGTCCGAACCGTACAGTTTTGGTACCAGGCACTTCGCCCAGGTGCAACACTGGTTGCCCCACGCCAAAGTGCAGTTGGTGGACGGTGAAATGCTCAGTTGGTATGGCAGTCGCGCCATCCAAGGGCTGGATTATTTGTTGACTTTGTCGGTCGAGGCATCCACGGGCTTGGGCAGCACAGCAGCGTCGTCTGCATCGCCCGCATAGTTGCGCCACTGGCGCATGGCATTGCGCATGGTCAAAATTTGATTTTCAAAACTGGGGCAAGCCTTGCAAATGAGCATATGCGTACGCAGCGCCAGCGTTTCGGCAACACTTAAATGGCGGTCTTCTCGGGCCACGACGATGGCGGCAACTTCTTTGCACGAGCGACGAAAGGGGTAGTTCAGCATAGCGAATAGAGAGCGAATAGAGAGCGGATAGAGAGCGGATAGAGAGCGGATCATAAAAACCGAGCCATGTGAATTCAATGGGCGGTGGGCGTTTTTTGCCCAAACCAGTTGAGCTCCAGGCACTCACGCAGTCGCAGGCGTGCTCGGTGCAATTGCACGTAGAGGTTAGTAGCGGTGATGCCCAGTTCCTTACACACTTCTTCGGCATCCAGCTCCAGCCATTCGCGCATCAAAAATAGACGACCTTGCACTGGCGGCAATTTGTTAACGCAAGCGTCCATCACCACCATAAACTGCTTTTGACCCAAGTCTTGGTCGGGATTGCCCCAGTGGGCTGGGTGTTCGGCAAAGTGGCCATCACCCTTAAAGCCTATGGCATCGAGCTCGTCGCCTTCCCGGTCGCCTTGCAGGTCGCTGGCGTTGACCTCGCGCAAATTGGCACGCAGGGCGTCGACCACCTTATGCTTCAAAATGCCCACCAACCAGGTTTTCAGCTGCGACTGCCCGGCAAAGGATTGCGGCTTGGCGATGGCTGCCAACAGGGTCTCTGACACCGCGTCTTCCGCCCAAGCTTCGTTGCGCAATTGCAGGCGGGCAAAACGCATCAGATAGGTGCGCAAATCGGCCACATCATTTTCAAAGCTCATCGTTAACACCCGTTACTTGCAAGAAATTGGCTATCTTAGCGACAACACATCAATACTTTAAGGATTTTGTATGTTGACCCGCCTGCGTTTGAGTGAGCTTGCCCCTGTTGTCCGTACTCCATAGCCCCTCAATCATGCGACCTGTTGATCCTGTTTCTGCGCAGCCCTCCATCGCTCCTCGAACACCATAGCACTGATGTAGTCCAGCGTCTGGTGTAGCCGGGTACTGTTGTAGAACGTCAGCCAATCAATCACCTCGTCCATGGCTGCTCGGCGCGTGGCAAACGTCCTGCCATGCAGCCGGGAGACCTTTAAATGCCACCATAGGCTCTCGGTGGGCGCGTTGTCCCAGCAGTCCCCCTTTTGACTCATTGAGCTTTGCATGCCGTAGTCTTTCAAGGCGTTTTGAAAGTCGTGCCCGCAGTACTGGCTACCACGGTCTGAGTGGACTATCAACCCTGGTAACGGTTTTCTCCTAAAGTAGCCCATGCGCAGGGCATTCGTGACAAGACTAGCCTGCATATGGGGTTGCATGCTTCAGCCCACCACCATGCGGCTGTGCAGCTCGATCATGGCCGCCAAGTACACCCAACCCTCCTGGGTTTGGATATAAGTGACGTCGGTTGTCCACACCTGGTTGGGTTGCTCGGCGCTGAAGTTGCGCGCCAGCACATTGGCGGCAATGGGCAGTTTGTGTTTGCTGTCGGTGGTGACGACATACTTTCTCTTGCACCGGGCGCGTATGCCGTGGCGTTGCATGAGCTTGCGCACCCGCTCTTTGCATACTTTGAGACCTTTGGCTAGCAATTTTTTGTAGACCTTGGGCCAGCCTGACCGCTTCCATTTTGAACTCAAGCGTGTACTTGCTACGCGTTTGCCCGTCTTTTCTCGTGACCCTGTCTATTCTTCAATCGTTGAATTTAACCATCAGCTATGGAGTGAGTACGTTTTTCGGGAGCAACCTCATACCAATGGCCGCGCCAAGCCGCTACAACTTAAAGTCATATCCAATCGTTATGGGCGCATGGTCGGAGAATTTCTCGGCTTTGTAGATCTCCTCCTGCCGTGCCAACACCGCGAAGGCAGACGTGGCCAAGTGGTAATCCAGCCGCCAGCCTACGTTCTTGGCATATGCTTGGCCGCGCTGGCTCCACCAGGTGTAGCAAGTCTCTGTCGTATCGGGCTGTAGCCGGCGGTACACGTCAATCAAACCACCGCCTTGGGCCGCCTCGACACTGGTGCCGGCAGGAGCAGCCTCCAGCAGCTTGGTCAGCCAAGCCCGCTCCTCAGGCAAAAAGCCACTGTTTTTGACATTGCCTTTGAAGTTCTTCAAATCGGCCTCTTTGTGGGCAATATTGATGTCGCCGCACAGCACCAGCTCGCGCTTTGCGCGCAAAGCGCTCAAATGCGGCAGCATTTTGTCCAAAAACCGGTACTTGGCTGCTTGCCGATCTTCCCCCGACGAGCCACTGGGAAAGTAGCTGCTGATGACCGAAAACTTGCGCGCGGGGGTATCGAAACGCAGTTCCACATAGCGGCCCTCTGCATCGAACTCGCCACCGTCAAAACCAATAATCACCTCGCTGGGCACATGGCGGGTGTACACCCCCACGCCGCTATAGCCCTTTTTCTCGGCAAACTGAAAATACCCCTGCATGCCAGCGATCTGCTCAAATTTGCCCGCAATGTCCGCCGCCTGGGCTTTGACCTCTTGCACGCACATACAATCAGGCGCAGACTTTTCTACCCAGGCCTCAACGCCCTTGGTGGCGGCCGAGCGGATGCCGTTGAAGTTGAGGCTGGTGATTTTAAAGAGTGATTTTTTCATGGACAAGTGATGACATTAAACAAAGCAGAAGCGAACCCCGCACAAGACATTTTGGCTCTCGATTTTGTGCAGTTTGCAGTTGAATCGGGCGTGCTGCGCTTTGGCGAATTTACAACCAAAGCGGGTAGATTGTCACCCTATTTTTTCAATGCCGGTTTGTTTGACGATGGCGCCAAACTGGGCCGCCTGGCCCAGTTTTATGCCCAGCGCATTGTCCAAAGCGGCATCGAGTTTGACATGCTTTTTGGCCCAGCCTACAAGGGCATCCCGTTGGCAGCCGCCGTGGCCATCGAACTGGCACGCCTGGGCCGCAATGTGCCTTACGCGTACAACCGCAAAGAGGCCAAAGACCATGGTGAGGGTGGCACCTTAGTGGGCGCACCCGTCAAGGGTCGGGTGCTCATAGTGGACGATGTGATGTCTGCGGGCACCGCGGCGCGCGAGTCCATCGCCATCATTACCGCAGCTGGCGCTACGCCCCACGCGGTGACCATTGCACTGGACAGGCAAGAAAAAGCCACTGAAGTCATCCATGGAAAAATACAAGATGTGCCGCACAGTGCCGTGCAATACGTCACTAATGTGCTCGGGTTAAAGGTTTGTGCGATTGCGAAACTGGCCGATTTATTGCAATATCTGGAAGCAAGCGGAACCAGCATGGCGCAGCATACGGCTACTGTGCAGGCCTACAGAGAGCGGTATGGCGTAGCCTGACGACCCCGCGCCCCTACGTTAAAGCAAACATGAACACCACGCTAAACTGGAGCCCTATGAGACTGAGCGTCAAATTGTCTGCATGTGCTGGCGTATGGCTGTCCAGCGCGCTTGCTTGGGGTCAGATATATACCTGTGTGGATGCCAAAGGCCGCAAACTCACCTCGGATCGCCCTATCCCAGAGTGCGCTGACCGCGAACAAAAAGAGCTCAACAGCAGCGGCACCGTTAAGCGCACCGTGAAGCCCGCCCTGACGGCTGACGAGCAACGCGTCTTTGATGAGAAGTTAAAACAAGAAACCGAAGAGCGCCTGCGTTTGAACGAAGAAAAGCGCAAAGACCGCGCCTTGCTGACTCGCTACCCTACACGTGCCGTCCATGACAAAGAGCGGGCCGAGGCACTGGCGCAAATGGACGACGTGATGAAAGCCGCTACCAAACGTATTGGCGAGTTGGCGGTGCAGCGCAAAGAAATCGATACCGAGCTGGAGTTTTACAAGAAGAACCCCACCAAGATACCGCAGTCACTCAAGCGGCAAGTCGAAGACAACGATGCCAGCGTGGCGGTGCAAAAACGGTTCATCACTCACCAAGAGGCTGAAAAAAAACGCGCTAATTCGCGCTTTGACGATGAGCTGGCAAGGCTGAGAACACTATGGCTCCTGACGGCTACACCTAGCGTGACCACAGTACTTAAAAAGCAAGAGAAATAGGCCTCTAGCGCATTTAAAAAGTACGATATTTGCTGTATTTTCAATAGCAAGATAAGCCCTTCTCTCTGATTACATCAATCCAGCTTGGCCTTCAAAAGCGCATGGATCTGGGCCGGATTGCCTTTGCCTTTACTGGCTTTCATCGCTTGACCGACCAAGGCATTAAAGGCTTTGTCTTTACCCGCGCGGTACTGGGCGATGTTATCCGCGTTGGCGGCCAACACTTGGTCGACGATGACCTCTAATGCTCCCGTGTCGTTCATCTGCTTGAGGCTTTTGGCTTCGATGATGGAATCAATGAGCAATCCCGCATCATTTGCAACGAGCAATTGAGTCGTCTTTACTTCCGCCCCTTGCTCCCACAGTGCCTCGAAGACTTGCTTTGCGGCGTTGTTTGAGATCGAGTTGTCGGCGATGCGGTTGATGAGCGCTGCGAGCTTGTCGGCGCTGACGGGCAGCTCGATAAAGTCTGAATTGGATCGCTCGTTGACACGCTCCGAAACCGCATTGAGAATCCAGTTAGCTAGCAGTTTGTAATTTGAGCAATGCTTGGCGCCATGTTCGAAGTAGCTTGCTTGGGCTTGACTTAAAGTTAAAAACTTACAGTCATAAGCAGGTAAGCCGTATTGCGACTCAAACCGCGCTGCCATCACCCGCGGTAGCTCGGTCATTTCGGAGCGGACGCGTGCCACCCACTCGTCTGAAATCACCAGCGGCGGCAAATCTGGATCGGGGAAGTAGCGGTAGTCTGCCGCATCTTCCTTGGTGCGCATGGCACGCGTCTCCCCCGTGTCGGGGTTAAACAGTACAGTGGCTTGCTGGATGGTGTGGCCGTCTTCGATCTGCTCAATCTGCCAGCGCACCTCGTAGTCAATCGCCTGCTGCATGAACTTGAAGCTATTGAGGTTTTTAATCTCGCGGCGCGTGCCAAACTTGTCCCCGGGCTTGCGCACCGACACGTTGGCGTCACAGCGAAAGCTCCCTTCCTGCATATTGCCGTCGCAAATACCGATCCAGGTGACGATTTTGTGTAGCTCTTTGGCGTAGGCGACCGCCTCAGCGCTGGAGCGCATATCAGGCTCGGTGACGATTTCCAGCAGCGGGGTGCCGGCGCGGTTCAAGTCGATGCCGCTTTGGCCCCCGCGAGCTCCGCTAGCGGCTCCCAAGGATGCGTCTTCATGCAGCGATTTACCTGCGTCTTCCTCCAGATGGGCGCGCACCAAGCGCACCGACTTTTTCTCGTCACCCACATAAAACTCTACAGAACCGCCCTGCACGACAGGAATCTCAAACTGGCTAATCTGGTAGCCCTTGGGCAAGTCAGGATAAAAGTAGTTTTTACGCGCAAAAATGCTGCGCGGGGCGATATGGGCGCCAATGGCTAATCCAAACTGAATGGCCCGCTCGACCGCGCCCTTGTTCATGACCGGCAGGGTGCCGGGCAAGGCCAGGTCCACTGCGCAGGCTTGGGTGTTGGGCTCAGCGCCAAAGGCAGTGGAGGCGCGGCTGAAAATTTTGCTCTGGGTAGAGAGCTGGGAATGGGTTTCAAAGCCGATCACCACTTCGTAGCCCTGCACCAAGAGCGCCGGGTCGACCTGCCGGTCGTCTTTGAAATCTGTCGCTGAAGGTGTTGGTTCAGCGGTTTGCACAGAAGCGCTCATGTTAAGTGCCCTCCATGAAGACGGGGGGTTTGCGCGCATGGAAATCCGTCGCTTGCTGCAAGCGGTGCGCCATGTTGAGAAGCTTAGCTTCTGAAAAGTAATTGCCAATGAGCTGCAGGCCCACGGGCATGCCGCCTGCGCCAAAACCGGCAGGCACGCTGATGCCCGGCAAGCCCGCCAGCGAGGCGGGCAGGGTGAAAATATCGGCCAGATAGTTAGCCACCGGATCGTTCGATTTTTCGCCAATCTTCCAAGCCACGGTAGGTGCCACGGGCCCGGCGATGATGTCGCACAGCTTAAAGGCTTGCTGGAAATCGTCAGCAATCATGCGGCGGATTTTTTGCGCTTGCAGGTAATAGGCGTCGTAGTAGCCATGGCTGAGCACATACGCGCCAATCATGATGCGCCGCTTGACCTCGTCACCAAAACCTTCTGCACGGGTTTTTTGGTACATATCAGCCAGGTCGGTGTAGTGGGCGGCGCGGTGGCCAAACTTCACACCGTCAAAGCGGCTCAGGTTGGAGCTGGCCTCGGCGGGCGCGATGATGTAGTACACCGGGATAGACAGCTCGGTACGCGGCAGGCTGATGGGCACCAGGGTGGCGCCGAGTTTTTCATACTCCTTCAAAGCGCCGGCGATGGCGGCGCGCACGTCCGCGCTCAAACCATCGCCAAAAAACTCTTTCGGGAAGCCGATGCGCAGGCCGGCGATACTATCGTTCAAAGAGCGCGAATAGTCTTCCGCAGGCATGTCCAGCGAAGTGGAGTCGCGGTCTAGGTCGGGGCCGCACATGGCGCTGAGCAGCAGGGCGCAGTCCTCTGCGCTGCGCGCCATCGGGCCGGCCTGGTCCAGGCTTGACGCAAAGGCCACCATGCCGTAGCGCGAGGCTCGGCCATAGGTGGGCTTGATGCCGGTGATGCCGCAAAATGCAGCCGGTTGGCGGATCGAGCCACCGGTGTCGGTGCCGGTGGCTGCAGCGCACAAGCCAGCAGCTACTGCTGCTGCACTGCCGCCCGAAGAGCCACCGGGGATACGGGTGGCATCCCACGGGTTCTGTACTTTGCGATAGGCCGAGTTTTCGTTGCTCGAACCCATGGCAAATTCGTCGCAATTAAGTTTGCCCAGGGTCACTACACCTTCGCCAGCCAATTTGCTGACAACTGTGCTATCGAAGGGGGATCGATAACCAGCCAACATTTTCGAGCCTGCGGTGGTAGCGAAGTCTTTGGTGACAAAAATATCCTTGTGCGCGATGGGCACACCCAGCAGGGGTGTGGCTTGGCCAGCGGCAAGGCGGGCATCGGCCGCGCGGGCTTGCGCCAAAGTAGCGTCTTCGTCCAGAGCCAGAAATGCGCCTAATGCGCTATGCGCCTTGATGCGAGTGAGGTAGTGCTGCGCCGCCTCAACGGCGGAGATTTTTTTGGCAGCCAGCTCTTTGGCTAAGGCAGCCACGCTGAGGGTGTGTAGTGCGGTCATGGCGGCTCTTTACTCGATCACCTTGGGTACCAAAAACAAACCGCGCTCGACGGAAGGGGCACTTTTTTGGTTGGCTTCGCGCTGGTTCGGTTCGCTGGCGATATCCTGGCGCAAGCGCAAGGCAATGTCCCGGATAGCCGCTACAGGGTGGGCCAGTGGCTCGATACCCTTGGTGTCCACAGCGCGCATTTGCTCTACGATGTTGAAAAAGTCATTGATTTGGCCCAGCATGCGTTGGGACTCTTCGGGCTTGAGCTCTAGCCGCGCCAAGTGGGCGATGCGGTCAATGTCTTGCGAATTCAGGGACATAGGTCTGGTCGGAGTGGTAAAAAATAGACAGAGTGGCCGTGGTCTGTGCTGGCAGGGCTTTGTAAGCTGGTGTTTTTGCATCAAAAATAAGAGCAAAAACAGCCGCTTCAATCGAGTTATGCACAGGGGATGCGGTATTATCCAACCTTTGGTGTGCATGCCTTGAATCAGGGCTAAATTGCATCAAAAAAACTGATTTGGGACTATTTTAGACAGAAGTACAGCCATGCGTGACCTAGGCGTGCACCATGCTGGAGAGGATTAGAAGATGTTTGCAGCTTTCCGTCGGTACTTTTCCACCGACTTGGCGATTGACTTGGGTACCGCCAACACCCTGATTTTTGTGCGCGACAAAGGTATCGTGCTGGACGAGCCGTCAGTGGTCGCCATTCGTCATGAGGGCGGCCCACAGGGCAAAAAAACCATCCAAGCCGTTGGCAAAGAAGCCAAAGCCATGCTGGGTAAGGTGCCCGGTAACATCGAGGCCATCCGCCCGATGAAAGACGGCGTGATCGCCGACTTCACCGTCACCGAGCAGATGCTCAAGCAGTTCATCAAGATGGTGCATCCGCGCTCCATGATGCGCCCCAGCCCGCGAATCATCATCTGCGTGCCTTGCGGCTCCACCCAGGTCGAGCGCCGCGCCATCCGCGAAAGCGCTTTGGGCGCGGGTGCCTCTGAGGTGTATTTGATTGAAGAACCGATGGCGGCTGCGATTGGCGCTGGCTTGCCTGTGAGCGAGGCCAGCGGATCGATGGTGGTAGACATTGGCGGTGGCACCACGGAAGTGGGTGTGATTTCGCTGGGTGGCATGGTCTACAAAGGCTCCGTGCGAGTGGGTGGCGACAAGTTTGACGAAGCCATCATCAACTACATTCGGCGCAACTACGGCATGCTGATAGGCGAACCTACGGCAGAGGCGATCAAGAAAAAAATTGGCAGCGCTTTTCCCGGCAGCGAAGTCAAAGAGATGGAAGTCAAAGGGCGCAACCTGTCAGAGGGCGTGCCGCGCAGCTTCACTATCTCCAGCAACGAGATTTTGGAAGCATTGACCGATCCGCTCAACAACATTGTGAGCGCAGTGAAAAATGCACTGGAGCAAACTCCGCCCGAGCTGGGCGCCGACATCGCTGAGCGCGGCATGATGCTCACCGGCGGTGGGGCACTGCTGCGAGACCTCGACCGTCTGTTGGCCGAGGAAACTGGCCTGCCCGTGTTGGTGGCCGAAGACCCGCTGACATGCGTTGTGCGCGGCTGCGGTATCGCTCTGGAGCGCATGGAGCGTCTAGGCTCTATATTCACTTCGGAATAACTTTACGGAAAACCGCCGTGCCACTAGGCACCCTTGACCGCTCCCCCCCACCCTTCTTTAAGCAAGGGCATTCTGCGCTATCCAAGCTGATGTTTTTCAGCGCTCTGGCGGTGTTTTTAATGGTGGCCGACACGCGTTTCAAAATTACTCAGCCGGTACGCGCAGCCGTAGCCACCTTGCTTTTTCCGGTGCAATGGTTAGCCATGCGCCCCGTGTTGATGGTGCAAAGTGGTGCGGGCTATTTCGAGTCTTTACAAGACGCTCAAACCTCCCAAGAGGATGCACGCAAGAAACTGGCCTTGCAGGCGCAGCGTGCTGGCCAAGTAGAGCAACTTTCACTCGAAAATGCGCGACTGCGCAAGTTGCTCACCTTGCGGGACCAAGTCACCACTCCCTCACAGGCGGCCCAAGTACTGTACGATGCAGCCGACCCGTACACCCGCCGAGTGATCATTGACAAAGGCTTGATCCATGGTGTCAAGCCAGGTTCACCCGTGATCGACGAGTCTGGCGTACTGGGGCAGATCACCAGGGTGCACCCATTGGTCAGCGAAGTGACCTTGGTGATAGACCGCGAGCAAGCTATCCCCGTACTCAACACTCGCACAGGCGCCCGCAGCGTCGCATATGGCGACCCCATCACGCAAGGCGGCAGTTTAGAGTTGCGTTTTATGGCGGGCAATGCCGATGTACAAGAGGGCGATATTTTGGCCACCAGTGGGGTGGACGGCGTGTATCCCGCCGGCCTGTCGGTGGCGCGCATCGACAAAATTGAGCGTCGGGCAGACTCTGCCTTTGCCCGCATACACTGCCAGCCCCTGTCACTGATTCACAGCACCAAGCACGTGATGGTACTCGACCCTGTTTCTGCTCAAATACCTGACAAGCCGCGCCCGGATGTTGCGCCATCAGCTTCTAAAAAAGGATCAAAGAAATGATCATGCCCACGGGTCAGCAGTTGCTGTTGCCTGCCAACCCGCTGTTCATCTGGGGCAGCTTGCTGGTGGCCATGCTGCTTAATTTTGCAATGGCAACTTCATTGGGGCGTGCGGCGTGGACACCGGATGTCTTAGCGCTGGCGCTGGTATTTTGGACTGTTCATCAACCACTTCGTATTGGTATTGGTATTGCATTTGTTTTTGGCGTGTTCATGGATGTGCAGCAGGCTGCTCTGCTGGGCCAGCATGCATGGAGCTATGCGGCCATGTGCTTTGGTGCGATTGTGATGCACCGCCGCTTGCTGTGGTTTAGTGTGCCGTCACAGGCCTTACAGGTGCTGCCCTTGTTTGTCGCGGCGCACGCTTTGCAACTGGCCGTGCGCATGCTGGGCGGCGGTGTTTTTCCAGGGCTTTCCTTGTTCTTGGCGCCTGCTTTTGAGGCACTGCTGTGGCCGCTGATATCGATTATTTTGCTAGCGCCACAGCGCCGTGCGCCGGATCCTGATGCCAATAGACCGTTGTAGTATGTCCCTCACGTTCATTACTGCGTGTGCTGCGCTGCCCCCCGAGGGGGCTCTCCTTGCTTGCAGCGGCCCTGTGCTGCGTCGGTATGACTGAGCTACGCAACGTTGAAGCCGAACTGGTGCGGTTTCGCCGGCGGGTGCTGATCGCCAGCATTGGGGTGTTGGTGGCGTTTACTGTGTTGGCCTCGCGTTTGGTATGGCTGCAAGTGTTTCGCCATGAAGATCTGGACGAACAGGCGGAGAGTAACCGTACCGCCGTCGTTCCCATAGTGCCTAACCGAGGCTTGATTCTGGACCGCAACGGCTTGGTGCTGGCAACTAATTATTCGGCCTATACGCTGGAGATTACACCCTCTAAAGTAGGCAGCTTGGAAGACACCTTTGACCAGCTCAACACGCTGGTTGAAATCACGCCGCGTGACCGCAAGCGCTTTAAAAAGCTGATGGACGAATCCAAGAGCTTCGAGTCATTGCCCATTCGCACCCGATTGACCGATGAAGAGGTGGCCAAGTTTGCCGCGCAGCGCTTTCGATTTACCGGTGTAGATATCAAAGCACGGCTGTTTCGCAATTATCCCTATGGGGAGCTGGCAAGCCATGTCGTGGGGTACATTGGGCGCATAAACCAGAAAGAAAAAGAGACCATCGAAGATTGGCCCGAGGAGCAACAAGTGAACTACAAAGGCACCGACTACATCGGCAAGCTGGGGGTAGAGCAAAGCTTTGAGAACCAATTGCATGGCATCACCGGTGTCGAGGAAATGGAAACCTCAGCCGGTGGTCGCGCAGTGCGCCGGCTGGCCAGCACGCCTGCATCGCCGGGTAGCACGGTGCAGTTATCGATTGACATCAAGCTGCAAAAACTGATTGAAGACATGTTTGGCGAGCGGCGCGGTGCGCTGGTGGCCATTGACCCACGCAACGGCGAGGTGCTGGCCTTCGTGAGTAAGCCCACTTTTGATCCAAACCTGTTTGTCGAAGGTATCGACACCGAAAACTGGGCTTTGCTCAACGAGTCGATCGACAAGCCGTTGCTCAATCGCGCACTGCGCGGCACCTATCCGCCCGGCTCTACTTACAAGCCATTCATGGCTATGGCGGCATTGGAAAACGGCAAGCGCACTGCAAGCACCGTTATCAACGATGCGGGCTCTTGGACCTTTGCGGGCCATACCTTCCGCAGCCACGGCGATGGAGGCCTGGGTGCGGTAGACATGTACCGCAGCATCGTCAAATCCAGTAACGTGTATTACTACTCCCTGGCCAATGAGCTGGGGGTAGACGCCATGCATGATTTCATGAAACCACTCGGCTTTGGACAAATCACCGGGATAGACATCAACGGTGAGGTGCGCGGTGTGCTGCCAAGTACCGACTGGAAGCGCAATTACTACAAGCGTGCAGAGCAAAAGAAGTGGTACGCGGGTGAGACCATCTCGCTAGGTATTGGGCAAGGCTACAACGCCTTCACGATGCTTCAACTAGCGCAGGCTACTGCTGTGTTGGCCAATGCCGGAGTCAAGCACAAACCCAGGGTGGTGATTGCCACCCAAGACGCGATGGCGCGTGAGCGTGTCCCGGTGCCGGCGCAGGCGCCAGTTGACCTAGGCTACAAAAGTGAGAACGTCGCCGTGGTGCACCGAGCGCTCGTGGGCGTGACTACAGAGGGCACTTCAGCGCGGGTGTTTGCCGGAGCTCGGTACACTAGCGGCGGCAAAACCGGCACCGCGCAGGCCGTGGGCATAGGGCAAAGAGAACGATACGATGCCCGTAAAATGGAAGAGCATCAACGCGACCACGCTTTGTACATGGCATTTGCACCCGCTGAGGTGCCGCGCATAGCCATCGCGGTGATTGTCGAAAACGCTGGCTTTGGTGCTGAGCATGCTGCCCCTATTGCCCGACGTGCTTTTGATTATTGGTTGCTAGGCCAATACCCCAACGACCAAGACATGGCGGCTGTACAAAAAGGCCAAGCCGCAGCTCCTTTGGGCAAGCCCCGTCTTGCCAGTGAATTGCCTTGGCCTCCAACCGGGGTAAGCTTGCCAAGTGCCACTATGCTGGGCGTTGTTAACAGTACGAGATCTACAACCAGTACGGTAACGGTCAAAACAAGCCCGTAGCGCGCTATGCGGCAAGGAACGCCTACAAAGTGTATCCCGCGGAGAAGCGTTCCTTGAACTTCTTCGACTCTGACAATTGCCCAACGCCACGCCCGCGGGAGACAGGCACGAAAAATGAGTTGCGAGTCTGGGTCAAGTTGGTGACTACACTTGCGTGCTACCGGGCAAAGTTAGTTGCATTGTGTAGCCACACAGTTTTATGGTCGCGGCCATAGAACCCATAAGCGCAACGGCTGCTTGACCCTCCCGGCCAGCTCGCCAGCCTCTACGCCACTGCCCGCGTAGAAATCAGCCCGTACAGCGCCCAAAATGGCACTACCCGTATCCTGTGCTATGACCAAACGCTGTAGTTGGACTGTGGGTCCTTCGCTGGACATCCAGACGGGAACGCCATACGGGATGCTACCCGCATCTACGGCGATTGATCGGCCCGCAGTAAGCGCCACGCCCTGTGCGCCTTTGGGACCCGCGCTGGGGTCCAGCTCCGGTAAAGCTTCCTCTTTGAAGAACACCACCCTGGGGTTGCTCCACAAGAGCTCGTTGACCCGCTTCGGGTTGGCCACAATCCAGGCTTTGATGCCGGGCCATGAGGCATCTTTGATCAGTCCCTTGTCCAGCAACCAGCGCCCTACCGATTTGTACGGTTGCTCGTTGGTGGCGGCAAAGGCTACGCGTACCATTCTTTGCGATCCATCAGCCTCGGTGATGCGCAGCCTGCCTGAACCCTGAATTTGCAGCACCAGCACGTCCACAGGGTCTGCCAAATAGGCTATTGCACGGCCCTGCATGGCGGCCTTAGCCTCCGGCAGGGTGTCCATTTCTTGGCGACTGTACCAAGGCTTGCGCGCGGCCAAGGTGGCTGGCGGGCGGTACACAGGGGCAGCAAAATCCGAAGTGGGTAAGCGGTTGGCTACCAGCACCGGCTCGTAGTAGCTGGTCAGTAGGCCTTCGCTGCTGCCCTCCAAGGGTTCCACGCGGTACGGCTGCAGGCGCTGCACCATCCAAGCGCGTTGCTGGGTGCCGGTGCCAATGCTTAGGCGCCGCACCTCAGGGCATAGCTGGGCCAGCGCGGTGGTGGGGCGTTCGCAGCTTTTAAGCCAAGCGTTCCAGGCCTCGTGCAGCGCGTCAGTGTCCCAGCCCGGCAAGTCAGACCACGGTACTGGCGTCCAGCGGCTTTTGGCCTGTTGGATGCTTGGCCCAATGGGGTTAGCATTAGGCAATGGAGCATTTTGCGCACCAGACGGGGTAGACACTGGTGTGGCAAGCTGCACAACGTGCTCGCTGGGCGGAGTTTGGGGGCTTTTCGGGAGCGGCGTAGAGCAGCTTACCAAGCTTCCTACAATAGCCAGCAAAATCAGGAGTTTTGTCATGACCCTTCTTATACTCGAAGCGCTGGGCGCGCTGCTACTTCTGGTGCTGATCGTCTGGTGGACCATGTTCTCTGGCCGCAACAAAGGCGAGCTACCCACCGATACTAAAGAGGACACTTTAGATCATCCAAAAAAATAGACCTCCAGTACGGCAAGCGTGCTGGAGGTTCGTCTTTTTTAGCATTTTAGGCCAGCAATGCAATAAACTATTGCGGGAGCAGCTATTAAATATATAGCTTACTGGTCAAACAAGCTTGGACAGAACACTGATCTGACTTAAGCCTTGGCCTGCGCCAACATCGTAGCGGCATCGCTGACTTCAAATTTGCCTGGGCCTTCGATGTTCAGCGTAGCCACCTTACCGTCTTTGATCAGCATCGAGTAACGGTTAGAGCGCAAGCCCATGCCGCGTGCGGTCAAGTCCAGGGTCAGGCCGGTAGCCTTGGTGAAATCGGCACTACCGTCAGCCAGCATGCGCACCTTCGCGCCCGTTTTTTGGTCGCGGGCCCAAGCGCCCATCACGAACGCGTCGTTCACACTTATGCACCAGATCTCGTCCACGCCAGCGGCCCTTAGGCCGTCAAAATTTTCGACATAACCCGGCACATGCTTCGCCGAGCAGGTCGGAGTGTAAGCGCCTGGCAACGCAAATAGGGCAATCGTCTTGCCTGCGCTAGCCTTGGCTACGTCTACGGCATTCGGGCCGATACTGCAGCCATTGCCTTCCACCTCTACGAACTCCATCAAGGTGCTTGCGGGAATGGTGTCGCCGATTTTGATCATGGTAAATTTTCCTTTTTAAAAGTAGAAACGGCCCACATTGTGAGCCGTTTTGGGGAGCCTTACAGGCCGGAGGTCTAAAAAAACTTAAACCAAGTCGGCTTTTTGAACCAAACGGGTAACAACCCAGTTTTTGGTCTTAGAGATGGGACGGCTTTCGGTGATCTCAATGGTGTCGCCCATTTTGTACTCACCCTTTTCGTCGTGGGCGTGGTACTTGCTGGACTTACCAACGATTTTGCCGTACAGCTCGTGCTTCACGCGGCGCTCGACCAAAACCGTCACGGTTTTGGATCGCTTGTCGCTTACCACTTTACCAATCATGGTGCGCTTCAGAGAGATAGATTCAGTCATCTGGGTGCTCCTTATTTGGTGGCTTGCTTTTGGGCAAGAATGGTTTTCACACGGGCAATACTGCGCTTGACAACTTTGAGCTGCGAGGTATTGTTCAATTGTTGCGTGGCTTTTTGCATGCGCATACCAAAGTGGGCTTTTTGCAGCTCTTTGATTTCGGTTTGCAGACCAGCAACGTCTTTTTGGCGTAGTTCAGTAGCATTCATTTCTTATTTCTCCTGAATTATTGGCCAAGCAAGCGGGCCACAAACGTGGTACGCAGGGGCAGCTTTGCAGCGGCCAAGGTGAACGCCTCGCGTGCTAGGGCTTCTGGCACACCGACTATCTCATAGAGCACCTTACCTGGCTGAATCTCAGCCACGTAGTATTCTGGATTGCCTTTACCGTTACCCATGCGCACTTCAGCAGGCTTGTGGGAGATTGGCTTGTCTGGGAAGACACGGATCCAAATACGGCCGCCACGCTTCACATGGCGCGAAATCGCGCGACGTGCGGCTTCGATCTGGCGCGCCGTGAGGCGGCCGCGATCAGTGGACTTGAGACCAAAATCACCAAAAGCAACGGTCGCGCCACGGGTGGCGACACCGGTGTTACGGCCTTTTTGCTCTTTGCGGAATTTCCGACGAGCGGGTTGCAGCATATTTATTCTCCTTTTCCGTCGGCAGTTGCGGCCGGCGCGACTTTACGAACGCGCTTAACGGTGGTAGTAACGGCTTCAGCAGGCTTGTCGCTGCCGTCCGTCGGGGCGGTGGTAGTACCTGGCGCGCGGCGTGGGCCACGTGCTGGTGGGCGGTCACCGGCTGGACGGTCACCTGATGGACGACCACCAGGGCCATCACGGCGTGGACCGCGTGGACGACGCTCTTCTTCGGCGCGCGGCTCTACCACTGCTGGCAGATCGTTGCGACCCAAAGTGTCACCTTTGTAGACCCACACCTTCACGCCAATAATGCCGTATGTAGTGGAGGCTTCCGAGGTGCCGTAGTCGATATCGGCGCGCAGCGTGTGAAGTGGTACCCGGCCCTCGCGGTACCATTCGCAACGGGCGATTTCAATACCGTTCAAGCGGCCAGACGACATGATCTTGATACCGAGTGCGCCCAAACGCATTGCGTTTTGCATGGCGCGCTTCATGGCACGGCGGAACATGATGCGTTTTTCCAGCTGCTGGGTAATGCTGTCAGCGATCAGCTTGGCATCGATTTCGGGCTTGCGCACTTCTTCGATGTTTACTGCTACTGGCACGCCCAACTTGGCAGCCAAATCGCGCTTCAAGTTTTCGATGTCCTCGCCTTTTTTGCCGATCACGACGCCCGGACGTGCCGAGTAAATCGTGATACGCGCGTTCTTGGCAGGACGCTCAATCAACACGCGTGACACCGAAGCGTTTTTCAGCTTGGCTTTGAGGTACTCGCGCACCTTGATGTCTTCTGCCAGCATGCCAGCGAAGTCATTGTTGTTTGCGTACCAACGGCTAGACCAATTACGGCTCACCGACAGACGGAAACCGGTTGGGTGGATTTTTTGTCCCATAGTATTTCAGTCCTTTCAGTTACCGACAACCACATAAATGTGGCAGGTAGGCTTGCTGATACGGTTGCCGCGGCCTTTGGCGTTGGCGGTAAAACGCTTGAGTGTGGTGCCTTGTTCGACGTAGATGGTTTTCACCGACAAATCGTCAATATCAGCGCCGTCGTTGTGTTCAGCGTTGGCGATGGCAGACTCGACCACCTTCTTCACAATGCCAGCAGCTTTTTTCTGCGTGAAATTGAGAATGTTGAGGGCTTGGTCCACTTTTTTGCCGCGAATCAGGTCAGCTACCAAACGGCCTTTATCGACCGAGAGGCGCACACCGCGCAGAGATGCTTTAGTTTCCATGTGCGGCTCCTTACTTCTTCACCACTTTTTTATCGGCCGGGTGGCCTTTAAAAGT
>JAYWHJ010000319.1:0-6381 GCA_043777795.1 Polaromonas sp. | reverse complement strand
TAAACAGCGATTGCGCCAAATAGCCTAGGCCGATGCGCAGCGCTGTCTCGCTGACGCCCTGCGCCAAACTGAACGGCGCTTTCAATGTGGCGTGCCAGCCGTAGCGTCTAGGCGCCGCTGTAAGTTGATGGAACGTTGCCGGTGCAAGGCCATCGATCAAGGGCTGATCGCACATCTCACCAGACACAGCGCAGCGCCCAAGCCATTGGCTACCAAGCTCCCATGCCGCGGTGTCGGGTGTGGGCGCAAAATAGACTGCATAACGGGGGGCTGCTGCACTATTCATTGTGAGTTACCGTCAGTTTGACCCGGTCACCTGAGAACCAAGTCGTCGCAAATTCGACAGGCACCCCGTGGGTGTCAATGTTGGTACTTTCGACCCGCAGCACCGGCCGGTTGACCGGCTGGTGCAAATAGCCAGCTACCAGTGCATCGGGCATTTGCGCGGTGATTCGGCTTTCTTTTCGGGTGTAATCTGCTACACCGGCAGCTGCAAATGCTGCCGTGATCGACCCGGTTTGTGACACGGTAGCGTCTATGCCTTCAAAGCGTGGCAAAGGAAACACCCTGTGACTCACATGCAAAGCTTGGCCTTGCGCGTCACCAAGCACCTCCATGTACAGCAACTTGCTGCGCAAGGGCACTTGGAGTGCTGCTGCTTGGGATGCATTGGCGCGCTCTGTGCGCGCGCTCATGACCCTTAAACCTCCACGCAAACCCGCAAGGGAGAGGCTCTGGTGGTGGCGCGTGCGCTTGCTTAGCATCAGCTCTACCGCAAAATCTTCCACGTAGGTGCCGCTGCCTTGTGTCACGCGCACCAAGCCTTGGAGAGAGAGACTGGCCAGAGATCTGCGTATGGTGTGGCGGTTCACGCCAAACTGTTCTGCCAAAGCATGCTCTGAGGGCAGACGTTGGCCTGGCGGATAAGCACCCCGGCCGATGGCGTCTGATATCTCGGATGCAATGCGCACCCAAAAACTCTTTTTGGCTACGCCATCAGCATGCAAATTTAAAGAGGTAATGCCTGTCATAAAACCTACATAAGTACTGGTTAAAGTTGCTAGACATTGTAAATTTGTCTAGACAACTTTAAGCCTACCACTGAGATGTTTCAATCATTTGACAAAACCGCCAGCCACCCCGAAAGCCGGGCGCAATGGATTGCACTGCTCGCGCGAGCGCCAGTGACGCTGATGGAATCTGCGCTGGCAAGCCATGCAGCCAGCGCACCAGTGTGGCTTCGCCGGCCAGAGACCGGCCTGATGATGGTGCAGGGGCGTGCGGGCGCAACGGGTGAGCGGTTTAACTTGGGCGAGGTGACCGTCACGCGCTGCGCATTGCGACTAGATGGTACGCACTCGCCAGCACCCCATGTGGGCGTCGCCTATGTCCTGGGCCGATCGCACAAGCAGGCGCGTTTGGCGGCCATTGCCGATGCGCTGTTGCAAGACTCTGACCAACACCAGCGCATCCAAGGGGACTTGCTGGCGCCTGTGCGCCAGCATCTCGCAACGCTTGATGCTGAAAAACACGCGCGGGCTCAAAGCACCAAGGTGGAGTTTTTCACTGTCGCTAGAGAAGGTGGTGCCTTGGCTGACGAAGCGGAGGCCGAATGAATCATCGAGATTTGACCACGCTGGGTGCGGGTTTTGGCAACGAAGCGCTGGGCAGCCAAGCGGTTTTTCGCCATGCGCTGGAGGCTTTATCCCATCCTGGCCGCCTAGTTGACGTGGTTCATGACGCGACCGTACCCGCCCCTGGGCATGCCGCCTCTGCAGCATTGCTATTGGCTATGCTGGACTCCGACTGCACGCTCTGGTTATCGCCAAAATTGGGCGCCTCTGACACAGCGCTGTGGCTGCACTTTCACACCGGTTGCCAAATCGTTACGGACGTGTCGCAGGCGCAATTCCTATGGATCGCCCTGGGGGATGCAACACCTGCTTTAACCGCGTTGGCACAAGGCACAGATGCCTACCCAGATCAATCCGCCACCTGTGTGATCGACGTCATGGCGCTGAACGATGCCCGCGCGTCTAACCCTGACTGGACGCTTCGCGGTCCTGGTATTCAGACGCAGCAACAAGTAGGCGTGCAAGGCCTGGACGCTGGATTTGTGGCGCAGTGGACCGCTAACCAAACGCGCTTTCCAAGCGGGGTGGATGTGTTTTTGGCCACCCCACACCAATTGATGGGTCTGCCGCGCACCACGTTCATTTCCACCGATGGAGGGCACTGACCATGTACGTCGCAGTCAAAGGCGGTGAAGCCGCGATCCTGGGCAGCTATCGCCTGCTGGCCGAGCAGCGCCGTGGCGATACGGCACTGCAAGAGCTCAGCGTCGCGCAAATTCAACAACAACTGAAGTTGGCCGTTGATCGAGTGATGAATGAAGGCTCGGTATACGACCCCGAGCTGGCGGCCTTGGCCATTAAGCAAGCCAGTGGCGATCTGGTGGAAGCCATTTTTCTGCTGCGCGCTTACCGCGCCACTTTGCCGCGCCTGGGCACCACGCTGCCCTTGAAAACCGATGCCATGCGGCTGGGGCGCCGCGTGTCCGCTACTTTCAAAGACCTGCCCGGCGGGCAAGTTCTAGGGCCTACCTATGACTACACCCAACGCCTGCTCGACTTTACCCTGCTGGCCCAAGGCGATGCAATGCCCGCCACCAGCGTGGCGCGGCCTCACCCGCAGCCACTTCCACCACTACCTGCCAGCACGCCACGCGTTGTAGACCTGCTCAACCAAGAAGGGTTGATAGAAACCCGCCCCGTCCCCCCGGGAGACCCGGCGCCCGTGGACCTCACACGCGAGCCCTTGCGCTTTCCCGCAGCGCGGGCCACCCGCCTGCAAAACCTGGCCCGGGGCGATGAGGGATTTCTGCTGGCCATGGCCTACTCCACCCAGCGCGGGTATGCCCATAGCCACCCCTTTGTGGGCGAAGTGCGGCTGGGCAGCATTGCGTTGGAAATTGAGCCTGAGGAGTTGGGCTTTGCCATCTCCATTGGCGACATCGAGATCACTGAATGCGAGATGGTCAACCAGTTCGCGGGCAGCAAAACCCAGCCGCCCCAGTTCACCCGGGGCTACGGCCTGACCTTTGGCCACTGCGAACGCAAAGCCATGGCCATGAGTTTGGTAGACCGCGCATTACGGGCCGATGAGCTGGGCGAGGCCATCGAGTCGCCAGCGCAGATGCAGGAGTTTGTGCTGTCGCACAGCGACAGTCTGGAAGCCTCCGGTTTTGTGCAGCACTTGAAACTGCCCCACTACGTAGACTTCCAATCTGAGCTGGAGTTGATTCGAAAAATGCGCGCCAACATAGAGGCTTCAGCCAGCATAGAGGCTTCAACATGAACGCAAGAACGCAGTCTGATGGCCTGATGCCCTCACCCCAGGGCACGGACGATGTGCAGCAGCACTTCAATTTTGCCTACCTGGACGAACGTACCAAGCGCATGATCCGCCGCGCTATTCTCAAGGCCGTTGCCATTCCCGGCTACCAAGTACCTTTTGGGTCGCGCGAGATGCCCCTGCCCTACGGCTGGGGCACAGGCGGCATCCAGGTGACCGCCTCAGTCATCGGCCCCCAGGATGTTCTCAAGATCATCGACCAAGGCTCAGACGACACCGTCAACGCAGTCAATATTCGGCGCTTTTTTCAACGCACCACGGGCGTAGAAACTACGACGCACACCACCCGGGCCACGCTGATTCAAACCCGCCACCGCATTCCAGAAGCCGCGTTGACCGAGGGACAAATCCTGGTGTACCAGGTACCCGTACCAGAGCCCATGCAGCGCCTGGAACCACGAGAAACTGAAACCCGCACGCTCCACGGATTGGCTGAGTATGGCCTGATGCATGTGAAGTTGTATGAAGACATCGCCCGCTATGGCCACATTGCCACCACCTACGACTACCCTGTATTGGTCAATGGGCGCTACGTGATGTCTCCCTCCCCCATTCCGAAGTTTGACAACCCCAAAATGCACATGAATCCGGCCTTGCAGTTGTTCGGCGCAGGCCGCGAAAAGCGCATTTACGCCGTGCCGCCGTACACATCGGTGGAAAGCCTTGGCTTTGAAGACCATCCGTTTGAAGTGCAAAAGTGGCACGCCAGCTGCGCGCTGTGCGGTGCCACGGACAGTTTTTTGGACGAGGTAATTACGGACGATGCAGGCACCCGTATGCATGTTTGCTCAGACTCTGACTATTGCCAGTCGCGCCAAGCTTGCATTGGTGATGCAGCGGCGGAAAGCAGCCACCCATGAACATCACCATACGCCAGGCCTTGGGCAGCGATATCGCATCCGTACTGGCCCTCTACGCCGAGCTGGGCATGGACGACGGCAAGGTGTTGCCAGAGGCGCAGGCCCAGCAAGTGTTTGCGCAGTTTGCGCTCTACCCCAACTACCGGCTTTTTGTGGCCCAAAACGGTAGCGCCGTCGTAGGCAGCTATGCGTTGCTGATCATGCATAACTTGGCCCACCAAGGCACTCCGTCTGCCATTGCGGAAGATGTGGTGGTAGCCCAAGCCTATCGCGGCCAAGGCATCGGTCGCCAAATGATGGCCCATGCGCTAGAGCGTGCGCAAGAAGCCAGATGCTACAAGCTGGCGCTGTCCTCCAACACCAAGCGCAAGGAGGCGCATGCGTTTTATTCATCCCTGGGCTTTGCACAGCATGGCCTGAGCTTTGTGATCGAAACCACACCATGAACAGCGCTCTATCGCCAGCACCCATTCTGCGGGTGCGGGGCATCAGCAAAAAATACGCAGACCGTGTGGCTTTGCAGGACGTGTCGTTTGACCTGTGGGCCGGTGAAGTACTGGCCGTGGTGGGCGAGTCGGGCTCGGGAAAGTCCACCTTGCTGGACGCCATTGCCGCGCGCCGCGCGCCAGATGCGGGCAGCGTGCAGTTTTTAACCCGCGAAGGCGCTCTGCAAGACGTGTTTGGCATGGGCCAAGCCCAGCAGCGCTTATTGGCCAGAACCGACTGGGGCTTTGTGCACCAGAACGCCGAAGACGGCCTGCGCATGGACGTGTCGGCCGGTGCCAATGTGGGTGAGCGCCTGATGGGTTTGGGCGAACGGCATTACGGCCGCTTGCGGGCCAGCGCCAGCCAATGGCTGGAGCGGGTTGAAATTGACCCCAGCCGAATTGACGACGCACCGCGTACATTCTCCGGTGGCATGCGCCAGCGCCTGCAAATTGCCCGCAATTTGGTGACCCAGCCCAGACTTGTCTTTATGGACGAGCCCACCTCGGGCCTAGACGTGTCTGTGCAGGCCAAGTTATTGGATTTGCTACGCCAGTTAACGCGCAAGATGCATTTGGCCGCCGTCATCGTGACCCATGACTTGGCGGTGGCGCGCCTGTTGGCTCACCGCATGGTGGTCATGCAAGGAGGGCGTGTGGTTGAAACTGGCCTGACAGACCAGGTACTGGACGACCCGCAACATCCCTACACCCAACTTTTAGTTTCTTCGGTACTGCCACCATGACTGCTCCCCTGCTTGAACTGACCGGTGTGGCCAAGCGCTTCACTCTGCACAACCAGCCTGGTATTGAATTGGCCGTTTTGTCTGATGCCAACCTGCGCGTGCATGCCGGGGAATGCATTGCACTGGACGGCCCCTCCGGCATGGGCAAGAGCACCCTGCTGAAAATGATTTACGCCAACTACCGCTCCAGCGCGGGCCGCATTACGGTTAACCCGCCAGCCGGTACGTCGGTCGAAATCACCCAAGCCACAGCGCGTGAGCTGCTGCAATTGCGCCAGCATACCATCGGCTATGTAAGCCAATTTTTGCGGGTGATACCCAGGGTTCCGGCGCTGGACGTGGTGGCTGAATCGCTCCTGGAAGATGGCGCGGATGCACCACCGCTCTTGGAAGCCGCCCGCGCATCCGCCCGTCAGTGGCTGACCCGTTTGCGCATCCCCGAGCGCCTGTGGCATTTGCCACCGGCTACGTTCTCGGGTGGCGAGCAGCAGCGCATCAACATCGCCCGCAACATGATCAAGCCGCGCCCGTTGCTTTTGCTGGACGAGCCCACGGCCTCACTGGATGCGGCCAACACACAAACGGTAATCGACCTGATTCGCGAGGCAACTGCACGCGGTGTGGCCATCGTGGGTATTTTTCATGATGCCCATGTGAGCCAAGCCGTAGCAACGCGCCGCGTGGACGTTAGCAGCTTTAGAAAGAACCCATGAACTCCTCTCTTGTCCTCAAGAATGCCCAATTGGTACTACCCAGTGAAGTGGTTCCCGGAAATCTTTGTGTGCAAGACGGAATCATCTCCAGCTTTGACAGTGGCAACACCGCTACCACAGCAGCGTTGGACATGGAGGGCGACTACTTGATACCCGGCCTGGT
>JAYWHJ010000318.1:0-18172 GCA_043777795.1 Polaromonas sp. | reverse complement strand
GCACAATGTCTTGGGCCTCTGGCTGCTTCAAGTCGAGCGCCACTGAGCGCTTGCCCCGCGCCTGCACTTGCCACCACACCGAGGTGCCATCTTTGAGCAGGCGCCATTTGCGTAAGGGGTCGCCCGTTTCTGGCGATTCAATTTTGATGACATCCGCCCCAAAATCAGCGAGTGTTTTGGCGGCAAACGGCCCGGCAATCAGCTGGCCGAGTTCAATGACCTTCAGCCCCGCCAGCGGGCCAATGGGTGTGGTCAGGCTCACGCTTTTTTAGCCACCGCTTTTTTGGCGGCACTTTTTTTGGCAGCTGGCGCTTTGGTTGCAATCAGCGCGTCCAGATTCTTCACAATCTCGCGTTCAATTTTGTCTTTGAAAGCGCCCAGCAAAAAGCCCAGTTTGGCATTAAGCACAAACGTGTCTTTGTCCACCATCAACGTGCCCGACACGCCTGAGCGGGTAAAGCCGCATTCATCGAGGCTTTTGCCCTCTTCATACGTGCATTCCATATCAAACTTTTCTTCAGCCTGTTCGGCCCATTTAAAAGCTGCTTTGCGGGCGTCGCCAAAGCTCATGCCGTGCTGGCGGGTGATGTTGATGTCTGCCAGTGTTTTCCTAGGGGTTTCGTTTTAAGGCCGCGTGGCGCTGCGCTTTGGGTAACTGGGCAAGCTGCCTGACAGCATCATAAAACCGTTGCCAGTCGCGCCCTTGGGCGTCAAACAGCGCCTCAAAGCCGGGCACGAGCTCATCGTAAGCAGCTTGCGCGCCAAAGCTCGCGTTGTTGGCGCGCGCCACCCACGCGTCAAAACCAGCGGTGCTTTGCGGCGTGCCGCCCCAGCTTTTCTTCAAGTCCTCATAGCCATTTTTAAACCTGGCCATTGCTATTGATTTAGTAGCTGCTTGCGCCCGTAAATCATTGGCTGCAGCATCATTTAATGCATAAATACGCTCTAAATCACGTCGCGCGCCCAGTGTTAGCGCCCTAAACTGCTGGCGGCGCTGGTCAAACGCGGCGTAGTCGGCCTTGGCTGCTGGGCTGGCGTGTGCAGCCAACCAGCGCGCGCCACCCAGCCGCTCAACCGCTGTGGCAAACGATTCGTTGAACATGGTGTCATCAAGCGCATAAACCACCTGGTGCGCCAGCTCATGAAAAATCAGCCGCGCCAGCTCGCCCTCGGGGTAGCGGATGAATGTGTTCAGCAGAGGGTCGCCGCCTAGCCAATCGAGTTTGCCCAGCGTTGAATACGCCGGCACGCCATACACGCTGACTTCAAGGCCTTCAGCCTTCAAGACGTCAGCCTGCCGCTGCGCGTCGGCTTGGTCAAAGTAGCCCCGGTAGCCCACGCAGCCCACCACCGCAAAGCACCATGTTTTAAGCGTGAGTGAAAACTCAGGCGCGGCGACCACGTTCCACACCACGCTGCTCCTGCGCAGGTCGGCAAAGCGGGTGTAGCTGGCGTTGTCGGGCAGCTTTAAGTCGGTTGACGCAAAACGGCGAATGCGCTGACTGAGTTCTAACCGCACTTTTAAATCAGCCGGGGTTTGCGGGTCAGCCACCACCTCGGCCACAGGGCGCGCAGCATTGAGCATGTGCATGTGGCCGCTGACCGACTGCCAGTAGTAGCCGACGGTGCTGCAGCCGCTTAAAAGAATGGACACGACTAAAAGAAAAGCGATTTTCACGCTGCAACAGCCAGTACTTCGAGTTTTACTTCCACCAGGCAGTCATAAAACACCGGGCCACGACCCATGTCAGTCAGGTGCTGGCTGGTCAGCTCGTTCACGTTGGTGCCGTGCAGGCCTAGCTTTCGCCACCAGATGCCCATGCCGTTGACCACGCCCTGGCGCGCGCGCGGGCTGATGCGCGCCTTGCAGTGGTAGCTGCCCCGGTCGTTAAACACCCGCACCGTTTGTCCGTGGGTAATACCGCGCTTTTCTGCGTCTTGGGGATGGATCTCCAGCACCGGCTCGCCCTCCATATCACGCAGGCTTTTGACGTTGACGAAGCTGCTGTTCAAAAAATTGCGCGCGGGCGGAGAGATCATGGCCAAAGGGTACTGGTGAGATGAACCGATAACCTCGTGGTTCGGCACATGGTCGGGCAAGCCGTCCAGGCCCTGGGCGGCCAGGCGGGCACTGAAAAACTCGCACTTGCCCGATGGCGTGGGAAACCCGCCGTGCGCATAAGGCGCGTCGGTCACCGCCAAGGGGGCAAAGCCGTCTTGCAGCAGTTGTTCAAAATTGACCGTGCCTTCAAAGGCGGCGCGGCACATCGTCTCGTCGCTGTCAAGAAAGCAGGCTTCATCAAAGCCCATGCGCTGCGCCAGCTCGCGGAATATCTGTGAATTGGGCCTGGCCTGGCCCACAGGCGCAATGGCGGGCTGGTTCAGCGTCACATCGGTATGGCCGTAGCTCAGGTGCACGTCCCAGTGCTCTAGTTGGGTGGTGGCGGGCAAGATGTAGTCGGCGTAGTCGGCGGTGTCGGTTTGAAAGTGCTCCAGCACCACGGTAAACAGGTCGTCCCGCGCAAAGCCCTGCACCACTTTAGCCGACTCGGGAGCTACAGCCACAGGGTTGCTGTTGTAGACAATCAGCGCCTCTATTTTGGGGCCAAACTCGGATGAGGCGGGGCGCAGCAGGTCATTGCCAATGGTGCTCATGTTCACGGTGCGCGGGGTTTTGCCGGCCAGCAGGTCGGGCCGCTGCAGCGCCGCTTTGTTGACCGGGAACATGCCTGAGCTGGACAGCAGCAGGCCGCCTGCGCGGTGCCGCCATGCGCCAATGAGCGCGGGCAGGCAGGCCACGGCGCGGGTGGCATTGCCACCGCCGCGCACCCGCTGCATGCCGTAGTTCACGCGGATGGCGGCGGGCGTACGGTTTACCAGGCTCATGCCGTAGTCACGCGCCAGCGAGGCTATTTGCGCAGCCGGTACGCCGCATACCAGCGCAGCACGCTCGCAGTCCCACGCCATGGCACGCTCTTTAAGCTGCTCCCAGCCCACGGTGTGCCGGGCGATGTAGTCATGGTCTAGCCAGTCATGGACGATCAGCTCATGCACCATGGCCAGGGCCAACGCCGCATCGGTGCCGGGCAACAGCTGAATATGTTCGTGGCATTTGTCGGCGGTCTCGGTTTTGCGCGGGTCGATGCAAATAAGCTTGGCCCCCGCGCGCTTGGCCTCTTGCGCGTAGCGCCAAAAATGCAAGTTGCTGGTGATGCTGTTGCTGCCCCAGATGATGATGAGCTTGCTTTCTGCAAAAAACTCTACCTTCATGCCTACCTTGCCGCCCAAAGTGTGGTTCAAGCCCTCACCGCCTGCGGACGAGCAGATGGTGCGGTCAAGCAGCGACGCACCCAGCTTGTGCCAAAACCGCGCCGCCATGCCCTCGGCCTGCACCAGCCCCATGGTGCCCGCGTAGCTATAGGGCTGTATGGCCTGCGGGTCGCGCGCGGCAATGGCTTTGAGTTTGGCGGCAATATCGTCCAATGCCTCGTCCCAGCCCACGGGCGCAAACCGCCCGCTGCCCTTGGGCCCCACGCGTTTGAGCGGATGCAAGATGCGTTCCTGGTGATAAGTGCGTTCGGTGTACTTGGACACTTTGGCACACAGGGTGCCATGGGTTTGCGGATGCGCAGGATTACCATACACTTTGACAGCAATGCCGTCCTGCACATCCGTGATGAGGGCGCAAGTATCGGGACAGTCGTGCGGGCATGCACCGCGCACCTGGATTGACACTTTAGATTGAATAATTTCGTCAGTGACTTGCATTTAATTGACCAATGTTGATAATTCAAACCCGACGAACAATTTTTTACAAGAAAAAATAATGACCTCACGCAGACAATTTTGCCTTACAGCAAGCGCCGCCATACTGACTGTTAGCCAGTCCGCCTTGGCCCAGTCGGATACCAAAATCATACTCGGCCAGTCCGCCCCCTTCACAGGCCCGGCTGCACAGCTGGGCATCCAATTTTTTGAAGGTGCAAAACTGTATTTTGACGGCGTGAATGCCAAAGGCGGTGTGAACGGCAAAACGATTGAACTGCGCAAGCTGGACGACGGTTACGAGCCGGAACGCACCGCAACGAACACCAAGCAATTTATCAGCGATGGGGTGTTCGCGCTGTTTGGCTACATTGGTACCCCTACCAGTGTGGTGGCGTTGCCACTGGCGACCGAGGCGAAAATTCCGTTTTTTGCGCCGTTTACAGGTGCACAAGTGCTGCGCGAGCCGTTTAACCGCTATGCCGTGCATGTGCGTGCGTCGTACTTTGACGAAACTGCAGCCATCGTGAAGCAGGCTACATCGGTTGGCATCAAAAAAATCGCTGTTTTCTACCAAAACGATGCCTACGGCAAAGCCGGGCTAGAAGGTGTGCAGCGCGCTTTGAAAGAGCTCAATTTGCAGCCCGCCGGTTTGGGTACAGTAGAACGCAACTCTGTGGATGTGAAAAAAGCCGTCGTCGACATCATGGCGCAGCAACCGGAGTCGATCGTGCAAATTGGCGCATACAAGGGCTGCGCGGCATTCATTCGAGAGGCACGCAAAGCGGGCTTTGGCGGCACGTTTTACAACGTCTCTTTTGTCGGCACCCAAGCGCTATCTCAAGAGCTTGGCAAAGACGCACGGGGCGTGGTGATCAGCCAAGTCATGCCCTTTCCGTTTGCGGCCAATACGCCCATAGTGTCTGAGTACCAAAGCGCGGTACAAAGCGTGGCAAGCACCAATAAAGAGCTGACCGTCAACTATTCCAGCATGGAAGGTTTTGTGGCTGCCAGAGTATTTACTGAAGCATTGCGCCGTGCCGGGCGCAATGCTACGCGAGAAGCCTTTTTAAACGCCGTAGAGGGTATGCAAAACGTACTACTCGGCGGATTTGCCGTCGATTTTGGAGCCCAAAAGCATACCGGCTCTAAATACGTCGACCTCACGCTGCTGACCGAAGATGGTCGCGTACGGCGTTAAGCAGTCCGTATTGGCAGCTCCGTTGTAGTCGCCAGTTTTTGCATAAACTGCTCGCAGCGCGCTAGCTGCTGCAGGCTGACAAACTCGTCTGGCTGGTGCGCTTGGTTAATGCTGCCGGGGCCGCACACCACAGTAGGAATACCTGCGTTTTTAAAGATACCGGCCTCCGTGCCAAAGGCTACCAAAGTGGTACCGGCCTCGCCGCTCAGGCGCTGGGCCAGCTGGGTGATGCCATCTTTGGCAGAGCCCAAAAAACTCGGCACCTCGCAGATCGGCTCGAAACTAAATCCGGCTTCAGGCGCTATTTTTTTCATAGCTTCTTCCGCAATATTTGATTGCGCTATCACCTGTTTTTGCATCTCAACCACGTTAGCGGTGGGTAAATCACGAAACTCGTAATGGAACCAGGCATCGCGGGGCACCACATTGTCGGCTATGCCGCCTTGGAACTGCCCTACGCTGGCGGTGCTGAAGGGCACATCAAAGCCTTCATAGCGCGGCTCTTTGGCACGCATGTCGTCGGCCATGCCGCGAATATGGCTGATCAATTTGGCCGCCTCTTCAATCGCGTTGACCGACAAGGGAGTGAGCGAGGAATGCGCCTCTTTGCCACGCACGCAGCAGCGGTAGCGGTACACGCCTTTGTGCGCAATGGCGGGCACCATGTTCGTGGGCTCGCCAACGATGCAGGCCAATGGCGAAATGCCTGCGTCTTTCATGTCGGCTATCAACTCTTTCACGCCAAAACAGCCTACTTCTTCGTCGTAGCTCAGCGCCAAGTGGATAGCAAAGGGTGCGCTGCTGTGGGCAAACTGCTCAGCATGCGCCAGCGCTATGCCGATAAAGCCTTTCATGTCGGCGCTGCCTCGGCCATACAGACTGCCGTCTTTCACCACCGCGCCCAAGGGATCTACCGACCAGTTTTGCCCATCCCACGGCACCGTGTCGGTATGGCCGCTCAAAATAATGCCAGCAGACTTTTGATCGCCCAGCGTGGCAAACAGATTGGCCTTGGTTTTGTCGGCGTTGTAAGTCAAGCGGCTTTTCACGCCGATTCTGAGTAGTCTGTCCCGTACCAAGTGGATCAGCTCCAGATTGGAATTGCGGCTGACGGTGTTGATACGTACTAAACTTTGCACCAAATCTAGTGCTTTGGGGGACAGGGTATGGGTCATACCCTGCATTCTCGCGTAATTTCCCTAGGAACAGAATGGTTCGGAAAAGGCTAGACTGTCGGCCAAGGAGCACATCATGAAAGTCATCGATTCCATCGTTACCCAGGCCGCAGGCATTGCCGCCATCCGCCGCGACATCCACGCCCATCCAGAGCTGTGTTTTCAAGAGGTGCGCACGGCCGACGTAGTGGCCGCCAAGCTGACCGAGTGGGGCATTCCGATCCATCGGGGCATGGGCACTACCGGCGTGGTGGGTATTGTCAAAGCCGGTACCTCCAGCCGCGCCATTGGCCTGCGCGCCGACATGGACGCACTGCCGATGCAGGAGTTCAACACCTTTGCCCACACCAGTAAAAACGCGGGCAAGATGCACGCCTGCGGGCACGACGGCCACACCGCCATGCTGCTGGCAGCAGCGCAACACTTTGCGAAGAACTGCAATTTTGACGGCACGGTGTACCTGATATTCCAGCCCGCTGAAGAAGGCGGTGGCGGCGCGCGCGAGATGATCAAGGACGGGCTGTTTACCCAATTCCCTATGGACGCGGTGTTTGGCATGCACAACTGGCCGGGCACGCAGATTGGTAAATTTGCCGTGAGCACGGGGCCAGTGATGGCGTCCAGCAACGAGTTCAAAATCACCATCCACGGCAAGGGCGGCCACGCCGCGCTGCCGCACAACAGCACCGATCCGATTCCGGTGGCGGCTGCCATGGTGCAGGCGTTTCAAACTATCATCAGCCGCAACAAAAAACCCATTGACGCAGGCGTGATCAGCGTGACGATGATCCACGCGGGAGAGGCTACCAACGTGATCCCCGATAGCTGCGAGCTGCAGGGCACGGTGCGCACTTTCACGATCGAGGTGCTGGACATGATCGAGCAGCGCATGAAAGAAGTGGCAGACGGCATTAGTGCCAGCTACGGCACCACCTGCGATTTTGAGTTTGTACGCAACTACCCGCCCACGATTAACCACGCCAAAGAGGCCGACTTTGCACGCAGCGTAATGACCAAGATAGTGGGTACTGACAATGTGCTGGCGCAAGAGGCCACCATGGGCGCGGAAGATTTTGCGTATATGCTGCAGGCCAAACCGGGTTGCTATGTGTTCATAGCCAATGGCGATGGCTCACACAGAGAGATGGGCCACGGCGGCGGTCCCTGCATGCTGCACAACCCGAGCTACGACTTTAACGATGATTTGATTCCGCTGGGCGGCACCTATTGGGTGCGCCTGGCGGAAGAGTGGCTTGCAAAAGCCTAAAATTTCTGTAAAGCTTATCGTTAGTTATAGTCCCTGCATTTGCTTGATGGGGCTGCACACTTTTTTGAAAATCCTGCATGATCTCCATCCCCACCGCTTTCTCTGCCAGTTACGCCGAGGCTCGGAAAAAATTCCTCGAAGCAGCCGCCACGGCGAGCCTGCCAATTGAGTCGTTTAACCATCCCCTGCCAGGCCGCGACGGTGAAACGCTGGCGATGGACGTGGCGCTAGACGGCGCGCCAGACGCCAAGCATCTGCTGATCGTCAGTAGCGCCTGCCATGGCGTGGAAGGCTACTGCGGTAGCGGCGTGCAGGTGTTTGCCCTGCACGATGCCGAGTGGCGCGCCAAGGCCCACGCGGCTGGCGTGGCCGTACTTTATGTGCATGCGCTCAATCCGCATGGCTTTTCGCTCCAGCGCCGGGTAACACACGAAAACGTAGATTTGAATCGTAATTTTCAAGATTTCAGCAAACCGCTACCCTCCAACTTGGGTTACCCAGAACTGCATCCTTTGATGATCCCAGCACAATGGCCGCCCACACCTGAAACTACAGCAGCACTTGACAACTTCGTTGCCACCAATGGCATGAAGGCCATGCAAGGCATCGTCTCGCGCGGGCAACATACCCATGCAGATGGTCTGTTTTACGGTGGCGTAGCCGCGACCTGGAGCAACACGACCCTGCGACAGGTCCTGCGCCAGCATGCAACCCAATGCAAAAAGTTGGCTTGGATTGACCTGCACACAGGATTAGGCCCACGCGGCGTCGGTGAACGTATTTTTTCCTGCCGCGACGACAAAGCCGCTTTTGCGCGCGCCGAGCAATGGTGGGGCAACGCAGCGAGCCCCAGCGAGGCAACCCCAGTGACCAGCATGTACGACGGTTCGTCATCGTCAGTTTTTCTGACCGGCTTGATGGTGCACAGCGTGTACGAAGAATGCCCCCAAGCCGAATTCACTTCGATTGCCATGGAGTACGGGACCCAACCAATGGCCCAGACAATGCTGGCGCTGCGCGCCGACCACTGGCTGCACTTGCACCCCGAGGCCCCCGCAGCCCAGCGCACGCAGATCAAGCAGCAGATCATGGACGCGTTTTACTGCGATGCAGACGACTGGAAAGGCATGATCATCTCCCAAGCCCGCCAGGCCATGTTCCAGGCGGTAGATGGCTTGAGCGCCTAACCCAGTACACGCAGTGACAAGCGTGCGGCCCTCAGTCTAGTCCACGCGCAAACGCTATCTCCAGCAAGCCGTCAAAAATCAGGCTGTCCAGCAGCTCAACCTCCATACCCATCGAGGGCATCATCTTCCAGCCAGCACCGCCGGTCATCACTACGACCGGCGTGGCACCGGTACGCTGGTGCAAATGGTGGTGCATGCGCCTTACTGCGCCCGCTATGGCGTAGGTACCCCCGCGGGTCAGCGCGTCGCTGGTGTTGGTGGGAAATTCGGTCACCTCTCCGGTAGGCACATGCAAGCCTGCGGTGCCAGACTCCAGCGCTTTGAGCATGATGCCGTGGCCGGGCAAAATAAAGCCGCCCAAAAACTTGCCTTGCGCGTCGATGGCCTCTACGGTGACCGCCGTGCCCACCATCACTACCACCAGTGGTTTGGCGGCCTCGCCCATGGCCAGGCGCGACTGCATCCAGCGCCGAGCACCGATCATAGCCACCCAGCGGTCAGCCCCCAAGCGCGCAGGGTGGTCATACCCATTGATCAAGCCCGCCTCGGCTGGGCTCGATACCACCCAGCGCGGGCCAAAGCGCTCATTCGTGTCCCAGCGCTCCTCCAACTGCGACTCTACGCGGCGCTTAATGGCGTCCCCCGCCACAATGCAGCCCAGCATACTAGCGGGTTGGACAATCGTGCTCCAAGCGCCGTCAGCGAGTTTGTCCAGATTTTCAAGGAATTCTGCGCCTTGCGCCAAAACCGTTGCGCCGGGCCGCGCCGCGTCATACAACGCCCATTTAAGTCGCGTATTTCCTACATCAAGTGCCAACAAAGTCATGCTCGCATTATGCGCAGCAAAATTTAGTACCCCATCTGAGGGCTTGCCCTGATACGGTGCGTCACAAAACGCGCATACTCGGCAGTGCATACTGCGCAGTGTGGGCATTTATCACCACACTGCTTTCATTGTTTTTAACCATTTAGGAGTACCACCATGGGCATGTTTAGTTTTATCAAAGAAGCTGGCGAAAAATTGTTTGGCAGCAAAAAAGTAGAAGAAGCAGCCGCGGCCGCTGCTGCTGACCCAGCCGCAGCTCCTTCGCTGCTGGAACTGAATTTGGAAGCCGCACGCGGCATCAAAACCTATATCGAAGCGCAGAACCTGGGTGAAACCGGTTTAGTGGTCGACTTTGACGGCGCCAGCGGCAAAGTCACCGTACAAGGGGAAGCGCCTACCCAGGAAGCGGTAGAAAAAGTAAGCCTGTGCTGCGGCAACGTAGCGGGCGTGACCGAGGTGGAAAACCTGATGAGCGCAGCCGATGGCGGCGACGAGAGCCAGTACCACGATGTGGTGCGCGGCGACACACTCAGCGCGATTGCCAAAGAGTACTACGGCAATGCCAACAAATACATGGCTATCTTTGAAGCCAACAAACCGATGCTCAGCCATCCCGATAAAATTTACCCGGGCCAGAAGCTGCGCATTCCAGCTGAAGCGTAAATTTTTCTGTTTTTCCTGCACAGCCCGACTGAGTGATTGGTCGGGCTTTTTTCATGGCCGGAGCTTTTGCAGCGAGGGTTTGAGCGGTTAAGCTGGATCGACAGAGCCGGTGCGTACACCCCGCAGCCATATGTCTTGTGCGCGGGCAACCATTTTTTCAAAATCATCGTCGCTCCCATTGCTCACCACCGCACAGGGCGTGATAGCAACAAACATTTCATCAGCGCGCGGGCCAAACGGCAACTGCATCGGTCTGCCAAAACGGCTCTCCAGCATATTGAGCACCGCTTGGCGCTCTAGCCAAGGCACCAGTACCACCCAGTCGCCAGTTGCGTTGCGCGAGACGATGGCTTCTGCTGGCAGCGTCAGCGTCAAGTGCAACGCCATGTCGCGCAATGCCCGGTTTTGCAACTTGAGGGAATTTTTGGCCGAATAGTCGCTGCTGCGGCGACCGACATTGATGGCATCGTGCCAGTCAACAGGCAGTGGCAAGAGCACCAGAGTGCAGGGCTGCATCTCAGCAGCGCAGTTGCTCAACAAGCGGGCACCATAGCGCGCCAAGCCATGCTCGTTGTAAGCCAGACTGGCCTTATCTCGGCGCAGGTTGTCAATACCTTGCTCGGCTTGGCGCAGCACTGTGCCAAAGCGCCCAGATAAAGTGCAAACGCCAGCAATCAGCAGCCCGCGCAGCACAAATAGCTCTGGCTGCGCTTGGGCTGCCTCGTTCCAGCCTGAGACAAAATACAATGCCAACAGCAGTACGGCGAAAATCGAGAGGGACACCTTCTCCATCAGCAATGGGTAGGTAACACCCGTCAGCAATAGCAAGAAAAAAAATGGACCTGCGCTGCCGCCTGACCGTGGGTCAATGTAAATCCAAGCTACTAACAGTAGCG
Source organism: Polaromonas sp. (assembly GCA_043777795.1). Classification (GTDB taxonomy): domain Bacteria; phylum Pseudomonadota; class Gammaproteobacteria; order Burkholderiales; family Burkholderiaceae_C; genus JAAFIP01. The sequence goes on along the minus strand of JAYWHJ010000318.1, from coordinate 7,192 downwards.
CCACGCCCGCGCCTATGGCCCACTGCAGTTGATTGCGTGCGGGGTTATAGCGCCGCCAGACGGCCAGACCGATTAAACCCACACACGCCAACATGATTTCTCGGTCACCGCGAAGTGCAACGGCAGTCACCAACAAACCATAGACACCACAAAACAGCAGCACCCACACTTCCAAGCTGTCAAACTTGCGCGGTACCAAATAGGCCAATGCTTTTTGGTCCGCCGGTGCACCAGCCAAGTGGGGTGCAGGTTGGGTGTCGGGCCAGACAAGTGGTTTTAACCAAGAATGCATAGAAATGGGACGCAGAAAACGGGCTGCCTGCAGGTGGCACAGTGGATCAGTGGGACAGTGGGGCAGTGGGACGGTGGTAAGAGCATGGAATAAATCTCCAACACCAATGGGTGAAAGAGAATTCGAGCTTACCTGCCAACCCCTTGGTTTGACTGTTTAAATCACGACCTTGTTTTCCGAAAACAGGCTTTGCACTGCATTTTTCACGGTTTTGCAGTTATTTTTCGTGCATTAATGCACATTACTGTGGCGTTATAAATACATGCTGCTGTTGGCCTGCCGCTCAAAGTAATTGTCAGCGTAAGGGCAGCCGCCAGTGGCTTTAGCCCAGGCGCTGCACAGTAAATAGGCCAGCGGAAACAACATGCCCCAACGCATGGCCTGCTCTACGTGCACCAACTCGTGCGCCATGGTGCGCTGTAGCGCCTGCGCGTCGCATGCAAAAATGCAGCAACCTATCGCCATGGCGTCCATCTCACCGTAAGGGTGATGCTTGAGAAACCACGCAGCGGGAGCCCCATACGCTATAAATACAGGAGCTTTTTCCGCATTATTTAATTGCGCCAGAGCCTCTTTTGGCTTACAAATCCACATACCTAACCACAGCGGCAGGCCGCACAGGGTGAGCGGCAACGCCCACACCCATAGCGCTGCTCGCCATACTACATGCAGGGCAATCCATCGTCTCATGCCCAGTTTAACGTGGGCCGCGCAATGGGGTTGACTGCTTCGTAGGCGCGTGCCGCGCGCAGCACCAGCGCTTCGCTGAACATAGGGCCCACTAGCTGCAAACCCATGGGCAGGCCTGCATCCGTGAGGCCGCAGGGCATGGAGCAGGCGGGTTGCTGGGTCAGGTTAAACGGGTAGCTAAATGGCGTCCAGCCCAGCATGGCCTCGGGGGTCATGGGGGAGTGGCCAGCGGGCTTTGCGTCAAAAGCGGGGACGGACACTGCGGGGGTGAGCACTAAGTCATAACGCTGCATAAACTGGCGCATGTGGCTGCCCAGTGCGCCGCGCCGCATGTGCAAACGCTGAACATCCAGCGCGCTCAATTGCGCGCCAATCTGAGCTTCGGCCTTGAAGTCGGGATCGGTTAACGCTTGCTGCGCGGGGCTTAGGGTGTTCCACACCGTCCAGGCACCTACAAACCACAGGCCGGTGGTGATATCCAGCGGGTCTTCAAAACCGGGGTCTACTTTTTCTACGATGGCACCGAGTGTTTCAAACTGCTCCGCGGCTTTGTCTAGTGCGGCGGCGATCTCAGGGTGCACGTTTTTGGCAAAACCGAGCGTGGGCGAATAGGCGATGCGCAAGCCCTTCACGCCCTTGTCTAGATCTTTGAGGTAGTCCACGCCGTCGTAGGGCAGCGATGTCCAGTCGCGCGCATCGGGCTGGGCCAGCACGTTCATCATCAGCGCGGCATCTTGCACGCTCATGGTGTGGGGCCCCAGATGCGCTACGCTGCCAAAGGGCGATAGCGGGTAAGCAGGCACGCGGCCAAAGCTGGGCTTGAGGCCAAAGTTACCGCAAAAAGCGGCTGGAATACGTACGCTGCCCGCGCCGTCGGTGCCCACGCTCAGTGGCCCCATGCCAGCGGCCACCGCCGCGGCCGTGCCGCCGCTGCTACCGCCAGGGGTCTTCGTGGTGTCCCAGGGGTTGCGGGTAATGCCGGTGCGCGGTGAGTTGGTCTCGCCTTTGCAGCCAAACTCAGGCGTGCTGGTTTTGCCCAAGATCATTGCGCCCGCTTCTTTGAGCCGTGCGGTCACAGGTGCGTCTACGTGCCACACTTGTTTTTCATCTACCGTGTGGCTGCCGCGTTGGGTGGGCATGCCAGCGGTCAAGATCAAATCTTTAATGGAAGTGGGCACGCCTTCCAGCGCCCTGACCGCCGTGCCTTTTTTGCGGTGGGCTTGCCATATCGCTTCGCTTTTGATAGCTGCTTGCGCGGATATTTCAGGGGCCAAATGGCAAAAAGCCTTTAAAGTCGGGTTAAGCTGCTCTATGCGCTTGGACACGGCGGCATGCGCCTCTACAGGCGAGGTCTGGCCAGTTTGGTAAAGCTGCAGCAGTTCGGTGGCGGTGCAATCGGCAAGGTTGGTCGTGGTCACGGAATATTCCCCAAAAATCTATGTTGAACACTGGGCACTAAAGACGGCAGGCCGACGGACTGGCTCAATCAAGCAGGCGGCAAGCTAGCACACACTGTAAGCTTTTTCCAAGGCAGATCCGCTGGATCTGCGGCCATGGGGCCTGCGGCTTTGGCGACAATGATGTCGCTGGCCGCGTCGGCCACGATGGGGGTGAAGTCAGCGCGGAAGTGGTTAGAGCTTTTCACTACAATAATTTTCATGGATTCAGGCTCAATGCCCGCCATGCGAAAAAGTTGGCGGTCCAGCATTTGCTTTTTGCCACTGGTCACCACGATCAAAATACCCTCGGTTTCCAGGCACACGGTAGGGCCCAGGTGCACCGTCACGCCGGTCATCATGGGCCCGGTAAGTGTGCAGCTGCCGTCGCTCACGGCCAGCACGTTAAAGTCGGCTTGCAGGGGCGCATCGCTGTGCTGGCCGGTGAACGTGGGTACCGCTTTACCTAGCGATAAACGCAGTTTATGTACTATATTATTTATAGCTGCTCCCGCAATATTTTGTTGGGCTAGCGGCCTGTTTTGCACAAATTCGGTGGCTTGCAGTGCACATTCGGGGTCAAACACCAGGCCTACGGCCACCTGGCCTGGAAAGCGCTTGCCCACGCCCTGGCGTAACAGCTCGTGCAGCATGCCAGTGGTGTTGCTGTCGCCACCCGCGCCGGGGTTGTCTTGGGTGTCGGCAATCACAATCGGTTGGCTCGACAACGCTGCCCGCTCCACCGCGCGGGCGATGGCACCGGGTGCGTCCAGCACGCCGGGGTTCCACTGCTGCGCGGGTGCAGCGCTGGCGTACAGCTGTTGCACTGCCTGCTGCGCTTGCTCGGCCCGCGCGCCGTAGCCCCACACCATGGGCGCGCATTCGTCAAAGTCCGCCGCCGGAAAGCCCATGCAAAAGCTCAACACTGTGCCGTGCTCTGCATCTAATGCAGTGAGCTGGTCATACAGGCCCTTGGCCGGTTGCATCCAAGTGCTTTGCGCGTTGAGCGGGATAAGGTAGGGAAAGCGCACAGAGTGCATCGGCTCTTTGCTGCCACGCGCCATGCGCCGCGCCAGCAAGTCAGCAGCCAGCGCGCCGGTTTTGGCCATGTCGATATGCGGGTAGGTACGGTAGCTGACCAGTGCGTCGGCAAGCGCCAACATGCGCTGGGTCACGTTGGCGTGCAAGTCCAGGCTCGCCACGATGGGCACTGCATCGCCTACGATGGCGCGGATGCGTGCAATCAACTCGCCTTCGCTGTCGTCAATCTGCTGCGCTACTGCCGCGCCGTGCAGGTCAAGGTACACCGCGTCCAGGCCGGTCCTCAGTGCCGTGCGCACATCGTCGCAGATCTCGCTGGCGATACGCTCAAACGCATCGGTGGTGACGTAGCTGGACGGAGCAGCACCTGCCCAGAGCGATGGGATCAGCGTCCAGCCTCTGGCGGTGGCAGCGTCGATAAATCCGCCCACAGGAATGTTCACCCCCGAAAACTTGGCCTGCATGGCCGGGCCGCGAATGTAGGCTGGAAAGGTGTGGCCCGCTGTGAAGGCATCCCAATCAGCCAGCGAAGGCGCAAAGGTGTTGGTTTCGTGCTGGTAGCCAGCGATGAGGATGTTCAAAGTATTGCTCTCATTGTGTTTTGACGAAACCGTCACCACCATGGTTTGGCTTCTTCGAGTTTGTAGTTTACCTGTCGATGGCTTTTGTGCGCGTGGGTTTGCCCTTGTTTTGCACTGCTGCTGGTCGGCCTGGAGACACGCTCGATGTCGTGTACGGGGATCAAGCCGACGGTGTACTCAGCTCCGCGGCTGTCCTCCGTTGCGGCCTAGGGCCGCTGCCTCCTCCTTGATGCCGCTGCGCTGAGTACACCGCCGACCTAATCTCGCGAGGCGGTTCGCGATACGCTTTTGTAGCACCAACCAAACCAGTACGCAGCTCTGGCGCTTGGTGTGCACAGCTCAGCGGCATAAAGGAGGAGCCCGAAGGGCGGGGGACAGCCGCGGAGCTGTGCACACCAAGTGCCAGAGCGAGCACAGGAAGGAAGGAAGTTTGTTCTCATGCACAGGACGGAACCACCCCATACCTAAGCCCCAATCCCCTTAGGCGCAGCAGCAAACAAAGTACGGGTGTACTCCTGCTGCGGATCGGCATACAACGCACCGGTAGCGCCCTGCTCCACAATGCGCCCCTGGTGCATCACGATCACGCGATCACACAACTGGGCGGCTACGCGCAGATCGTGGGTGATGAAGAGCAGGCCCAGGCCTAGCTCGGCCTGCACTTCACGCAGCAGGTTCATGATCTGAGCTTGCACGCTCACATCTAGCGCACTCACCGCCTCGTCGGCTACCAGTACTTGCGGTTTGCAGGCCAAGGCTCGGGCAATGGCCAGGCGCTGGCGTTGACCCCCTGAAAACTGACTGGGGTAGCGCTGCAGGCTTTCCACCGGCAGCCGCACTTTGTGCATTAATTGCTCTGCCAGGTTCACAGCAATAGCACGAGAAGCTCCGAAGTTCATAGCGCCTTCGATGATGCTGTCGCCCACTTTGCGCCGTGGGTTGAGCGAACGATTCGGGTCCTGGAACACCACCTGAATGTGCGAGCGCAGCGGGCGCAGTTGGCTTTCGCTAAGCGTGCACACTTTGTCCGCGCCCCAGTGCACACTGCCCACTGTGGGGTCGATCAAGCGGATGATACAGCGGGCCAGGGTGGACTTTCCGCTGCCCGACTCGCCCACAATGCCCAACGTTTCGCCCGCACGCACTTCCAGCGCGGCGTCTTGCAGGGCTTGGGTATGGCGGGCGCGGCCTAGCCAGTCGCGGCTTGTGTAGGTTTTACCAACGCCTTGGGCGCGCACGCGCGGTTCTCCGGTAGGCTCGGGCTTAGCGGGCGGCGGAGTCATGCTGGGCACCGCCGCTAACAGCATCTTGGTGTAGTCGGCCACGGGGCGGCGCAGCACTTGGGTTGCCTCGCCATACTCCACCGCGCGGCCTTGGTGCATCACCAGCACTTGGTCGGCAATCTCCGCCACCACGCCCATGTCGTGGGTGATAAACAATACCGCGCAGCCCTGCTCGCGCTGCAGGTCAGCGATCAGCCGCAGAATTTCTTTTTGCGTGGTCACATCCAGCGCGGTCGTTGGCTCATCGCAGATCAGCAACGCGGGCTTCAATATCGCCGCCATAGCAATGACGATACGCTGGCGCTGGCCGCCGCTGAGCTGGTGTGGGTAGCTGCGCACCATTCGCTCGGGCTCGGGCAATTTCACACGCTCCAAAATGGCTAGTACCTGGGCGGCGCGCTGGTCTGCGCCCCAGTCGGTGTGCGTGCGCAGCAGCTCGTCGATCTGGTCGCCACAGCGCATCACGGGGTTCAGCGCAGTCATTGGCTCTTGGAACACCATGCCCATGGACTTGCCGCGCAAATCACGTAGGCGCGTGGAGCTGGCTTGCAGCAGCGCCTCGCCGTTGAGGGCGATCTGGCCGCCCGCCACTTTCAACTCTTTGGCCAGTAAGCCCATCACCGCCGTGGCCATCACCGATTTGCCTGAGCCTGATTCGCCCACCACGCACAGGGTTTTACCGGCCTCAATCGCCAGCGAAACATCGTCAATCGCCAAGGCGCGGTCTGCTCCCGCAGGCAAGGCGACGCTCAAGTTGTCGATACGCAGAACCGCAGAAGAGGTGGTCATGGCGTTAGATCAGCGTTTTGCAAATTTAGGGTCGAGTACATCGCGCAGCCCGTCGCCCAGCAAGTTGATGGCCAGCACAGTAGGCACGAGGAACATGGCGGGGAAGAGCACATTGCCTGGGTGCTGGCTAAACTGCACTCGGCCTTCGGCCATGATGTTGCCCCAAGTAGGTATGTCCGCGGGCAAACCGAGGCCCAGGAAACTCAGCACTGCTTCGGTCAGTACGGCAGCCGCGGCTACGAAGGTGCCTTGCACAATCAACGGCGCCATGGCATTGGGCAAAATGTGTCGCCACAAAATGATGTGCGTGGGCGTAGCCAGGGCTTTGGCGGCCTCGACAAACGGCTCCTCGCGTAGCGTGAGCACGAGTGAGCGCACCAGGCGCGTAACGCGCGGAATCTCGGGGATGGCGATGGCCACCACCACCGTCCACAGTTGCGCGCCCAGCGCAGCCACCAAGGCGATGGCCAGCAAGATGGAAGGGATGGCCATCAGCCCATCCATAAAGCGCATGAGCACGGCATCCACCAACCTGAAGTAGCCGGCCAGCATGCCTAGCAGCGCGCCGATGCCGATGGCTACCAGTGCGGTGACCAAACCAATCGTGAGTGAGACGCGGGTGCCGTAGAGCACGCGACTATAAATGTCGCGGCCAAAGCTGTCGCTGCCAAACCAAAAGGTGTGCGCCACCGAGCTGCCGTCCAACTGTGCAAAACTGCCGCGCAATCCCACAGCGTTGTTGATGTTGGACGAGTCCATGGCGGCGGGGTCGAGCGTGCCCAGCCAAGGCGCCAGCAGCGCAACCACGATCAGCACCGCCAGCACGCACGCGCCTACGCGCACGGTGGTGTTGTGGGCCAGGCGTTGCACGCTGTTCATGGCTTTTGCGTCTTTCGCGATGTACCGCACCTGTGCGTTGGTATTGTTGTACGCCCCGGCACTTGGGGTGCGCACAAAGGTGGTATTCCTGTCGCATTCCCTGTGTCCCGGTTGGTCGGCTTGCATCGGTCAAACTCCCACCGACCTCGCAAGATCAGGTTGGCGGTGCGCTCAGCGCAGCGGCATAAAGGAGGAGCAGGC
>JAYWHJ010000317.1:0-6428 GCA_043777795.1 Polaromonas sp. | reverse complement strand
CGGTGCGTGGCCAGGTCAAACGCCACGCTCACGCCCTGCCCGCCTGCGGCCAAGGCCTTGCGGTAAAACGCATTCGACTCTTCAGCGGTAGAAAACCCCGCGTACTGCCGTATCGTCCACGGCCGCACCGAATACATCGTGGCCTGCGGGCCGCGCAGGTAGGGCTCAAAACCGGGCAGTGTGTGGGTGTGCGGCAGGTCTTTCACATCATCCGCCGTGTACAGCGGCTTCACCGCAATGCCATCGGGCGTGTACCAGTTAAGCGCATCTACATTGCCACCGGGGGCAGATTTGGCAGCGGCCTTGGCCCAGTCGGCCAGCGTGGCGGTTTTGAAGTTGTCAGGCGCAGAGCTAGCGGGCTTAGTGTTGTCAGTCATGCCCGTATTTTACCCAAATTTTCATCCGTAATTATGAATTCAAAATTCAGTTTCGTGTAAACTAAGCATTCTATGAACGCCCCCGTCCCCCACAGCCGCCTAAAGCCACGCCCTTTGTATGAAGAGGTAGCCGAGCTCCTGCGCCAGCGCATCTTTGCAGGCAAAGCAAGCGACATGGAACCCGGCGCGTGGATAGACGAGCTGAAGCTGGCCCAAGAGTACGGCATCAGCCGCACCCCCCTGCGCGAGGCCATCAAAGTGCTGGCCGCCGAAGGCCTGGTCACCATGAAAATGCGGCGCGGCGCCTACGTGACCGAAGTCAACGCCAAAGACCTGCGCGACGTGTTCCACCTGATGGCCGTACTGGAGGCCGACGCCGCAGGCACCGTGGCCAGCACCGCCACCGATAAACAACTGCAAGAACTAGAAGCCCTGCACCAGCAGCTAGAAAAATCCACCAAGGACCGCGTCAAATTCTTCCAACTGAACGAAGCCTTTCACGTCAAACTGCTAGAAGTAGCCAACAACCGATGGGCCGGCCAAATGGTGGCCGACCTGCGCAAAGTGATGAAGCTCAACCGCGCGCAGTCACTCCTAAAGGCTGGGCGAATTGAAGAGTCGCTGGCCGAACATGCCGCCATCATGGCGGCGCTAACTAGCCGAGATGCTGCGGCTGCGCAGGCTGCGATGCGGACGCATATTGAGAGTGGGCAGGAAGCGGCGGGGTAAAACCCGTAACAATGCTTTTGTAGCGTTGCTTATTTCGGACTGGCGATGGGCGCGTGTCGGCTGCAAACTTCCGCAAAACACACGAGCACCGAGGCAGTTACGCCAAAATTACCTCCGCTCACAAGCTACAGTTTGCAAGGGGCACGCGTCAATCGGTTCACACTGTCGCCCGGGTTTATTTTGAAGTAGTCAAACCAAACTGAATTGGTAAAGCCAATCGGCTTGGGATCAACTCAAAATTTTGAAACTCCTGTGATTTTTCTCAACGGTCATCAAAAGCGCTGAGATTCACTAGGCAACACCGCCTCGCCCCCAATATCGCCCTTTACTAAAAATCCATTCCATTTCCCCAATACGAGAATTTTTAATGGCTAATATTTATCCAGGATTGTAAAAATAATATTTTTATGTATAATTTTAATACTCCTGGAATGTATTTTTAACACTCCTGGATTTATTAAAGGATGTTTATGTACCCGTCTCAAAACACTCTCCCAACCCCGATTGGGACTTTAGATAGCCTCTTAGAAGAAGGGGATACCTCTGCTAAGCCGCATAAAGTATTTATTGCTCACAACTTAGGAAATCGCTCATTTTTAATGTCGATTCCAATGCACGATTTCTATTCGATGTCCGCGGTAGCGAATGAACGTGGGACTAATGGCGAACCTGTCGCGCAAAGAAAGCTGGACGAAGCACATGCTCAAAGTTTGGCGAAATACATTTTGAAAGGTCTTGTTTCTGCAGCCATCGAGCGCCGCGAAATTCAAAAGAAGCCGGCCTCGGATGCTTTAACTGCTACGTTGAACCAATTGGGCGGTCAACCGTACCTCTCATTGCAACCCATCGTTGCGAACATTCGTACAAGCGACCCACGTGGCGCTAACCTGCCTGGTTTTCGAATGATCACAAAAGAAGAAGAGACTGCATGCTTCAAAGTCATGCTTTCTCAACGAGATATTCTTTGGGTTGTAGATGGGCAACATCGCCGCAAAGCTATGGATTTTGTATTCGAGTTTCTGAACAACGTTCAATCCACCCATCGTTATCCTAGAAAAGGCAGCCTATTTTCCGCGTCAGACAACACGGAAGTTTCAACGCAAGAACTGGCCGTTTGGAGCGAATGCCTAGAGGTAGCTCGTGGGTTCTGCACCGTAGTAATCGAAGCACATCTTGGCTTAAACGTCGATCAAGAGCGTCAACTTTTCCATGATCTCAATAATCTTGGCAAAAAAATGGACAAAACCCTTGCATTGCAATTTGATAGCTCTAATCCAATTAATCGATACATAAAAGAGGTATTGATTGATGACGTTTTAACCCTAGAACCCATTGAGAAAGACATCGTCAATTGGCAACAAGACACCGGACAGCTTGCGTTCAAAGACATAGTTGCGATAAATGCGATTCTTTTTCTAAACAAAACCAATATTAGCGGTGCTGCACCCTCCGATGTGGATGCACGGAAAGACATAGCTACGAGGTACTGGGAAGCCGTACATAAAATCCCTGGATTTGGCACAACTGGTGCAAAAATGAAAACTATCGCCGCGCAACCAGTAGTTCTGAAAGCGCTGGCTAAACTGACGTTCGACTTTGCATTTAGCAAGCGTAAGCCAGCTGACGCAGACAATTTACTAGAAAAACTCCTAGAGGGAATGCCAAAAATAGACTTTTCTCACACCAATCCAGCTTGGCGCTATTACCAACTATCTGAGCAAGAACGGCTAAATCAAAACCTAAATGTTTTAAAGGAATTTTTGCCATCCGAGGACGAGGGCTATAACAGAGATCTCGGTGCTTTCGATCCTGCTACTAAAGTCATGCGTTTCGGCGCAAAACACAACGATATTCATCCAATACTCGGAGACATGTTCCGGCACGCGTTAACGTTGCCCAGCAGAAATGAAAAGGCAATCACCATTGACGATATATAAATAGATATAGCAACTCCGCTTCGGATACTTGCGTACGGCATCAGCGCGGCATCAGGGCATTCGGGTCAGGCCACACATTTCCCACAAGCACTACTTCCGCTACGTATTTAGTAGCTTCTTGCGCAATATTTTATTGGGCTACAGCCCAATTTAGCACTATTTACTTGCCATGCACAGCGCGCAGCCGTGGCATGCTTTGTAAGTGTGCCTAACGAAAAACGCGTGCTGGCCTGCGGCCTCTTGCCTGGAGATGGCGCTTTGGGTGGTGCCCGTGCGCTGGGGGCACTGGGTGGGGTGGCTTGCGTCAGGCTGGCCCCGGGCTGCGCTGGGCACCGCACCAGCGGGTGTGCCAAACGGATGGAACGCGTTGGATGGCTTGGCTCCCCTGCGATAGCGTTTTACCTAAGCGCTGGGGTCTCATCTATGCGCAATGCAGTGCCCCCCAAAGCTTTACCAGTGCCCGCGCAGACATGGGCAGCCTTGCATAGGGCCCCACCCGCCCGGTGCGCCGGGCGCCGCGCAAGCTGCAATGCGAGCGCATATTGAGAGTGGCCAGACTGCTGCGGCTTGAGATTCAGTCCTCGCCCGGCTCCTGTACCGCAGCCTTCACCGCACCGCTCTTCACCGCCTTTTTCAAAGCCGCAAAGTCTGCCTCGTTTTGATCGGCGTAGGCGAATGCGTGGCGGCTGATGGCTGCATCAAAAGTGTCGCCTTTGCCAATGTAGCCGGCTATCAAGGCCGGATCGCCGGCTTTGGCTTGCGAGCGGGCGAGCGCGTATCCGCAGGCCTGTGCGTAGTCGGCCATCTCGGATGTGTTGAAGAGCGTCACGTCGAGTGCTCCTTTCATGTCGCGCAGTTGGCGCACATAAAACTCTGCGCCTTGCGCTTTGTTGCTGGCCCAGCCGAGGAATACGTCGCTGGTGGCTTGGCTCAGGCGCTGGCCATCAACGATACGCTGACCATTGTGAGCATGCTTTTTGAGGCCCAGTGGCCCAGCCAATACCGATTCTCGCGCTTGCTTGAATTGCAGAAACAACGGGTGGTGCCCATCGGCTGCAAACAGCGCCACAAAGCAGCGCGTGCCCACCGAGCCAATACCCGGCACTTTGACAGCCACATCCATCAGCTCATAGCGATCAAACAACACCTGCCGATCCGCGCTCAAGCTGCTGCGGTATTGAATGAAAAAATCTTTAATCCCCCGCTCGAATTTACCGATCTCTCGCGCAGTAGCATGCGCCTCGTGAAACACCCAAGGTGGCGTGTCTTTGATGCGCATCTCCTTGCCTGCCGGGCCATCCACCCATTCCACAGCATCACTCACCAATTGCTTGCTGCCTTTGGCGCGCGCCTTTTCAATCGCTGCCTTCTCCACTTTGCTCGCGCCGCCAATTGCAAGCAAGGTCTCGGATGTCATTTGGTGATACCAAACATCCAGCGTGTCCATCTCTGCAAAATCCAGCATCCGCTGGTGGTAAGTGTCTAGCAGGGTTTGCACAACGCTCTCAATCGCAGACTTTTTAAAGCCGCGCTCACGGCTGGCGATGACAAAGCTGGCCGCTAAACGCCGCACATCCCAATCAAATGGGCCGGGCACGGTTTCATCAAAATCATTCAAGCCAAACAGCAGCCTGCGCTCGGGGCTGGCAAACAAGCCAAAGTTAGACAAATGCGCATCGCCGCAAAGCTGCACCGTGACGGCGGAACGCGGCGTTTGCGCCAGATCATGCGCCATCAGCATGGCGGCACCGCGGTAAAACGCAAAAGGGCTCTCGAGCATGCGGCCATAGCGAATAGGCAGCAATTCAGCGATCCTGCCTTCGTTGGAAACGGCGAGCAATGCCAGCGGGTCACGCCCACCGCTTTCGTGCAGGGCGAGCGCAGAGCGAGGGCAGCTTTCCCGCGCCAGGCGGCCAAGCTCGAAGCGTTGCGCAAGTGAGCCACGGCCAATAAGATGATCAGTATTTCGTTTCATGCGCCAATGATGGCACAAGACCAGCTAAACAAACACCACTGTGGCTCGGCGGGCTATCGCCTCGCCATGCTCTTGCAGGGCATCAGGGCCAGGTCTCCCATTTCCGATAAGCACTCTTTTTGCTACATATTTAGCAGCTGCTCCCGCATTATTTTATTGGGCTACAGCCCGATACGGCGCTATTTATTTGCCATGCACAGCGCGCAGCCACCGCATGCTTTGTAAACGCGGCTAACGAAAAGCGCGTCCGTGCGCAGTCGCTACTGAAGGCGGGCCGGATTGAAGAGTCACTGGCCGCACATGCCGCCATCATGGCGGCGTTAACGAGCCGGGATGCTGAGGCGGCGCAGGCCGCTCAACGCACAGGCTCCGGGTAGGCAGACATTCCAGAAGAATTCCGTGGACTCAAGCACGAAGTGCAACAGAAGCGAGTTTCAGCGAGCGCCGTGGAATGCTGTGACTGAAAGACCAAGCTACGAGTTCGGGCACCCAGATCCGGTACCAATCTCGATCAACGCAACGTCAAATACGCGTTCAAGGTAGTCGAGGCTTGCGCAGCAGCTCGAGCATAGCTTCGGCTACTGCCGTAGACGAAGCGGGGTTCTGGCCTGTTACCAACGCACCATCTACAGCGACATGGCGCTGGAACACCCCAGACGATTCAAAGCGTCCGCCCAGCGCGCGCAGTCGGTCTTCAAGCAAGAACGGCACGACACTCTTCATGCCGGCAGCACCTTCTTCGAGATTAGTGAAGCCATTAACGCGGCGCCCGGCAACCCAAGGCGTGCCATCAGCCTTGCGCGCGGACAGCAGACCCGCCGGGCCATGGCACACGGCACCCACTGGCGCGCCGCGGCCCAGTTGCTCTTCGACGATACGGCGTAGGTTCGAATCGTCCGGAAAATCCCACATGGTGCCGTGCCCGCCGCTGAGAAATACAGCCGCATAGTCCGCAGACTTCACTTCAGCCAGAGGCCGTGTCGCCTGCATGGCCGCCCAAGCCTGCGGGATGCGCTTGACACTGTCGGCAGAGCCAGAGCGTGGGTCGATCGGACTAACACCGCCGCGTGGCGAGGCCACGTGTACCTCGTAACCTGCATCGCTGAAGACGCGCCACGGGTCAGTGTATTCCGACACCCATAGGCCTGTGGCTCTGTCAGTGCCGGGGACCTTGGCGGTGTTGGTCAAGACAATCAACACGCGTTCACCCCCTGCAGACTTGGCGTAACCCATGGAGGTCATCGCGAGCAAGCCCAACCCCGCAAAGGGAAGTCGAATGATTGTTGAACGACGCATGATTGAACCCTTTGCGTGACTTGATCGACGAGAAACGTTGTCTTAGTTTAAGAACAACCGAACAAAATGGCAGCAAGGAAAGCGTGAGCGAGGGTTCGGAAAAACGGAACTGTT
>JAYWHJ010000316.1:0-18211 GCA_043777795.1 Polaromonas sp. | reverse complement strand
GGTCAAATTATAAGTTCCATTGTTTATGCCCATCCGTCAACTGCTCATGGAGAGATGTGTTTGAAAACTATTGCTAAATCAGCCAAACTCAATAACGTGTTGTACGACATCCGTGGCCCCATCATGGACGCGGCGCGGCAGATGGAGGAAGAGGGCCAAAAAATCATCAAACTGAACCTGGGCAACTTGGCGGTGTTCGGCTTTGACGCGCCCGAGGAAATTCAGCAAGACATGATCCGTAACCTGCCAAATTCGGCCGGTTACTCTGACAGCAAAGGCATTTTTGGCGCCCGCAAGGCGGTGATGCACGAGACCCAAAAGCAGGGCATTGCGGGCGTGACGTTGGACGATATTTACCTGGGTAACGGTGCCAGTGAGCTCATTACCATGGCCACCAATGCGCTGCTGGACAATGGCGACGAGCTGCTGCTGCCCATGCCCGATTACCCGCTGTGGACGGCAGCCACCAGCCTCTCGGGCGGCACCCCTGTGCACTACCTGTGCGACGAGGCCAACGGCTGGATGCCCAATATCGACGACATTCGCCAAAAGATCACGCCGCGCACCAAGGCGATTGTGGTGATCAACCCCAACAATCCGACTGGCGTGTTGTACAGCGCCGAGCTGCTTAAGCAAATTGTGGACATCGCCCGCGAGCACGGCTTGGTGATTTTGGCTGACGAGGTGTACGACAAGGTTCTGTACGACGGCGTGAAGCACACGCCGATTGGTAGCCTGTGCACCGATGTACTGACTTTGACTTTCAACAGCTTAAGCAAAAGCTACCGTTCCTGCGGTTACCGCGCCGGGTGGCTGGTGGTGTCGGGCGACAAACGCTCAGCCAAAGACTACATCGAGGGCCTGAACATGCTCTCCAACATGAAGCTGTGCTCCAACGTGCCTGGCCAGTGGGCCATTCAAACCGCGCTAGGCGGCTACCAGAGCATCAACGACCTTACCTGTGAGGGCGGGCGCCTGCGCAGGCAGCGCGACATGGCCTATAACCTGATCACCGCCATCCCGGGCGTGACCTGCGTCAAGCCCGTAGCTGCGCTGTACATGTTTCCCAAGCTGGACCCGATAATTTACCCCATCAAAGACGACCGCCAGTTCTTCCTGGAAGTGTTGCGCGAAACCCGCGTGATGCTGGTGCAAGGCACAGGTTTTAACTGGCCCGCGCCGGACCATTTCCGCATCGTGTTTTTACCGCATGAAGATGACTTGGCAGAGGCGGTGGGCCGCATAGCCAAGTTTTTGGAGAGCTACCGCAAGCGGCATGGGACGGCTTGAGTGGGTGCTTAAATGAGCGCTTCACTGAATATGGGTACTATCTAATTAATAGCTACTACCGCGATATTTTAAAGGGCTATAGCCCGATTTTTATACAAATTGACCATGAAAAACATTCAAGTAGGCCTTCTGGGCATCGGCACCGTAGGCAGCGGCGTATTCACCGTGCTGGCACGCAACCACGACGAGATCGTGCGCCGCGCGGGCCGTGGAATTGAGATCACCATGGTGGCCGACCTTGACACCGCGCGCGCCAAAGCTGCTGTGGGCGACAAGGTGCAAGTGGTGAGCGACGCGCGCGCCGTGATAGCCAACCCGGAGATCGACATCGTGATCGAGCTGATCGGCGGCTACGGCATTGCCAAGGCGCTGGTGCTAGAGGCCATTGCCGCAGGCAAACATGTCGTCACCGCCAACAAGGCGCTGCTGGCCGTGCACGGCACTGAGATCTTCCAGGCCGCGCAGGCCAAGGGCGTGATGGTGATGTTTGAGGCGGCCGTGGCCGGCGGCATCCCCATTATCAAGGCGCTGCGCGAGGGCCTGACGGCCAACCGCATCCAGTGGATTGCAGGCATCATCAACGGTACAACCAATTTTATTTTGAGCGAGATGCGCAGCAAGGGTCTGGACTTTGACGTGGTGCTCAAAGAAGCCCAGCGCCTGGGCTACGCAGAGGCCGACCCGACCTTTGACATCGAAGGCGTAGACGCAGCGCACAAGGCTACTATCATGGCGGCGATTGGCTTTGGCATTCCCGTGCAGTTTGACAAAGCGCACGTCGAAGGCATTACCAAGCTGACAGCCACCGACATCAAATACGCCGAGCAGTTGGGCTACCGCATTAAGCTGCTGGGCATTTCCAAGCGCCGCGACAACGGCATCGAACTGCGCGTGCACCCCACGCTGGTGCCCAACAAACGCCTGATAGCCAACGTAGAAGGCGCCATGAACGCCGTGATGGTGCAGGGCGATGCTGTAGGCACCACGCTTTACTACGGCAAAGGCGCAGGCAGCGAGCCTACAGCCAGCGCCGTGATTGCCGACTTGGTAGACATCACCCGCATGCAAGGCGCTACAGCCGCCCAGCGCGTCCCGGCCCTGGCCTTCCAGCCAGGCTCGATGAACACCATGCCCGTGCTGCCCATGGGCGACGTGGTCACCTCGTACTACCTGCGTTTAAGCGTAGCCGACGAGGCGGGCGTGTTGGCGCAAGTCACTGGCATTGTGGCCAATGCTGGCATCAGCATCGACGCGGTATTGCAGCGTGAGGCTGATGAAGTGGGCGGCGAGGGCGCCACCTCTACCGACTTGATTATCTTGACCCACGACTGCACAGAGGCAACGATGAATGCAGCGATGGCGCAGATTCAGGCACTGAAGACGGTCTTGGCACCGATTGTGCGGATTCGCAAGGAAGAGCTGGCTTAAGCGTTGAGCAAGGCTGGACCAGTCTGCAACAAATGCTGGCCGCCCAATGCGCATCGACACTACCCAGTTAACAGAGAGTACATGTACTCCAAGGCGGGGCACTAGGCGGGTAATACAATTGAGGTTGTTTCCCCTTGACTACAGCCTCCATGAAGTACTTATCCACGCGCGCCTTATCCACCAACACGGCAGAGCGCAAAAATTTCTGTGAAATCCTGCTCGAAGGCCTCGCGCCCGATGGTGGCTTGTATTTGCCCGAGCACTACCCGCAGGTGGACGATGCTGCATTGACCAAACTGCGCGCTACCCTGGCCACTCAGGGCTATGCCGGTTTGGCCTTTGAGATTTTGTCCCTGTATATCGACGATATTCCGGCTGCAGACTTGCGTGCGCTGTGTGCCAAGACCTACACCGCAGAGGTGTATGGCACCAAACAGATTGTGCCGCTCAAGAAGCTGGACGACGCTATCAGCCTGGAAGCACTGTCCAACGGCCCCACACTGGCTTTCAAAGACATGGCGATGCAGCTTCTGGGTAATTTGTTTGAGTACCAGTTGGCGCGCAAAGGAGAAGAGCTGAACATCTTTGGTGCTACCAGCGGTGACACTGGCAGTGCAGCCGAATATGCTATGCGCGGCAAAAAAGGTGTGCGCGTGTTTATGACTTCCCCCGCAGGCCGCATGAGCCCGTTCCAGCAGGCGCAGATGTTCAGCCTGATGGACGCCAATATTTTTAACATTGCGGTTGAGGGCGTGTTCGACGACTGCCAAGACATGGTCAAAGCCGTGTCGAATGACCTTGAATTCAAGCGCAAATACAAGATTGGCACAGTCAACAGCATTAACTGGGCGCGTCTGCTGGCGCAGGTGGTGTACTACTTTGCGGGGTACTTTTACGCTACCGATCCAACGCACGGTTTCGCCGCCGGGCCGCCCCAAGGCGAAACAGCCCCCATGGGGGGCAGCGACGACACCTCAGTGCGGAGCGTGGGGGCACCTAAAGTTAGTTTCACCGTGCCATCAGGCAATTTTGGCAACGTGTGCGCAGGCCACGTTGCGCGCATGATGGGCCTGCCCATCGACAAGCTGGTGGTTGCCACCAATGAGAACGATGTCCTGGACGAGTTCTTTCGCACTGGCGTGTACCGCGTGCGGGGAAGTAGTGACACGCATGAAACTTCCAGCCCGTCGATGGACATCTCCAAGGCCAGTAATTTTGAGCGCTTTGTCTTTGACTTGCTCGGCCGCGATGGTGCCAAGACGAAAGACTTGTTCAGCACGCAGATCAATACAAGAGGGCTTTTCGACTTGAGCGCTGATCCCGCTTTTAAAAACGCCGCCACCCAGTACGGCTTTGTCAGTGGAAAGAGCACCCACGCGGACCGCTTAGCCACCATCAAAGATGTGTATGCGAAGCACGGGGTGATGATCGACACCCACACAGCCGATGGCGTGAAAGTAGCGCGTGAGCACATCACCCCGGGCGTGCCTATGATTGTGTTGGAAACGGCGCTGCCCATTAAATTTGCTGAAACCATCGTCGAGGCCTTGGGTCGCGAGCCGGATCGCCCGGCCAAGTTCATCGGCATCGAGGCCCTGCCCAAACGGGTGGTCACTATGCCAGCCGATGTGGCGCAGATCAAAGCTTTCATTGTTAAAAATACATCCTAAATACCTGTTTGGCGCAGTATTTTATTGTGGTAATAGCTATTAAAATAGTAGCGTATTTCATCATCCATATCGCTCTTACATCTCTCTTTTAGTGAATTCCAAAATGAAAGTCATAGGCTTTGCAGGTTTTTCTGGTTCGGGTAAAACCACCTTGGTAGAGGCGCTTATACCCGTGCTCAAAGCGCGCGGACTGCGCGTGAGCGTGGTGAAGCATGCGCACCACAAGTTCGATATTGACCATGCAGGCAAAGACACCTATCGCCACCGCGAGGCGGGCGCTTTTGAGGTAGTGGTGGCGTCAAACAAACGGTTGGCTTTGATCCGCGAGTTTGAAGCACCCGGCAAGCTGAAGGTGCACCATCTCATCGCCGAGCTGTACGACGGCGTAGACTGGGTACTGGTGGAAGGTTTTAAGGAAAGTGACCTGCATAAAATTGAAGTCTGGCGGCCCAGTCACAACAAGCCTGCGCTGTACAACAGCGATGATTTTATTGTGGCCATTGCCACCGATGCCCCCGAGCAGATCACCCCCGGCACCCTCAGGCCGGTGATGGACGTGAACCAGCCTGAGCAGATCGCCCAATGGCTGATCGACAATGGCGACAGGTTCAACTACAACTCCGAAATGTATATTTGATTTCGTACCGCCCACAGTGATGACCAGCCCCGCTAAATTCCCTCCTTTGCGATCGCTAGACGATGCGTTGGCCGACCTGCTGGCGCGTGCCGCGCCTTTGGCCTGCATTGAGACCGTGTCCACTTTTGATGCGGACCGCCGCGTCCTGGCGCAAGACCTGATCTCGGCTTTGAATGTGCCTGGCTTTGACAACAGCGCGATGGATGGTTACGCCCTGCGCCACGCTGATTGCCGTGAGCCCGGTGCGGTGTTGCGTGTGAGCCAGCGCATACCTGCAGGCCATTTTGGCCAAGCCTTGCATGCGGGCGAGGCGGCGCGCATCTTTACTGGCGCGCCTATTCCACCGGGCGCTGACGCCGTAGTGATGCAGGAAGATTGCACCGATCTGGGTAACGACACCGTGCGTGTCAACACCGTCCCCAGCGCTGCCCAGTGGCTGCGCCGCGCGGGAGAAGATATCACCCAAGGCGCAGTTGTGCTACGTAAAGGTGAGCTGTTCTCGCCTGCCGCCATGGGGCTGGCGGCCAGCATAGGGCTAGACAAACTACCCGTCGTACGGCGCGCCAAAGTTGCGCTTTTTTCAACGGGTGATGAGCTGGTGATGCCCGGTGCGGTAGCGCCCAACGCCATGCCGCCCGGTGCCATCTACAACAGCAACCGTTTCTTTTTGCGCGCTTTGCTACTGCGCGCAGGCTGTGAAGTCACCGACATGGGCATCGTGCCCGATCAGCGTGAGGCCACGCTGGCGGCGCTGCAAGACGCTGCGGCGCAACACGATCTCATTTTGACCAGCGGCGGCGTGAGTGTGGGCGAAGAAGACCATATCAAACCTGCGGTGCAACAGCTCGGTTCGCTCGATCTGTGGAGCATCAGCATGAAGCCGGGCAAACCGTTTGCCTATGGGCGCATTGGTGCCAGCCATTTTGTCGGTCTGCCAGGCAATCCAGTGTCCAGCCTGGTCACATTTTTGTTGCTAGTGCGCCCCTTGCTGGCGCAGCTGCAAGGACAGGTGGGCATTGCCAATACTGCCAAATCCATAGCTGCTCGCGCGGATTTTGATTGGCCTAAAGCCGATAAACGTCGAGAATTCTTGCGCGCCAAGCGCAATGCCGACGGCGGCTTGGACGTGTACCCGAACCAGAGCTCGGGCGTGCTCACCTCAGCCGTGTGGGCAGACGGTTTGATCGACAACCCTGCGGGCGCGACCATTGCGCTCGGAGACACGGTGCGCTTTATCCCCTTTGCCGAGCTGCTGGGCTAAGGCAATCCTCCTTCATTCGCGTGCTATGAAAAACATCACCATCAAATACTTCGCCTCTATTCGTGAGGCTGTGGGGCAGGGCAGCGAGCTGCTCGCCAGCAACGCTGTGACCTTGGGTGCCCTGCGCGCTGAGCTGGTGGCACGCGGTGGCGAGTATGCCGACTGCCTGGCCGTAGGCAAAGCCGTGCGCATGGCGCTGAACCAAACCATGAGCGATGAAAGGGCGGCGCTGCCAGACGGCGCTGAAGTCGCCTTCTTCCCTCCCGTCACTGGCGGATAAGAGGATTTGATCATGCAAGAGCCCCGGGTCAAAATTCAAACCGAAGACTTCAATATTGCTACAGAAATAGCAGCGCTGCACGCCATGGATAAGCGCGTTGGCGCGGTGTGCAGTTTCATCGGCACGGTGAGAGATAGAAATGACGGGCAATCCGTCAGTACCTTGGAACTGGAGCACTACCCCGGCATGACAGAGTCGAGTATCGAGGCGATGATCGATGACGCTTGCAAGCGCTTTGACATCTACGCGGCCCGCGTGATCCACCGGGTAGGGTTGATGCAGCCGCTAGACCAAATTGTCATGGTGGCGGTGACGTCAGCGCATCGCAGCGAGAGCTTCAAGGCCTGCGAGTTTTTGATGGACTATCTTAAAACCCAGGCTCCATTTTGGAAGAAAGAGGTCACGCCTGAAGGAGCGCGCTGGGTAGACGCCCGGGTGAGCGACGATGCTGCGTTGGCCAAGTGGGGCATTGCCTCGACCAATTTTGGCACATAGAGCGCAGTCGATCAGTTTAAATACTTCGGCTTCTCGCCACCACCACCGCCAGATTCGCCAGGTAGGTGGTCTATCGCAGTCGGCTGCGTCGTAGCCAAGCCCTGTGTCCACATCGACGCTGCCAGCGCTTTTTCCAGCAAATGCACAAAGCCGTGGATCAAGGTGGCTTCTAGCGCTACTTGAAAGCTGCGCGGGTTGGGCGTATTGGGCAATTTCTCGCTGAATGCCATTTGCAGTTGCCCGTTGGCCAAAGGCGTCACGTTCACTTCGGTGACCAGCAGCGGCTTGGCACCCAGAGGCAGCTGCGCGGGCTGCTCTTTAAATGGTGTTTTGAAGTCTGATTTTTGCAGTGATGCTTCTTTTTTAAACTCCGCCAGCATCTCCTTGGTTCGCGCGTCAGCCGCAGCGGTGGGTGACATGCCGGGGGACTTCAGCGCTTCTTGTTTCGCCACGTGCTCGGTGACTAGTTTTTGCAGCAGTGGCATCAGTCCGAGAGTAAGGCGACGGGTCAACCACAGTCGCAACTCGGCACCATCGGTAGTGTTGACGCGCGCCAAAATACGGTCCTGCTCTTGCAAGTAGTTCACGCTGAGCTGGTGGATGTTCATCGGTGTATTTTAGGCGACTGGGTTGTGGACAACCGGTGTGGCGATTTGCGCAACTGCATTAACAGTCTAACGCGACCTCCAAAGCCCACTCAACATCAGGTTCAACCGCATCAGACAGGGCCTTTAGAGTCACCTTGGCCTTTAGCTTGGGGCTGTGTAGATTGCGCTTTTTGGTTTCCTTCATTTTGGCTTTCAGATTTCGCACAGATTAAACTGCTGCCTCAAAACCGGCGTCCACTGAAGTACCCTTTAGGTGCCCACAGGGCATGCCAGCGCGAAAGGTAAAACCCAACAGCAGTGCAATGGGTTCCGAACCGATGCACAGTGTGTGCCACATCTTGCTGGAGGCTTAAATTGTGTTGATTCACGGGTGTTTGATATGCATCAAGCCGCAAAATACGAGGGGCTTGAAAATCAGCCTATCAGCCATAGCTGTGAGTTAAACCGAAAGATTCTTATGCGACTCGACAAACTTACCACCAAGTTCCAGGAAGCCTTAGGCGATGCGCAAAGCCTGGCTTTGGCCAACGACAACGGCTATATCGAGCCTGCCCACCTTCTGGCCGCCATGCTGCGGCAAGAAGATGGGCCTAAGGCCCTGCTTCAGCGTGCGGGCGTGAACGTGCCTGGGCTGCAAATGGCGGCGGATGCGGCGGTTAAAAGATTGCCCCAGGTGCAAGGCCAAGAGCAGATTGGTGTGGGGCGTGACTTGGCGGCGTTGATTCAGGGAGCCGAGAAGGAGGGTATTAAACGCAATGACCAGTTCATCGCGGGCGAACTGTTCTTTTTGGCACTGGCCGACAGCAAACAAGACATTGCCAAAACCGCCAAAGAAAACGGCCTGAACCGCAAGAGCCTGGAGACCGCAATTACCGCCGTGCGCGGTGGGCAAGGCGTGGACAGCGCCGATGCCGAAGACCAGCGCGAGTCGCTTAAAAAATATTGCATGGACTTGACTGAGCGCGCCCGCATGGGCAAGCTCGATCCGGTGATTGGCCGCGACGACGAGATCCGCCGCGCTATCCAGGTGCTGCAACGCCGCACCAAAAACAATCCTGTGCTGATCGGCGAACCCGGTGTGGGTAAGACCGCGATTGTTGAGGGGCTGGCGCAGCGCATTGTGGCGGGCGAGGTACCCGAGTCGCTTAAAGGCAAGCGCGTGTTAAGCCTGGATATGGCGGCGCTGCTGGCCGGGGCTAAATTCCGTGGCGAGTTTGAAGAGCGCCTGAAAAACGTGTTGAAAGACCTGGCCAAAGACGAAGGCCAGACGATTGTGTTTATTGACGAACTGCACACCATGGTGGGCGCGGGTAAGGCCGAGGGCGCGATGGATGCGGGCAATATGCTCAAGCCCGCGTTGGCACGTGGCGAGCTGCACTGCGTGGGCGCCACCACCCTGGACGAGTACCGTAAATACATCGAAAAAGATGCCGCGCTGGAGCGGCGGTTTCAGAAAATTCTTGTCGGCGAGCCTAGCGTGGAAGCAACGATTGCCATCCTGCGTGGCCTGCAAGAAAAATACGAGGTGCACCATGGTGTGCAAATCACCGACCCGGCCATCGTGGCCGCTGCTGAGCTGAGCCACCGCTACATTACCGACCGTTTCTTACCGGACAAGGCGATTGATTTGATTGACGAGGCGGCAGCCAAAATCAAGATCGAGATGGACTCCAAGCCTGAGGTCATGGACAAGCTAGACCGCCGCATGATCCAGCTGCAGATTGAGCGCGAAGCCGTGCGCCGTGAGAAAGACGAAGCCTCGCAAAAACGCTTGGCTTTGATTGAGGACGAGATCGGCAAGCTGCAAAAAGAGATTTCGGATCTGGACGAAATCTGGAAGGCCGAAAAAGCCCAAGCCCAGGGCAGTGCGCACATCAAAGAAGAGATCGACAAGCTGAAATTCCAGATTGAAGAGCTCACCCGCAAGGGCGACTACAACGCGGTGGCCGAGCTGCAATACGGCAAACTGCCCGCGTTAGAGGCTACATGGAAAGAAGCCCAGGCCAAAGAAGCCAAGAAGGGCGAAACCAAAGCGCCCCGCCTGCTGCGCACGCAAGTAGGCGCAGAAGAAATTGCCGAAGTGGTGGCACGAGCCACGGGCATACCCGTGTCTAAACTGATGCAAGGCGAGCGTGACAAGCTGCTTATCATGGAGGATAAATTGCACGAACGCGTGGTGGGGCAGAGCGAGGCCATCACCGCTGTGGCCAACGCCATCCGCCGCTCGCGCGCCGGCTTGTCTGACCCTGGCCGCCCCACTGGCAGCTTCCTGTTCCTCGGCCCCACGGGCGTGGGCAAGACCGAGCTGTGTAAAGCGCTGGCAGGTTTCTTGTTCGACAGCGAGGACCATTTGATTCGTATCGACATGAGCGAATTTATGGAAAAGCATAGCGTGGCCCGTATGATTGGAGCGCCTCCTGGCTATGTAGGCTACGAAGAGGGCGGCTACCTCACCGAGGCCGTGCGGCGCAAACCCTACAGCGTGATCTTGCTGGACGAGGTAGAGAAGGCCCACCCCGATGTGTTCAACGTGCTGTTGCAAGTGCTGGACGATGGCCGCTTAACGGACGGGCAAGGCCGTACCGTGGACTTTAAAAACACTGTCATCGTGATGACCAGCAACATCGGCTCCCACCTCATCCAAAGCATGGCGGGCAAGCCGTATGAAGAGATGAAAGACGCGGTATGGGACGAGCTGAAGAACCATTTTCGCCCCGAGTTTTTAAACCGCATCGACGAGACCGTAGTGTTCCACGCGCTAGATGCGAAAAACATCGAGTCGATTGCCAAGATCCAACTGAAAACCTTGACGCAGCGTTTGGAGAAAATGGACTTGGGCCTCAATGTATCGCCCCAAGCCCTGGCTGAGCTGGCCAAGGTGGGTTTTGATCCGGTGTATGGCGCGCGGCCACTCAAACGCGCAATCCAGCAGCGGATTGAAAACCCGCTATCGACACTGATTTTGCAAGGCAAGTTTTTGCCCAAGAGCGTGATCGCGGTGGGGGTGGACCCGATCCGTGATCCAGGGGTGTTTAAGTTTGAGCTGGCTAACGGCTAGTCAAGGTTTGGGCGGGCGGCTTGGGGCGTGGCCAAGCCGTGTTATTTCAGTCTCTGGGCTCTCGGGCATCTTTAAATTCCATGCCTTGCCCCACTTTTTGCACCACGTTGCTGGGGTCCAGGTAGACATAAAAAAACATATCAGTTCGGCTGAGGTCTAGCCAGCGGTATACCAAGATATCCCCCGTCCACGACGCCACACGACTGATGAATGCGGGCCTGCCAAACTCACGCTCCATGGTGTCGCGCGTCCACTTGCCCGGGGTGACGCGCGTAAAATCGTTCTCGTTCAACACCTGCCGGACCGACACCACCCGATCCGCAGCATCCAGATCCACCATGACCGCCGTTTGCCCCACAGGCTGGCGTGAGTATTGAAGCCGTGTGCCCGATGCAATAGGCACTACCCGGGTAGGCGCACCATACTTGGCCAGCACCTCACCCCTCGGCGTGCCTGGCGCTACCATTTCTACTGCGCAACCCCACACAGAGCAAGCAGCTACGAACGTGACAAGCAGGTGTTTAAACATCAGACCTCCTGAGGCTAATGCGCGCAGTATGCATGATAAGCCCCTGCTTGAAGAAAAGCGCTTTGAGGTAAAGCAGCGCCGCTAACCAGATCTTGCCGAGAAAGGGAAGCGCTTAAAAGCGAAAAGGGCACTGTTTTCACAGTGCCCTTTGATTTTTTGGCTCCTCGACCTGGGCTCGAACCAGGGACCTACGGATTAACAGTCCGGCGCTCTACCAACTGAGCTATCGAGGAACATAAGCCCTAAATTATAGCGTGGAAAACTCCGGTTTTTAGATACTCACGTTTAAACCGATGCGAACAGTGCGTTCTTGTTGGGGAAACAGGTACACATGACCGAACTGGTAGGGCGATTCTTTGAAGAATTGCTTGTTGAACAGGTTGTCAATACCCAGTGACCAGGTGGCTTGGGCACCGGCCAGCTTGTGGCCGTAGCTCACGCCAGCGTCTACACGCGTCCAGGCGGGCAGGGTGATGCTGCCGTCGGGCAACACATTGCGTGCGCCTTCGTGCGAGAGGTGGGCATTGGCTGCCAAGCCGGGCAAGCTGGCAAAGCGGTAGCCCACGTTGGCCCGGGCGATCAGGCTGGGGACGTTGGTGGGGCGCTGGCCATTGGTCAAGGGTTCTAGCTGGCTGTCCTGGCGCTTGGCGCTGAGCAGCATCAGCCCACCGCCCAGTGACAAAGGGCCGCCACCCCACTGCGCGTTGGCTTCCACGCCGCTATGCACGGCGCTGCCGTCGTAGGCGCCCAGGCAGGGGGTGATGCCTTGGCGGTTGCATGTATCGAGGTTGCTGACAGGGCGACGGATGTTAAACCAGGCCAATGAGCCTGTGACTTGGCCTAATGCGGCCTTCACACCCAGCTCCACCTGGCGCGATTTGAGTGGCGGCAAGGCGACGCCAGCATTGGTGTACTGCGAGGCCTTGTTGGGTACCACTTGGCTCTCTATGCCCTGGCCCCAGCTGGCGTACAGCATGGTGCTAGGGGCTAGCTGGTAGGCCGCGCCTAGCCACGGCGTAGTGACCGAGGCGTCGTAGCTGGTAGCACGCGGGCTGGCCGGGTTGGTGCGTGCGCTGCTGCGGCTGAGTTGCGTATGGCGCAGGCCTAACCAAGTGCTGAATTTGCTGTTCCATTGGATGGCGTCTGACGCCGACAGCTCCAGCGACTTGTCTGTGCGGTTGGTATGAAAATCGGTCAAGCTGGCATCGGGTGGGGTAGTTTGCGGTGCAAACAGGTTGCCCGCACCTGCGTAGTTATAGGCACCGGTTTGACCGACCTCCTTGAAGCTGCTTTGCAAGATGCCCAGTGCCAGCTGATGCTGGATGCCTGCTGTGCTGAACTTGCCTTTGAGTTGCAACTGCAATGCGTTGCTGGTGCGGCGCTCGTTCTCGCTGCGAAAATCGTACAGATCGTAGGCGCCGTTGGGGCAATAGCGGTCTGCGTAGTAGTCCACGCCATTGGCATCGGTGCAGCCAAACGGAAAGGCCGCACGGTCTTGCGACTTCAGGCGCTGCGTGCCCAGCTGGGCGGACCAGCGCCAGTCGGTGTTGATGGCCTGCTCAAAGCGCAGGCTGGCTGTGGTGCCTTGCAGCTCTACCGGCAGGCTCCAGGGCTGGTGGTTGATATTGATCCGGGGGTTGGCGGCGGGCACGGTGTTGCCCAGTAGGCTCAGGCCAGGTACGCTGGGCTGGCTGCGTTGGGAGTATTCCACCTCGGCCTCGAGCAAGCTGTCTTTGCCGATGCGCCAGTCCATAGCTAGCGCGGCCAGCTCGCGGGTACCACGGGTGTTCGGTGTGGGAGTGTTGAGCTTGTCGGCAGCCAGGTTCAGACGGTAACCAAATACGCCCTCATTGCCAAATCTGCCACCTAGATCAGCCGTAGCGCTCACAGCGCCTGCGCTGGCAGCTTCTAGTTTGATAGTTCGCAGGGGTTGCGCCGTCGGGCGCTTGACAGCGTAGTTGATCAAGCCACCGGGTGCACTGGTGCCGGCCTGGATGCCGCTGGTGCCTTTCAGGATTTCGATCCGCTCTTTATTGTCCAGCGGAATAAAGGTCTCAGCGCTGATGGGCAGGCCTTCGCGGCGGTAGTTGAATTTATTGTCCAACACAAAGCCGCGCACCGTGGCGTAGTCCCAGTAGCCGGTGGTGTTGTAGGCGTCGCTGGTGGAGGCATCGAGCTTGATGACATCGGCCAGGCGCTTGGCACCTGTGGCCTCGATCTGCTGCGCGGCGATGACCGCGGCGCTGATCGGTGTGCGCTGCAATGGCGCATCGCCAAAGCCGGTGATCTCGCTTTGTGCGCTGGGGGTAGGCGCAGAGATGGCGACGGGTTTAAGCGTGACTTGCGAGCCGGCAGGCGTGGCCTCTGGCGATGCAGATGGGGTCTGCGCGTCCACGCAGTTGGCTATTAAAATAATAGCTGCCCCCGCAATTAAATGAAAGGGAAATGGCTGTTTTGGTATAAATAGTAATGTCATAACGATGGTTTAATGCGTCATAACAGGTCGGCATGCGGAGCGGCTACCCCAAGCGGTAAGCATGGGTGCAGGCGGTAGAGAAACCACCCAACTCGTGTACAAGCTTCCCTGCGCGAGGATTACCTCAGTCAGGTTCAAAGGGACTTTCTCAGTCGCACACCTCACGGTACGCAACACCCCTAGCGGATGCTTTGTTGCCAAAGCAGAGCGTATTTTAGCGCCAATACTTAAAGGCCTTGTGCGAGCGCCTGTGTAATTTGCGCTGCGGGTACCGCTTGGCAACCCGAGGTGTTTTGCCCGCTCCACAATGGGCTGAAATCCCCCAGGCCTTGCTTTTCTGCCGTAGCGCGCAACGGCGCAATGGCTGCGGTGGCGGTGGGAAACAGTGGTGCCGTTGCACTAAGTGGCCCCAGCGTGCGCATCACCCGGTTGACGATGCCACGTGCGGGGCGGCCGGTGAACAGCGTGGTCAGCGCCGTGTGCTGGGCGGCGGGGCTGGCCAATGCTGCGCGGTGGATGGCGCTGGTGGTGGCCTCAGGGCACAGCAGGTACGCTGTGCCCACCTGCACCCCCGCAGCGCCTAGACCCAGTGCAGCGCGCACGCCTTGCGCATCGGCTATGCCTCCCGCCGCAATAACTGGGCACCGCACGGCGGCCACGATCTGTGGCAGCAATGTGAAAGTGCCTTGCTGGGTAAGCAGCTCGGTGGGCCAGTCTGTTGGCCACGGGCTGCTCAGCCCCGCATGCTGCTCCTGCGTACTGGCCAGCAAAAATACCCCGCGATGGCCACCTGCCTCCAGGCCTTGGGCAATGATGGCGTCGGCCCCGTTTGCTTCTAGCCAGCGCGCCTCAGCCACAGTAGTGGCGCTAGACAGCACCACGGCGCCCCAAGCTTTCACTCGGGCCAGCAGGTCCGGCGCAGGCAGGCCAAAGTGGAAGCTGACCACCGGGGGTTTGAAGACCTCCAAAACATCGGCCGCAGCATGCGAAAACGGTGCGCGCCCCGCGCCGGGCGCAATGCCGGATGCATCAATACCATGCTCTTGGTAAAACGGTGCTAGCGCGCTGCGCCACACCGCTTCTTTGGCCGTGTCAGGCGCCGGCACGGTGTGGCAAAAGAAGTTGACGTTGTAAGGCTTGGAGGTTTGCTGTGTGATGGCCATCAGCTCTGCGCCCAGCACGTCCAGCGTAAGCATGGCGCAGGGCAAAGAGCCCAGGCCACCGGCTTGGCTGACTGCCACTGCCAGCGCGCTGCCCTGCACCCCGGCCATGGGGGCTTGGATGATGGGCATAGCGGTGCCGAATAGTTGCAGTAGTTGCGTGCGAGAATGGTTTGCAGCGGTATTCATGCCGAATATTTTAAGCAAAATAGGCTGGTAAGCCAATAAAATATTGCGGGAAAAGCTATATAAACAATAGCGGATATTTTTCCCTTAACGGCATCGCGGCCGGGACTCTCAGTCCAAGCTGATTTTGGCGAACTTCGCTACGCGGCTCATGGTGTTGAGCTCCTTATGAATCAGCGCTGCAAGCTCCGTCGGTGTGCCGCCACTGGCAAACAAGCCAAGCTGTGCAAAACGCTCCTTGATGGCTGGCTCGCCTAGGCCTCTGAGCACGGCTTGATTCACGCGACGAATCTCAGTCTCTGGCGTTTGGGCGGGAGCCAGCAAACCAAACCAGGAGGGATTGTTGTTGGCAAACAAGCTGGCCTCAGCGAATGTAGGCACGCTGGGCAGGATGTCGAGCCGTTGGTGCCACGATACGGCGAGCGAGCGCAGTTTGCCTGATTTGACGTTGGCGATACTGGATGCCACTTGGTCAAAATACACTTGAATCTGGCCACTCAGCAAGTCCACCATCGCAGGGCCCGTGCCGCGATAGGGGATATGCAGCATGAAGGTGTTAGTGGCGCTTTTGAAGAGTTCGGCCAACATGTGGTTGTTGCTGCCATTGCCCGGCGATCCGTAGGCCACCTTCCCTGGATTCTTTTTCAGGTAAGAGATGAGTTCAGCAACAGTCGTGACGGGGAGTGATGGATGCACAACGAGGTTGACGGGGGCTTTGCACAGCTCGCACACCGGTGCAAAATCTTTGATAGGGTCATAGGCCAGTTTTTTATAAACTACGGGGTTCACACCATGCGTAGAGACCGATGCGATACCAAACGTTAGGCCATCAGGCTGCGCTCGCGCTAGCTCAGCCGTGCCGATGGAGCCACCCGCGCCTCCTTTGTTGTCCACGATCACGGGCTGCCCAAGCAACCTGCCCATCGGCTCGGCAACAATGCGCGCAACCAAATCTGTAGGTCCGCCGGCTGGGAAGGGCACGATCAGGCGAATGGGTTTGGCCGATTGCGCCCAGCCCAAGCCAGGAACCATTGCAAGCGAAGCGCAAGAAAACAGTTGACGACGTTTCATGTTGTTCTCCAAAAAAGGTGCTGCCTGAGATTGCGATAGCGCTGGATTTATGTTGCTTACTGCCCAATTTCAAAATTGGCCAATTGCTCCAAAGCGCGCACCATGGCCGAGTGATCCCAAGCCTTGCCGCCATGCGCGGCGCAAGAGTTAAACAGCTCTTGCGCATTGGCCGTATTGGGCAGTGACACGCCCAATGCGCGGGCGCTGGAAAGCGCGAGATTCAAATCCTTTTGATGCAGCTCAATGCGAAAGCCCGGGTCAAACGTGCGCTTGATCATCCGCTCGCCATGCACTTCTAAAATTTTCGAAGATGCAAACCCACCCATCAGCGCTTGGCGCACACGCGCTGGGTCAGCTCCCGCCTTGGCTGCGAAAAGTAGCGCCTCAGCCACCGCTTCAATATTGAGTGCCACGATGATTTGGTTGGCCACTTTGGCGGTTTGGCCATCTCCGTTGCCGCCAACCAGGGTGATGTTTTTACCCATGAGTTCAAACAGTGGTTTGATTTTTTTGAACACATCTTCAGCGCCGCCCACCATGATGGAGAGTGTGGCATTTTTCGCGCCCACTTCGCCGCCTGAGACGGGGGCATCCAGATAGTCGCAGCCGAGAGCATTGATTTTTTTGGCAAATTGCTTGGTGGAAATGGGCGAGATGGAGCTCATGTCCACCACCGTCTTGCCTTTTGAAAGCCCGCTAGCCAAGCCGTCTGCGCCAAACAAGACCTCTTCGACGTTGGGGGTGTCTGGCACCATGATGAAAATCACATCGGCAAGCTCTGCCACGCTGCGGGTATTGGCGCACATCTTCGTGGCTTGGGTAGCAATGGAGGCAGGGATGCGGTTGCGCATGTTGACAAACAGGTGGTGGCCTGCGCTGACAAGATGTTCAGCCATGGGTGCCCCCATAGTGCCTAGGCCGATAAATCCGATTTTTTGAGGTGAAGTGGTCATTTTTTCTTTGGCAGATGGGTAGATGAGGGCTGGATTCAGGCGGTGAGTTGCTGGCGCCATTCGAGCCCTGCAAGCGTGTCGGTCGCGGGTTTGTATTCGCAACCCACCCAGCCAGAGTAGCCGATAGTGTCGAGATGTTTGAACAACCATGCGTAATTGATCTCGCCTGTGCCGGGTTCGTTGCGTCCAGGGTTGTCTGCGAGTTGAATATGGCCGATGCGGGAGAGATGCTTGATCAGCGTCGCGCCGAGCTCGCCTTCCATGCGCTGCGCATGGTAGATGTCGTACTGAATGAAAGCGTTACTCGCGCCGACTTCATTGAGCAGCTCCAAGGCTTGGCTTGTGCGGTTTAAGTAAAAGCCGGGAATGTCGTAGGTGTTGATGGGCTCGACCAGCAGGGTGAGGCTTTGTGCTTCGAGCTCTTTGGCCGCGTAGCGCAGATTGCTCACCAAAGTCTGGCGCACCAGTGCACTGTCAACGCCAACGGGTGTTTTTCCCACCAAGCAGTTAAGTTGGCGCACGCCTAAGCCTTTGGCGTAGCGAATAGCAGTAGCCACGCCAGCGCGGAATTCTTCGATGCGATCTGGCAAGCAGGCAACGCCCCGTTCACCCGCTGCCCAGTCGCCTGCGGGCAAGTTGTGCAGCACCAGTTTGAGGTCGTTGACCTGCAAGCGCTGCTGAATGTCTTCCAGCGCGAAGTCGTAGGGAAACAAAAACTCGACGGCTGTGAAGTCGGCTTTGGAAGCGGCAGCAAAGCGCTCCAAAAATGGCAGCTCAGTAAAGAGCATGGTTAAATTGGCGGCGAAACGGGGCATGGTTTTCTTTTCAAATGGTGGATGCGTCGACAACTCAATCTGGTTTGAGCCCTTGCGCCCTCACTGCGGCCTTGTAAATTTCAAACTCGTCTTTCACTTGCTGCTGATACTCGGCAGAAGAATTGCCGACCACGATGCCGCCTGTGGCCTCAATGCGTTGCCGCACGGCAGGATCAGCTAAGGCTGCGTTGACAGCCGCATTCAACTTATCCACCACATCTTTCGGCGTACCTTTGGGGGCAGACATGCCCAAGAACGACATGCGATTGACGGACGCTAATCCGACCTCACTGA
>JAYWHJ010000315.1:0-6472 GCA_043777795.1 Polaromonas sp. | reverse complement strand
GCGCGATGGTGGCACCACAGCCAAAGCCATCGTGGCGCAAATCGAAGCGACTGAAACGGAGCTGGCCAAGCGTGCCACCGTGCAAGGTTTAGCCGTGCTCAAGCGCTTAACTGCGGCTCGCCTGGCCTTGATCGACGTGATTAATTTTGTAGCAGGCAACACCAAGGCCGCACCGAACGCCGTCTTCGCAGGCAGCGTGCCCTATTTGATGCTCGCGGGCAACGTGTTCGCAGGCTGGCAAATGGCCCGCTCACTGTTGGCGGCTGAGGACTGTTTGGCTGATGGCGACGACGTCGCGTTTATGCAAGCCAAGATCGTCACGGCACGCTTTTATGCCGACCACATGTTGTCAAAAGCGCCTGGGGTGCGCGATAGCATTGTGGAAGGTGCTGACTGCGTTACCGCTTTGGCGCTCGATGCTTTTTAATAAAAATACGGGGTTCTTTTGAACTCAGAGGGCGCGAAGGTTTCGCACAGAGCGCAGAAAAGAAAACATCAGAAAAATTCAAAGAATTTCAAAATACTCCGATGAATTACCGATTCGGTCATTTAAATTTTTCTGAATTTTTTGTGTATCTTTTGTATTTTTCTTCGACTTCTTTTGCGAACTTTGCAAAACCTTCGCGTCCTCCGCGTCCGAAAAATCCCCGTTTCCATTTCCGTTCCCTGTCTCCATCCCCCTCCCTCCCTTAGTATCTAACAAAGGTTGATATGTCAAAACTGCCTCCCATTCTGCAAAACCTGCCTTTCCCCGTCATCGGTAGCCCCCTGTTCATCATCAGCAACCCCAAGTTGGTGATTGCACAGTGCATCGCGGGCGTAGTTGGCAGCATGCCAGCGCTGAACGCGCGGCCAGCAGCGCAGTTGGAGGACTGGCTGGCTGAGATTACCGAGACCTTGGCTGCGCATGACAAAGCCAACCCGAATAACAAGGCTGCACCGTATGCCATCAATCAGATCGTGCACAAAAGCAATGACCGGCTGGAGCACGACATGCAGGTATGCGAGAAATACAAGGTGCCCATCGTCATCACCAGCCTGGGCGCGCGTGAAGACGTGAACAAGGGCGTGCAGGCCTGGGGTGGTATTACGCTGCATGACGTGATCAACAACGTGTTTGCGCACAAGGCGATAGAGAAGGGCGCTACTGGATTGATTCCAGTGGCCGCAGGTGCAGGGGGGCACGCCAGTGTGAAATCCCCGTTCGCCATGATCCAGGAAATACGCGAATGGTTTGACGGCCCCGTGGCGTTGTCAGGCTCGATATCGACGGGTGGCGCGGTGCTGGCCGCACAGGCCATGGGCGCAGACCTGGCCTACATCGGTAGCGCTTTCATCGCCACCCACGAGGCGCGTGCGGTGGATGGCTACAAAGAGATGATCACTCAGAGCAACTCTGACGACATCGTCTACAGCAACTTCTACACCGGCATTCATGGCAACTACCTTAAGGGCAGTATCCGAAACTCCGGCATGGACCCCGACAACCTGCCCGAGAGCGACCCTAGCAAGATGAACTTTGGCGCTGGCGGCGAAGCCAAAGCCTGGAAAGACATCTGGGGCTGCGGCCAGGGTATTGGCGCCATCAAGGAAGTCACCAGCACTGCTGACTACGTAGCCCGTTTGCGCCGTGAATACGGCGAGGCTAAGGCGCGTATTTGCGCTTAAGTCAGACCAATCACCAACCGAGCAGGTGTCCAGCAACATGATCACGCTGCACAAATTTGTCCCTGCTTGGGGCCTGCCAGATATCAGCCCGTTTTGCAGCAAGCTGGAAATTTACCTGCGTATGGCGGGCTGGCAGTATCAAACCAAGGTCGCTGATTCGCGCAAAGCGCCTAAGCAAAAACTGCCCTATATTGAGCATGAAGGCCGCACTCTGAGCGACTCGAGCGCCATCGTGGCCTACCTGGAGGCCCGCCCAGACCATCCGCTGAAACAGGCGCTGGACGCAGGGCTATCCCCGCGTGATGCAGCTATAGGTCGGGCTTTGCAGTCCATGCTGGAAGAGCACCTGTACTTTGTGACGGTCTGGCGGCGCTGGGTTCAACCGGCAGGCTGGTCGGTATACCAACCGGTTATCGCCAACTTTATCCCAAGCTTGGGTGTGCCCGCATTTATGAGCAACTTTGTAGCTGGCATCATTCGCAAGGATCTAGCCAAAACCTTGGCTGCACAAGGCACGGGCAGGCACTCTACAGCAGAAATTCATGCACAAGGCGTTGCACTGCTTACTGCCGTCTCTGATTGGTTGGGAGATCAGCCCTATATCCTGGGCGAGCAGCCGCGCACGTTGGATGCGACGGTGTATGCGTTTTTGGCGGGCGTTTTGGATGTACCTATTGAAGACCCGATCAAGGCGTTTTTGCAAAGCCGTGTCAACCTGGTTGCGTATTGTGAGCGAATGCGCAAGCAGTATTGGCAGTAGTAGCTGAAACGCCACTCTTGCAGTGGCGTTTCAGTTTCAGTGGGCAAACACGCCGCTGTTGGCGCTTTCAATCAAATACAGGTGACTCGACGCCCAACACCTTGTGCAGCTTTGGCGAGGTGGTGGTGTACTGCAAATGCACTTTTTTGTCGGGAAAGATGAAGGGCATAGAGCCGAATGCCGCCAGGGCGCATTCGTGGAAGCCGCTCAAAATGAGTTTCTTTTTACCAGGATAGGTATTGATGTCGCCGACCGCAAAAATGCCAGGCACATTGGTGCTGAATTTTTCGGTGTCTACCTTGACTTGCTTGCGTTCGATCTCCAGGCTCCACTGGGCAATCGGCCCTAGTTTGGGCGACAGGCCGAAGAACACCAGCAACATGTCCACTGGTATCAGGCGCGTGACGCCGTCACCGCCAGTGACTTTCAAGCCAGTGAGCTTGCCATCTGCTTCTTCGATGCTGGTGATCTGGCCCACGGTGAACTGCATCTCGTGCGCGTCGCACATAGCCTTCATCTTGGCCACCGATGCCGGGGCTGCCTTGAAGCCGTCCCGGCGGTGCAGCAGGATCACACTTTCGGCCTTGTTAGGGCCTTCTTGCGCAAAGTTCAGCGCCCAGTCCAGGGCTGAGTCGCCACCGCCGACGATGACCAGGTTTTTATCTTTGAACTGCTCGGGGTTGCGCACTCGGTAATGCAACTGCGTGCCGTCGTAGGCCTCAATGCCATCCACTTTCAGTGTGCGCGGCTGGAACGCACCCACGCCTGCGGCGATGAAGATGGTTTTGGTGAGGAACTTGGTGCCCTTGCTGGTCTCCACAAAAAAACGACCATCGGTTTGTTTTTCTACCGTGGTGACTTCTTGCCCAAAATGGAAGGTTGCACCAAATGGCTCAATCTGCTTGAGCAAGCTGTCGGTCAGCTCTTTGCCAGTGCACACGGGCACAGCAGGGATGTCGTAAATCGGCTTGTCAGGATACAGTTCTATGCACTGGCCGCCAGGGTAGGCCAGGCTGTCAATGACATGGGCTTTGACCTCTAACAGGCCGAGTTCAAACACCTGAAACAAACCCACCGGGCCAGCGCCGACGATGACTGCATCGGTCTCAATCGGGCCGTCATGTGCAGCGGCGGTGTTAATCACTTCTTGGTTCAATTGGGGTTCCATAGATTTAGCGTTCCAGCAATGCCAGCTTAGGCATCACATCTTTCCATTCATCGGCGTCCGCAGGTGCAGGCTTGCGCTTGGTGATGCTTTTCCAACCGGCTTTTTGCGACAGCTCTACATTCAACTTGATAAAGTGCAATTGGTCCGCTGGCGCGTCTTCCTCAGCGTAAATAGCGTTGACGGGACACTCGGGGATGCAGACTGCGCAGTCGATGCATTCATCGGGGTCGATGACCAGCATGTTGGGGCCTTCCCGGAAGCAGTCTACGGGGCATACATCGACGCAGTCGGTGAATTTGCATTTGATACAGGCTTCGGTGACGATATGGGTCATAGTGTTACTCGGACGAAAAGGACGCTGTGGTGCGGGTATAAGCCCTTGATTTTATTGGCTTTTGGACATGTTTTGCGTGCAGGGGCTAACTAATCAACACTGCGCCGGAGGTTTTATGGCTTGCGGTGTCCACCAAAATCAACGCGCCCAATGTTTTGGACTGCGCATAGGGCAGGGTGGCCAAGGGCTCTTGCAGGGTGACGTCGATGTCGCCGATCTCGTTGGGGGCCAGCTCGGTGGCATCTTCTTCAGCCAGTGTGTTGACGTTCAGGCGGTGCCTGATACGCGCTACTTTGGCCTTGACCCAGCGGTGGCCGTGCAGCGCCCAGTAGGTGCGGCCTGCCACCAGTGGCACATCGTCCATCCAGGCTACAGTGGCGCTAATACTGCGGCTTGGCTCGAAAGCGCCGGGTGCCAGCAGCCAGTCGCCGCGCGATACATCGACCTCGCGGTCCAGCACAATACCTGCAGACAGGCCTGCCAGCACACTCTTGGGCGCGCGGGCATGGTCTAGCACTTGGGCTACTTTGGCGGTTTGACCGCTGGGCAGCACGGTCACTTCTTGCCCCACCTGCACGCCGCCTGTGGCTACGCGGCCCCAGAAGATGCGGCGGCCCCGGGAGGTGTCGGACGAATCGGAGAATTTTTCCACCCACTGCACCGGAAAGCTCAAGGGCAGCGTTGCTTCATTACTGGCATTTGGTAGTTGCTCCAAAATAGAGAGCAAGCTGTCACCGGCATACGAGGGGAATGCATCACTTTTCTCCACCACATTGCTGCCGTGCAAGGCTGAGATAGGCACCGTAGCCGCTACCGCAATGCCAGCATCCTGGGCAAACGCAGCCAATGCGGCGCTGATGTTTCTAAATGCCAGCGCACTGTCTGCCACGGCATCCAGCTTGTTAATGGCAAACACTACGCTGGGCACACGCAACAGGTGCACCAGCAGGCTGTGCCGGCGGGTTTGGGGCAGCAGCTGCAATGCAGGGTTCTGCCAGTCTAGCTTGGTGGCATCTACCAGCACCACGGCAGCATCGGCGCTGCTGGCGGCGGTCACCATGTTGCGCGTGTACTGTTCGTGCCCTGGGGCATCGCCAATGATGAACTTGCGGCTGGGGGTGTTGAAGTAGCGGTAGGCCACGTCAATGGTGATGCCTTGTTCCCGCTCGGCACTCAGGCCGTCGGTGAACAACGCCAGGTCGGCCGTGCCGCTCTTGGACACGCCCGCGAGCTGGTCTTGCAGCACGGCTTTACTGTCGATCAGCAGCCTACCGATGAGGGTGGACTTGCCATCATCTACGCTGCCGCAGGTGATGAATTTGAGGGTGGATAGGTGGTTCATTAAAAGTAGCCTTCCTTCTTACGCTTCTCCATCGAAGCCTCGGAGGTTTTGTCGTCCATACGGGTGGCACCGCGTTCGCTGACGTCTACGGTGAGGGTTTCGATCACCACGTCATCGGCGGTAGCTGCCAGACTTTCCACCGGGCAGGTGCACGTGATATCGCCCACGGTGCGAAAGCGCACATCTTTAGTGACCACCGTTTCGCCATCGCGCGCTGGCGTGAGGCAGGTAACGGGCACCAGCAGGCCACGGCGCTCTACCACTTGGCGGGGGTGAGTGTAGTAAATGGAGGGCAGGGCGATGTTTTCGCGGGCGATGTACTGCCACACGTCCAGCTCAGTCCAGTTGCTGATCGGAAACACGCGGAAGTGCTCGCCGGGTTGCAGCTTGGTGTTGAAGGCCGTCCACAGCTCGGGGCGCTGGCTTTTGGGTTGCCACTGGCCAAAGCTGTCGCGGTGGCTGAAGATACGCTCTTTTGCGCGGGCCTTTTCTTCGTCGCGGCGTGCACCGCCGATGAGTGCGTCAAACTGGAATTCTTCAATGGCTTCCAACAATGTCACGCTTTGGTGCACGTTGCGGGACTCGTCTTCGTGGGCAAGACGCACGGTGCCGCGCTGCATGCTGTCTTCTACACTGCGCACGATGAGTTTGGCTTGCAGCTCAGCTGCGCGCGAGTCTCGAAAGTCGATCACTTCCTGGAAATTGTGGCCGGTATCGATCATCAGCAGCGGGTACGGAATGCGGCCCACACCAAATGCTTTCTCGGCACACTTAAGCATGACCAGAGAGTCTTTGCCGCCCGAGAACAGCAGCGTCGGACGCTCGAAAGCGGCAGCAACTTCACGCAGGATAAAGATGGTCTCTTCT
Source organism: Polaromonas sp. (assembly GCA_043777795.1). GTDB lineage: Bacteria > Pseudomonadota > Gammaproteobacteria > Burkholderiales > Burkholderiaceae_C > JAAFIP01. The sequence continues at coordinate 333 of JAYWHJ010000315.1, read as the reverse complement.
TCCAGCGCGTCGAGGTGATAGTTATTCAGGGCTTGTAGCAATTGGGGCTCAGTTCTGGCGTTCATGGATGGTGCTTACTTCAATACGAATACAAATACGGGGACGGGTCCGGTGCGAGGAGTTTTTGAACGCTGCGGGCGCAAAAATGGAGAAAGGAGAAAATGGACACACAACTTTTGAAAAATATTCAAGCTATTTCAATGCCTCTTGGTGTTCCTCAGTCTTCCTTGGTATTCCTTTTGGTTTTCTTTGTCTTCTCGTACGCTTTTTGCATCACCTTCGCGCCCACTGCGTTGAAAAATCTTAAACCACTTCAAAATCTTCAAACTGTTG
>JAYWHJ010000314.1:0-18311 GCA_043777795.1 Polaromonas sp. | reverse complement strand
AACTGCTGATCTTGCGGCACATGCAAGGGCAGGAGCTGCGCCAAACCATGGTGACGATTGGCTTGTCCATCGTGGTGGCCGATGTGTTGCTATGGATCTTTACCGGTCAGGTCTACCAGATGGAAGCGCCCGCCTGGCTGCAAGGCCCGATTCGCGGCATTCCGCTGATCAATGCGTACTCGGCTTTTCGCCTCAGTCTCCTGGGTTTTGGCATAGCCATTGGCCTGGGGCTGTGGTGGTTGCTTAGCCGCACGCGCGTGGGCATGATGATCCGTGCCGGGGTCGACGACCGGGGCATGCTGGCAGCCTCGGGAGTGAATGTGAACCTCGTATTTGCCATCACCTTTGCGCTGGGTGCCGGGCTGGCCGGGTTTGGCGGCGTGATTGGTGCGGTGGAGCTGTCGATGGTGCCGGGCGAAGACACGCGCTTGCTGCTGGTCTCGTTGATTGTTGTAATTGTGGGCGGCATGGGAAGCGTGTTGGGCGCGGCTATTGGCGCGGTGATTCTGGGTCTGGCTGAAACCTACGGCCTGGTGTATGCGCCCACCTACAGCGTGGTGTTCACCTTCGTGATCTTGATTGGCGTGCTGGCTTTCAGGCCGCGCGGCATCATGGGGGGAAAAACATGAACAGCCTTCAGTTTGCTATGAAGTACATAGCTGCTTCAGCAATTAATACAAGCGCTGGATGCCGATTTGGCATCAAAACAGCGCATACAAGCTTTTGTGGAGCCGGCTTATGAGCGCCGCGCACTGGCGGCGGGCCATGAAGACGGGAACGGTGCCCACCGCGGCACTCGTATGGGCAGTGGGCGAGCCAGGTGCTGCTGCGCCTGAGGCACGCTCCCTCGCGCGGCGGCTGTACGACAGCATTGCGCCCTGGGAGGTAGTCACCCTGATCGCCTTGCTGGTCGTACCTTTTGTAATCACGCCCTTTCTCACATTTCAAGTGGCCTCGCAGGCCCTGATTCTGGGCTTGATTGCCTTGTCACTGTCGTTTCTGGCCGGCTATGGCGGCATGGTCTCGCTGGCCCAGATGACAGTGGCGGGTATTGCGGGCTACGCACTGGCTGTACTGGGCACCAGCAGTTATGCCGACATCAGTCTGGGCTGGCGTTGGTATATTGCCGTGCCGTTTGCCGTGATTATTGCGGTGCTGTGCTCGGCCGGCATCGGCTGGTTGTCGGTGCGCACAGAAGGCATCTACACTATCATGATCACGCTGGCTATCGGCGTGGCGTTTTACTACCTGGTACTTCAAAACTACAGTGTGTTCAACGGTTTCCAGGGCTTGCGCGAGATCAAGGCACCGGTGATCTGGGGTGTGAACATGCGTGATCCGCTGCCCTACTACTTCTTGTGCCTGTTCTGGGCGCTAGCGGGTTACTGTTTCATTTGCTACCTGGTTCGTGCGCCCTTTGGCATGGCCTTGCAAGGCATACGCGATAACCCCCGGCGCATGGCGTCCCTGGGCTTTAACGTGGTGGCCCACCGCGTGGCCGCATACGCAGTGGCGGGCTTGCTGGCTGCAGTGGGCGGCGTGTTGCTGGCTTGGTACAACGCCTTGATGAGCCCCGGCTCGGTGGGCACCGGTTGGCTCATCAACATCTTGATCATCGCCGTGCTCGGCGGTGTGAAGCACCCGCTGGGTGCCTTTCTGGGTGCCTTGATTTTTGTACTGCTGCAAACTTTTGCCATTGACGTGATCAGCCGGGAGCGCTTCAACCTTGTCATTGGCAGCGTGTTTCTGGCCATTGTGCTGTTTTCCCCCGACGGTTTGCTGGGACTGTGGGCGAAGCTTCGGCTTCGTTTCGGTTCAGGCAAGCCATAACTTTCCACTAAATAGGAGATTACTGTGAACGCTACAAAGAGAATTTGGGTACGCACCGCGCTCGGCCTGGCCGCAGCCACAACCCTTTGGGGTGCAGCATGGGCACAGCAAGGGCCCGTGAAGATAGGCTTGCTGGCCACCCTGGAAGGGCCGTTTGCCGCAGGCGGGGCCGACGGCATGCGCGGCGCGGAGCTGGCCGTTAAGGCTCGCGGCGGTGTGGTGGCCGGGCGCAAGATTGAAATCATCAAGGCCAGCTCGGACGCCAAGCCCGATGTGGCCGTGAACGCTACCCGCAAACTGGTAGAGCAAGACAAGGTGGACATCATGGTCGGCCCCCTGTCGGGCGGCGAGGGCATTGCGGTCAAGGATTATTCCAAGACCCAGCCCAACATTACCTTCATTAACGGCTCATCGGGAGCGCAGGCAGCCACCCTCGTCAGCCCCAGCCCCAACTTCTTTCGCTTCAACACCGACGGCGCCCAGTGGATGGTGGGCCTGGGCAAAGCCGCGATGGACAAGGGCTACAAGCGGGTGATGGTGATTGCCGAGGATTACGCCTTCCCGTATTCGCAAGTGCAGGGCTTTATGTCCGAATACTGCAAGCTGGGCGGCAAGGTGCCTGAAAAAGCCTGGGTACCGTTGGGTGCCAAGGACTACTCGTCGGTGATTGCAAAGATTCCCAAAAACGTGGATGCGCTGCTGGTGATCTTGGGCGGCGCCGATGCGGTGAACTTCCTCACCCAATACGAAAACGCCGGTGGAGACAAGCCCATGCTGGGCGGCTCGATCACCGTGAGCCAGGACGTGTTGAACTACAAAGGCAAGCGCCGTGAATCACTGGTGGGCACCATGTCGGCCGGTCCCGTTGCTGACTCATTTGACGGTGCCGAGTGGAAGGCTTTTGTAGCGGACTACAGAGCCACATACCCGGTGTCGGCCGGCGGCTTTCCCAGCCCCAGCCTGTTTGCCTATGTGTACTACCAGAACATGAAGGCTGCGCTGGACGGCTTGGATGCAGTGAAAGGCGATCTGTCGGGTGGCCAGGCCAAATACCGCGAGGCGCTTTCCAAAATGGTGCTCAAAACACCTACCGGCGATGTGCGGCTGGACGCCAACCGCCAGGCGATTGGCACCACCTTTGTGACCGAAGTGGTGAAAGACGCTCAGGGCAACCTGACCACCAAAGTGGCCCGCAAGGTTGACAACGTGGAACAGACACTGGGCATTAGTGCGGCTGACTTCAAGATGGGTACGCGCGACGTGCCAGCTTGCCCCTGAATCCGCACAAGATTGAGTTGAACCCCATGGCCACCGTCACCCCACTGCGCCCGTCATCTGCTGCCCAAGCCGGTGCGCGGGCGCACGCGTCCAACGAGGCCCTGGTGCTCAACCACGTCACGCGCGCATTTGGCGCCTTGCGTGCGGTTGATGACGTATCTCTGTCGGTGGCGGCGGGTCAGAAGTACGCCATTCTCGGATCCAACGGCGCAGGTAAAACCACGCTGTTCAACGCCATCACTGGCGACTTTCCGCCCACTTCCGGGCGGATTCAATTTTTTGGCGAAGACATCACGGAGCTACCGCCGTATGAACGCATCCGCAAAGGGCTGCGGCGCACCTACCAGTCTTCGCTTTTGTTTCGTGACCTGTCAGTACGCGACAACCTGTTTCTGGCGGTGCGCGGTGTGTCCAACGGGCGCTTCAGCTTTTTCCAGCCTCGTGCCAACCATGCGTCCTTGCTGGCCACGCAAGATCTGCTGGAGCGCTCGCGCTTGAGCCATGTGGCAAACGAGTTGGTGGCTAACCTGGCCTACGGCCAACTGCGCCAGCTGGAAATAGGCATGGCACTGGCGGGTGCCCCGCGCCTGATCCTGTTTGACGAGCCCGCCGCTGGTTTGTCGCCTGCAGAGCGCCGTGAGCTGGTGGCACTGCTCGCTGCGCTGCCAGCGCACATGAGCTTTGTATTGATCGAACACGACCTGGACATTGCCTTGCGCGTCGTCGAGCAGGTCACGGTGATGCACAACGGGCGCGTGCTCAAGTCGGGCACGCCCAACGAAATTGAGAACGACGCGCAAGTGCAAGCTATTTATATGGGAGGCAAGCACTGATGGCCTGGTTTGGTAAATCTGATGTGCCCACCGCACGTAGCGGCCCGGTGTTGGTGGTTGAAGGCCTGAGTGTTTTCTACGGGCGCGCCCACGCGTTGCAAAGCGTCAGCCTGCGCATTAATGTGGGAAGTGAAGGTGGCGTGCTGGGTATCGTGGGCCGTAACGGCATGGGCAAAACCACGTTGTGCAACGCGATCACCGGTATGGTGCCCGCCACCGGTAGCGTGCGATTTTTGGGCGAAGAAATTCTGGGATTGCCACCTCACGAAATCACGAAGCGCGGCATTGCGTACGTGCCGCAAGGCCGCCGCGTCTGGCCGTCGCTGACGGTCGATGAAACCCTGCGTTTGGTAGCCTCCAAACGCCGCGATGTCGACCGGGTCTACGCTATGTTCCCCCGGTTGGCTGAGCGCAAGTCCAACGGCGGCGCCCAATTGTCCGGCGGCGAGCAGCAAATGCTGGCCATTGGCCGGGCCTTGTTGCTTCAACCCAAATTGCTGGTGATGGACGAGCCCACCGAGGGCCTGGCCCCGGTGATCGTCGAACAGGTGGCGCAAGCCTTGCGCGATCTGGCGCAGCAAGGTGAGATTGCGGTGCTGCTGATTGAGCAAAACCTGGGCGTAGCCTTGTCAGTGTCCAGCCGCATCGGCGTGATGGTCAATGGCCGCATTGCGCACGAGATGGCGACTGCGCAACTTGCGGGCGACCGCGACTTGCAAGAGCGCCTGCTAGGCCTGCGCTCGGGCGGGCATGAAGACGATGAAGCAGATGCACCCACCGAAGATGAACATCTGACCGCGCCCATTCAGATGCTCACGGTGCGCCGGGCTTACGGCGATGGTGCGTCGTCGTTGGACAACGTAGGCCCACTCACCGTGCGTGGCCTGAACCGCTGGAATGCTGCCGGCATTGCGCGCGTGTCGCCGGATGTTGCGCGTCAATCCCCGATGGCAACGCCAGCGGACTCGCCCAAACCCATTGCGCCACCAACGCAGGTTTTCGATTTCCCGGTTGCCGCCACCAGTACCCGTGCCGCCTACGTCGTGGGCACGTTTGACACCAAAGCCCGTGAGTTGTTCTTCCTGCGTCAGTGCATGGAAAAACTAGGTTTGCGGGTGGTCACAGTGGATTTGTCCACTTCGGGCAAGGCATCGCCTGCCAGCGTGCACCCACGCGAGGTGGCGCGATACCACCCCAGCGGCGATGCCGCCGTGTTCACGGGTGACAGGGGTAGCGCCGTTACTGGCATGGCCACGGCGTTTGAGCATTTTGTGCGCTCCCGGCGCGACCTGGGTGGAGTCATCTCAGCGGGCGGCTCTGGAGGTACGTCTTTGGCTACGCCTGGCATGCGGGCATTGGCTATCGGCGTGCCCAAGGTCATGGTCTCTACTATGGCCAGTGGCGATACCCGGCCTTATGTGGGCCCCAGCGACATCTGCATGATGTATTCGGTCACCGACGTGCAAGGCATCAACCGGATCACTGAAAAAGTATTGGCCAATGCTGCCCATGCATTGGCTGGCATGATCACGCACCCAGTGGCAGACTCGCTATCGACCAAGCCAGCGCTTGGACTCACCATGTTTGGAGTCACTACGCCCTGTGTACAGGCCGTATCGAAACGGCTGGAGGAGACTTACGACTGCCTGGTGTTCCACGCCACCGGCGTAGGCGGACAGAGCATGGAGAAGCTGGTCGATTCGGGACTGTTGGTCGGTGCCATCGATGTATCTACCACCGAAATAGCTGATGAAGTTTGCGGAGGCGTACTGTCTGCAGGTCCTATGCGCATGGATGTTTTTTCGCGCCACAATCTGCCTTATGTGGGCGCTCCAGGCGCGCTGGACATGGTCAATTTTGGTCCTTGGGATTCGGTGCCTGAGCGCTTCAAAGGGCGCAAGCTGTATCGCCATAACCCCACGGTCACGTTGATGCGCACGACGGTGGATGAAAGTCGCCAGATAGGTGAGTTCATTGCCAATAAACTCAATGCCATGGTGGGACCGGTGCGTTTTCTGATTCCAGAGCTGGGAGTCTCTGCTATCGACAAGCCAGGTCAACCATTTCACGATCCTGAGGCGGATCGCATGCTGTTTGCGACGATAGAACAGCATTTTCGGCCGAGCTTACAACGCAAACTCGTTCGCCTGGCGATGCACATTAACGACGATGCCTTCGCAGACGCTTTGGTAGCTGCGTGGCACGAAGTTTCACGCCAAATATCCACAGCCAAACATGCTTAAACACTAAGGAAATACCATGCCTAGAATCGCTCGCTCCACTCTGCTCAATCGCTTTCGCGCAAAAATACAAGCGGGGCGCCCGCTGGTCGGCGGTGGTGCCGGTACCGGTTTGTCCGCAAAGTGTGAAGAAGCCGGTGGTATCGATCTGATAGTGATCTACAACTCTGGCCGCTATCGCATGGCCGGACGAGGCTCCCTGGCCGGTTTGATGGCCTATGGCAATGCGAATGAAATTGTGTGCGAGATGGCACTCGAAGTACTGCCTGTGGTCAAGCATACCCCCGTGCTTGCCGGCGTCAACGGAACTGACCCGTTCATGATTCCAGACCAGTTCTTAAAGCGCTTGATAGACCTTGGGTTTTCGGGAGTTCAGAATTTTCCAACTGTCGGGCTGATTGATGGTACTTTCCGTGCCAATCTCGAAGAAACGGGCATGAGTTACGCGTTGGAGGTAGAGTTAATTGCGCGTGCACATGCCATGGATCTGCTGACTACGCCGTACATATTCAGCGAGGCAGATGCGCGTGCGATGACCCAGGCCGGTGCCGACATCGTGGTGTGTCATCTGGGCTTGACTACCGGTGGAGCCATAGGCGCAGAAACCGCACTGACGCTAGATCATTGTGTTGAATCCATTAACGCTTGGGCTGCTGCTGCCAGAGCGGTGAACCCGCAGGTGATTGTGCTTTGCCACGGAGGGCCTATCGCCACCCCGGAAGACGCGCAATACATTCTTCAGCGCTGCACCGCGTGCGACGGTTTTTACGGTGCCAGTTCCATGGAACGGCTGCCCACTGAAGTAGCACTTACCGATACCACGCGGCGTTTCACGCAGATTACCCGATAACAGGAGATCACTTTATGTCCGGTACCCAATTTGGCAGTTTTATTCTTGGTCTGATCGTCGTCGCGATTGTCGTCGCCATCGGTGTTTGGCTGCTCCACTGGCTTTATCTTAGAAGTTCCAAGGAGCGGGCTTTTGTGCGCACGGGCTTGGGTGGGCAAAAAGTGGTACTGGACGGAGGTGCATTCGTGCTGCCGATAGTCCATGATGTGATTCCAGTGAACATGAACACCTTGCGCCTGGAAGTCAGCCGGGGCCGCGACAAGGCTTTGATCACCAAAGATCGCATGCGCGTAGACGTGAGTGCTGAGTTTTACGTGCGGGTCAGCGCGGCGCCCGAGGCAGTGGCTGCAGCCGCGCAGACGCTGGGCTTGCGCACCATGGAGCCTGAACAGCTCAAGGAATTGGTGGAAGGCAAGTTCATTGACGCTTTACGCACAGCAGCCGCGGAGATGACGATGGAAGAGCTGCACGAGAAGCGCGGCAGCTATGTCAAGCGCGTTCGGGATGCCGTAGCTGAAGACTTGACCAAAAACGGTTTGGAACTTGAGGCCGCATCGCTGACGCAACTGGATCAAACCGGCATGGAGTTCTTCAACCCGAGTAACGCATTTGATGCAGAAGGTTTAACGCGTTTGACCGAACAAATTGAGCACCGAAAGAAGCAACGTAACGATGTAGAGCAGGATACGCTGATTGCCATTCGCAATAAGAACCTGGAGGCAGAGAAACTCTCGCTCGATATTGACCGTGAGAGTGAATTCGCTCGCTTGTCGCAGCAGCGTGAAGTTTCGATTGCGCGGGCCAGACAGCAGGCAGAAGTGTCGACCGAGCGTGCGCAGCGTGAGCAAGATGCCGAAGGCGCGCAGATATCGGCTAAGCTGGCTATCGACTCAGCGCGCATTCGTTCCGAGCAGACCATCGAGCAGGAGCGTATAGGCAAAGAGCGCGCGATACAGTCTGCCGAGACAGAACGCCGTACCGCGCTCGAATTGGGCGAGCAGCAAAGAGCCATCGCCATTGCGCGCGAGAGTAAAGCCCAAAGCGAAGCCCAGGCGCAAGCTGAGATCGCGCGGGCCTTGGCAGTCACCGCTGAAGAAAAGGTGTTTACGGCGCGCGAAGTCGAAATGGCAGAGCGCAAAAAATCGATTGAACTCATTGCTGCAGCTTTGGTCTCTGAGCGCGATGCATTGCAAATAACATCTGCTGCGCAAGCTGACAAAAATGCCAGCGCTGACCGCGGAGAATCCGTGCGCGCACAGGCGCAGGCAGATGCTGACGCGGACAAGATCAAATCCTTGGCGCTTAAAGTACGTGCCGAAATTGAGGCCGAGGCGATGCGCCTGATGAATGAGGCCCACAACATGCTGACGCCTGATGCACGTATGTCTGCATTGCGCATGAAGCTGGTGGAGCGGGCAGAAGGCATCATCCGCGAGTCCGTCAAGCCCATGGAACGTATTGAGGGGATCAAGATTTTGCATGTGGATGGACTGGGTGGATCGGGTGGCAATGGGCAAGGCGAGGGTGGTGGCGGAGGCAATTTTTCTGATGGTGTAGTGAACTCAGCCCTGCGCTTTAGAGCGCAAGCGCCTTTGGTAGACCAGCTACTGCGTGAGATCGGTATCGAGGGCGGTGATATCCAGCGTTTGGTGGGCGGTGTGAGTGGAGCGCAGGCGGCGCTGCCCCCCGGATCAACATCCGCCAAGGAGTAAGGCGTGGTCCAGATTTACGTCTCCAGCGTGATTGATGCCAGTGCGGATACGGTGTGGTCGCGCATCCGCGATTTCAACGCCTTGCCGCAGTGGCACCCAGCCATATCGGACAGTCGCATCGAAAACAATCAAGCTAGTGATCGTGTCGGGTGTATTCGCCACTTTCATACCAAAGACGGCGGCATGATTCGAGAGAAGCTGCTGGCGCTGTCTGACTATGACTTCAGCTGTACCTATGAGATTCTGGAGAGCCCTATGGGCGTGGCAAATTATGTGGCCACACTCAAGCTGACCCCGGTGACCGATGGAAGTCGCTGTTTTGCCGAATGGAGTGCAGAATTTGAATGCGCTCCAGGCCGTGAAGCAGAGCTCACGCAAAGCATTGGGCAAGGCGTTTTTCAAACCGGGTTCGATGCGCTGAAACAGCGGTCTGCGCGTTGATGTCACACACCCAACAAACCGCTCACTATGGAAAACATCATGCGCATACAGATAAGCAAAACACTTATTGCACTTGCTTTGGCGGCTGGTACCACCCTGGCTTTGGCTGCCGACCCAGCCAAGCTGCCGCCTTTGAAGAAGCAGCCAACTGTACAAAAGGTGATTGACGAGCACTTGGATGCCCTGAATAAGTGCGACTGGAATCGACTCATGGCGCAATACCCTAACGACGTGGAGATCCACTTGCCCGATGGTCAGGTGATCAAGGGCCGACAAAAGGTGGGCGACCTCTTCACGGGCTTTTGCAAGCCACGGCCCGATGGCCTGAAGGGGCTGAAGTTTACGACTGAGAGCTCGTTCAAGGTTGGCAATACGCTGAATGTGATGTGGCGTGCTGAGGCAGATTTTTTGGCAGAACCCTACAAAGGCTCCGATGCCTACGTCACCCGCGGCGGCTTGATGGCCGCGCAGGTCACCACCTTTGATGGCTCCAAGCTCAAGTTCAAGAAGTAGCCAATGCTTCAAAAGGTCGTTCGCTCCACCGTCATCGATGCGCCAATTGAACGTGTTTGGGCGGTGCTGCGTGATTTCAACAGCCACGACCAATGGCATGAGGCTGTGGACGCAAGCCGTATCGAGGGCGATGAGCGCAGCGACCAAGTAGGCTGTGTTCGCAGCTTTACCTTGAGGGATGGCAACCGCATCCGCGAGCAGCTACTGACGCTGTCTGATACTGAGTATGTCAGTACGTACTGCATTCTTGAGGCCAGTGTGCCGCTACAGCGCTACGTGGCTACCGTCACGCTCAAGCGCGTCACGGACAGCAACAGTACCTTCTGGCACTGGAGCTCTACCTTTGCCACGCCGGTTGGCAAAGAGCGGGAACTCAGTGACATGGTGGCCAAGGGGGTCTACGAAGCTGGTTTTGAAAGCCTGCGGCGCCATCTGCGCCAGGGTAGAGATCTGCAAGCCCGCGGCGGTTCGGCAATGCCTAGTGCAATGCCCGTGCCTTCCCGTAATATGGTTGTCCACAGTTACGGTATGGCTGACGTATTGGTTGCAGAAGAAGCGCAGGTGCCCGCGCCGGGAGAGGGCGAACTGCGTATCCGTCAACGGGCAATTGGCGTGAACTACATGGATATTTACCTGCGCAGCGGATGGATTCCCTCCATGTTGCCCTTGCCTGGGGTGTTGGGTTTGGAAGCTGTTGGCAGCGTGATAGATGTGGGAGTCAATGTCAATACGTTCCTGCCAGGCGACCGTGTGGCTTATCTCAACCCCATGCCTGGGGCGTATTGCACGGTGCGCAACGTAGCGGCCAGCCTGGTGGTGCGCTTGCCCCCGGAGGTGGAGGACGATACGGCGGCTGCATTGCTGCTCAAAGGTGTTACGGCCGATTACCTCGTGCGTGATTTGGGCCATGTGCGCCCGGGTACGCGGCTTTTAGTGCACGCAGCGGCAGGCGGCGTGGGGCTGTTGGTTTGCGCGTGGGCAAAACGTTTGGGTGCTGTGGTGCTGGGTACCGTATCCAGTGAGGAGAAGGCCCGCACGGCCCGCGCGTACGGCTGCGAGCATGTGATTGTCACGCAGGATTACCGCTTCGCTGACGCGGTGCACAGTGCCTGCGGGGGGGCTGATGTAGTGATTGACGGGCTGGGCAACGCGGCCCGAGATGAAAACTTTGCCGCACTAGCGCGGCGTGGACATTGGATCAGTCTTGGGCAGGCCACAGGCGCGCTGGCACCAGTGCCACCAGATATGTTGGTGGCCAAGTCTTTAACGTTCTCCCGACCCGTAGTGTTTGACTATGTCGCTACGAATGCGCAGTTAGCAGAGCGGGCGCAGCGCGTATGGGATGCTTTGGCCAGTGGCGCTATCAAGTTGCCACCTATTGAGTACTTCACCCTGGATGCTGCGCCGCGGGCGCACAGGCGGCTCGAATCTCGCGCCAGCACAGGTTGTTTGGTATTGCGCGCTTAAGGAGATTGACATGATCGTAGGCATGAACCATTTCACGGTGATCGCTGCAAACGCTCAGACCACGCTCGACTTTTATGTGGGTGTGTTGGGTTTGACTGTGGGCCATCGACCAGACCTTGGTTTCGCAGGTGCCTGGCTTTATGCAGGTGGGCCGCAGGCGGTTTTGCACATGTACTTTGACCGCGCTGTACCCACCCCGCCTGCCGGTGTGATAGACCACATGGCATTTACCGCCCAAGGGCTCAAGGCGGTCAAAGCGCGCTTTGACGAGCGCGGCATTAAGTACGATCTGCGCCAGCAGGTGGGCGCAGGTACCTGGCAGTTGTTTTGCCACGACCCCAATGGCGCCAAGGTAGAGCTGGATTTTGAGGCCAGCGAAACGCTCTAGCCACCGCGCATTGCACCGTTGTGGAGCTCGCCCGGCGGATGCAGGGCTGCGAGCGGCATAGAATCCATGCACTGATTCCATTACTTTGACGGAGACCGCATGGCGTTTGCTTATTCTTTTTTGGCTACCCTGGCCGCTTACCTGATTGGCTCGCTGAGCTTTGCTGTCATCGTCAGCAAATTCATGGGGCTGAACGATCCGCGTACTTACGGTAGCAAAAACCCAGGGGCTACCAACGTGCTGCGCTCGGGCAGCAAGAGCGCCGCCATTACCACGCTGGTGCTAGATGCGCTTAAAGGCTTTATCCCTGTGCTGCTGGTCAAGGTGTGGGGGCCGGATGTGGGCTTGGGGGACGGCACACTGGGCTTGGTGGCTTTAGCGGCTTTTCTGGGCCACGTGTTTCCTGTATTTTTTAAGTTCAAGGGTGGCAAAGGTGTCGCTACCGCTGCAGGCGTGCTGTTTGGCGTGCACTGGGTGTTGGGGCTGGCCTGTGTGGCCAGTTTTCTGATTATTTTGTATTTTTCGCGCTACGTGTCGTTGGCGTCGATTGCGGTAGCGGGGTTTGCACCGTTTTACTATCTGTTTGGCGATCGGGTGGCGTGGTACACCTCTAAATCTGTGTTGATGGCGATTTTTGTGATGAGCGTGATATTGGCCATTCGCCACCGCGAGAACATTAACCGTTTACTGGCGGGCACCGAGTCAAAGCTGGGCAGCACGCAATTGGGCATCGATAAAAAATAAGGCGCTAATCTTGCGAAGCGGGTGCGGCCAAGCAACTCCGACGAAGTAACTCCGACGAAGTAACTCCAACCCAGCCGCCTGATTTAATTGCGCTTGTCCAGCACCATCTGGTCGATGGTTTTGTTCATGTTAAAGCGGCCCAGGAAGCTATTGCCCAACAGCGCAAAGGGCATGTCGGGGCCCACGATGGCATCTACCTCGTAGACCTCTACATCGCCAATTTTCACACTGCTGAGTTTGATCTTCCAGCCCTGGGCGATGCCATTGGCTGTGCCCATGCGCACTGGCAAGCCCTTTTGGTAGTCAATGCCCATGCGCTGCGCATCGCTCACCCCCAGGGCCACCGTGGTGGCACCGGTATCCACCATGAACCGGATCGGTCTGCCATTGACCAAGCCTTGTGCAAAGAAGTGACCGCCGCTGCCCATGGGTAGAACTATCTTGCTGCCGTTGGCGCCTCCCGGCTGCGCGCCTTGGCTCACGGGAGCGTCCCCCACGCGTACCGTGCTGCGCTGGCCGTTGATGTCTAAGGTGGCCTGCTCGCCCACCACGCCCACCACCTTCACACCTTGATGGGTTTCTCCGGCTGCCACGGCTTTAGGGGCGCCGCCGTTGACGACCAGCAGCGCTTTGTTGCCCATCACGCCGCTTAATGCAACCGATTGCGCCCCTGCGCAATGAAATGTTGCGAGGGCAGCTATAAAAATCAGAACGTTTTTGGGCGCCATGGGCATGCAAAACTTATGGAAATTGGAGGGGCGACAAGGCGCCAGCGGTGCGGCGAATGTGCGGGCCACGCAAGCACTTCGCCGCGCTGAGCATCAATCTCGAAAGTTGTTAAACGTGAGAGGAATATCCTCAATGTCTTTTTTAATTAAAGCCATCGCCGCCTGCAAATCGTCACGTTTCGCACCGGTCACGCGCACGCTTTCGCCCTGGATGCTGGCTTGCACTTTCATCTTGCTGTCTTTGAGCACTTTGACGATTTTTTTGGCCATGTCGGCCTCAATGCCTTCGCGCACTTTGGCCACTTGTTTAACTTTGTCGCCGCCAATTTTCTGGATCTTTTCTACATCCAGGTAGCGCGCGTCTACGTTGCGCTTGGTGAGCTTGGCGCGCAGCAGGTCTTCCACTTGCTGGAGCTGAAAATCAGCATCGCCAAACAGGGTAATTTCTTTGTCTTTCAGCTCCACAGCGGCAGAGCTGCCCTTGAAGTCAAAGCGGGTGGCGATTTCTTTGGCGGCGTTTTCAACGGCGTTTTTCACGTCGACCATATTTGGTTCACACACGGTATCAAAACTTGGCATAGTAAATTCTCGACGAACGGGGGTTGGAGGGGTGCAGAATGCGACAATTGTGGCATGTTTATTGAGAAAAACTTCCCCCTCGCGGCGCACAATAGCTTTGGTATTGTGGCCAAAGCGCAGCAGTTGGTGCGCATCGGCTCGGTAGATGCACTGCGTGACGCGATAGCCGCCACACGGGGTACGCCGCAAGATTTTGCCCGGTACCCGCCGTTTGTCTTGGGCGGCGGCTGCAACATCGTGCTGACCGGAGATGTGAAAGCCCTGACTCTGAAGGTCGAAATCATGGGCAAACGCCTGGCTGGCGAGACCGACAAGCACTGGATTGTCGAGGTAGGTGCGGGCGAGAACTGGCACGACACCGTGGCATGGACGCTGGAGCAGGGCTGGCCGGGCCTAGAAAACCTGGCCCTAATTCCTGGCAGCGTAGGGGCCTGCCCGGTACAAAACATTGGCGCTTATGGCGTAGAGCTGCAAGACCGGTTTGACAGTCTGGACGGTGTGCACCTGCATACCGGCGAGGCGTTTACTTTGACCGCGGCGCAGTGCGCGTTTGGCTACAGAGACTCGGTGTTCAAGCATGGCGCTGGCGCTGGGTCAGGGTATGCCCAAGGCTTGGGCCTGCTCGATAAAGTCGTGATCACCCATGTGCGCTTTGCCTTGCCCAAACGCTGGCGCGCAGAGTTGGGCTACATCGATTTACAGCGTAAGTGGGCCACTTTTTTAGAAGAAAAAGGCCTTCAAGCCAATAAAATATTGCGGGAGCAGCTATCTAATACAGAGCAACTTGAACGTCTCCTGCAACTGGGAAAAACCGCCGGATGGATCCCCACTGCGCCGCAAATCTTCAACTGGGTGTGCGAAGTGCGCCGCGCCAAGCTGCCCGACCCCGCGGTGATCGGCAACGCGGGCAGCTTTTTTAAAAACCCGCAAGTCAGCGCTGAGCAGTGCGTCGACATCATCGCGCGCGACCCCAAGGTGGTGCACTACTCCATGGCGGACGGGCAGGTCAAACTGGCGGCGGGCTGGTTGATCGATTCTTGCGGCTGGAAAGGCAAAACCGTAGGCAATGCGGGTGTGTATGAGAAGCAGGCCTTGGTGTTGGTCAATAAAGGCACTGGCACCGCTACCCCCGCCACGGGTGGCGAGGTCATGACGCTGGCCAAAGCCATTCAAACCAGCGTGTACGAGCGCTTTGGCATTGTGCTGGAGCATGAGCCAGTGGTCGTGTAGTGGATGACAAAAACCAAAGACCTCTTATCCAGCTCATGCCTTT
The DNA here is from genome assembly GCA_043777795.1 of Polaromonas sp. GTDB lineage: Bacteria > Pseudomonadota > Gammaproteobacteria > Burkholderiales > Burkholderiaceae_C > JAAFIP01. The sequence goes on along the minus strand of JAYWHJ010000314.1, from coordinate 3,435 downwards.
GCTGCTTGTCGCCCTAGAGCCTCTTGGCGTGGCGTTGATTGGCAGCAGTGTTTTGGGTGCCTGGCAGCCCAACGTGTCATGGCTCTTTGGGGTCGAGTTGGTGTAGGTTTCGATTTCCTGTTTGCAGTTGTGGCGTCGATCCCTCAGAGAACGTTTCGTGCGCGAGTCGCCGATGCCGCAGTTTCTAAAACGCAAGCTGCGCGAGACTTACCCACACCTGAGCGTGAAAGGCGGCGACCTTGTCGAGCATGGCCTGCGCCGGTTCTTTGTGGCCTGCTCGCGCAGAAAAAACAGTTTGTGGCCATGCCTCGCCCAAAGCGGTGGACGCCGTGCGGCACGGGTTCATATTGCACACCAAGGTTTTCCAGCGCTGGTGTCATTTGGGCCTTGGCCGTTCAATCGCGCTGTAGCGCAATAAAATATTTTGGAAGCAGCTATTGAATATGTAGTAGCTTGATTCAGTTTTCGCAACGCGATTGCGCGCTAGCCAGGATGCGACCGGCAGCATTTTGCACCCAGCCCAGTATCCGCAGCCGCTCCGGGTTTACGCCCGCTGGCAGGCTCATGGGGCGCGATTCGAAAAACGGTTTGAATCCTTCCTTGTTCACCTTGCCCAGCTCATCGGCCATGTTCCAAGGAGTGACCAGCACGTTGCGCACCAGGTGGCGCTCGACGTTGCTTCCCTCAGTTCCTGCGGGCAATGTCTCAACCAGCACGAGGTGCGCAAATAGGCCGGGGCTCTTTGTTGGGGCAGCGGGTGCGCGCGCACCTGGCGGCGGCGTGAACTCGATGGACGCGCCGATGTAACCGTTAAAAGGTAGGCCATGGGCCACACGCAGCTTGGGCGCTTTTGCCGAGCTGCCGTGGGGCAAGGATTTTTGTACCGCACTGGCTTGCATACCCACTTTCGCCGCATCCCACGGCAAGCCCAGCGCCTTTAGGCGGGCCGGCGCATCGCGCGTGGCGGCGGCGGACAACGCGGCATCCTCACCCCGGGGGCTGGGCACGATCCAGTCCAAGGCGGCTTGGCCTGCAGCGGGTTGCGGCAATGAGGCATTACTCCAGCAGGTGTCGCAATCTGCGCTGATAAAGCGCTCTAGCAGCGCTACGGGGGCCCGCTGCCCGTCGCTGGAGCAGGACGATTGGGCGTACGCTTGGCTGGCCAAGCCAAATGCCATGCACGCCGTCAGGCCAAGGCGAGTCCAACGCGCCAGAGTTGACGAAGATGTGACGCACACAGAGCGTGGCTTACATCTCAAAGACACAGTGGCACAATAAATCCGTAAATGGGGAGGGGTTTGCATCGTCTTGGCTTCACAATCTGGGCTATGTTTTCAGAAGTATCACTTGATTCGGGTTTAGTCTCCCACAACGCTGCAGTCTTACAGCCTGGCGGCTCCCCACAGTTAGCAGGCCACATGCCGCTGCTCAACCATCTTAACCCTGAGCAGCTCGCCGCGGTCACCTTGCCCGACGCGCATGCGCTGATTTTGGCGGGTGCGGGCTCAGGCAAAACGCGGGTGCTCACCACCCGCATTGCCTGGCTCTTGCAAACCGGGCAAATCTCCCCCGGCGGCGTGATGGCCGTCACCTTTACCAACAAGGCCGCCAAAGAAATGCTGCTGCGCCTGGGCACTATGCTGCCCGTGAATGTACGCGGCATGTGGATTGGCACCTTCCACGGCTTGTGCAACCGCTTTTTGCGGGCGCATTACAAAATTGCCGGACTGCCGCAGTCGTTTGCCATTTTGGACACGCAAGACCAGCTCTCGGCCATCAAGCGTTTGTGCAAGCAGTTCAACATCGACGAAGAGCGCTATGTGCCCAAGCAGTTGATGTACTTTATCAGCGGCGCCAAGGAGGAGGGCGATCGGCCCAAAGACATCAAAGCGCACGACGAAGAGACCCGCAAGAAAGTTGAAATTTACGAGTTGTACGAGGCCCAGTGCCTGCGTGAAGGTGTGGTGGATTTTGGTGAGCTGATTTTGCGCAGCTACGAGGTGCTGCGCGACAACCCGCCGATACGTGAGCATTACAACCGCCGTTTTCGGCATATCTTGATTGACGAGTTTCAAGATACCAACAAGCTGCAATACGCATGGATCAAGATGTTTTCGGGCCACAGCCCAATAGAAAATGGTGGTAGCAGCTCCCAAAATAGTAGCAATTCTTCTGTCTTTGCTGTCGGCGACGATGACCAAAGCATCTACGCCTTTCGCGGTGCGCGGGTGGGCAATATGGCCGACTTTGTACGCGAATACAACGTGCAGCACCAGATCAAGCTGGAGGAAAACTACCGCTCGTACAGCAACATCTTGGACAGCGCCAACCAGCTCATTAGCCATAACACCAAGCGCCTGGGCAAAAACCTGCGCACCGCCCAAGGCCCGGGCGAGCCGGTGCGGGTGATGGAAAACCCAAGCGACTATGCTGAGGCGCAGTGGCTAGTTGACGAGGTAAAAAACCTGCAGCGCGACCAAGGCACCGAGCCGGGCTACAAGCGCAGCGAGATTGCGGTGCTATACCGCAGCAACGCCCAAAGCCGCGTGATAGAGACCACACTGTTCAACGCTGGTGTGCCCTACCGCGTGTATGGCGGTCTGCGCTTTTTTGAGCGCGCTGAGATTAAAAACGCGCTGGCCTACCTGCGCATTTTGGAGAACCCGCAAGACGACACCAGCTTTAGCCGGGTAGTCAACTTCCCGCCGCGCGGCATCGGCGCGCGCAGCCTGGAGCAGCTGCAAGACGCGGCCCGTGCCTCTGGCTGCTCGCTGCACGACGCGGTGAGCTTGGTGACGGGTAAGGCGGGCGCGAGTTTGGGCGGCTTTGTCGCCAAGATGGACGTGCTGCGCGAGAAAACGCAGGGCTGTAGCCTGCGTGAAATTATTGAGTTGGTGTTAGACCACAGCGGATTGATAGAGCACTACAAAAACGACAAAGAAGGCGCAGATCGGGTAGAAAACCTGGAAGAACTGGTCAGCGCGGCTGAGAGCTTTGTGACGCAAGAAGGCTTTGGCCGCGATGCGGTGGCGCTGCCGGTCGATGAGGTGGCCAATGCACCCAAGCTCACGCAAAGTCCAGCGAGTCAAGGCTTAACGAGTGCGGACAATGCCGCTCGCACTGAGGGCGGCGAAGTACCCGTGCAGTCGCAAGCCGACGCAGACCGCGAGGCTGCAGGCATCGTCAACCAAGACACGGGTGAGACTATGTCCCCGCTGGCCGCCTTCCTCACCCACGCAGCCCTGGAGTCGGGCGACAACCAAGCCCAGGCGGGCCAAGACGCGGTGCAGATGATGACGGTGCACAGCTCCAAAGGCTTGGAGTTTGATGCCGTCTTTATCACCGGGCTGGAAGAGGGCTTGTTTCCGCATGAGAACTCGATGAGCGACCACGACGGCCTGGAGGAAGAACGCCGCCTAATGTACGTGGCGATCA
>JAYWHJ010000313.1:0-45092 GCA_043777795.1 Polaromonas sp. | reverse complement strand
TTACGCCTTGGCCATCTCGAATACCAAGCAGGTCGTGGTGGCGTGTGCATAGAGTTTTCCGTCGGCATCGACAATGCGGCCCTCTGCTGTGGCCAGCTGTCTGCCGCAGTGCAACACAGTGCCTATAGCCCTTAGCGGGCCGCTTTTGCTGGATGCCGCGCGCACGATATTCACGCTGAGCTCGGCCGTAGTGTAGGCGCGGCCAACCGGCATCATTGTGTGCACGGCGCAGCCTAGCGCGCTGTCCAGCAGCGTGGCATACCAGCCGCCGTGCACGCTGCCCAGCGGGTTGTAGTGTTTAAGCTGGGGCGTACCTTGGAACACCGCACGACCAAGTGCCACTTCCACCAAGCAAAAATCCATGGTGTCAGAAATATGCGGCGAGGGAGTTTCGCCGCTCAGCATTGCCAGCATTTGTTGCAGGCCAGTCATGCCGGCTATCTGCTCCCACTGAGCGATACCGGGACCCGCGCCAGCATCACGCTGCGCGATCGCCCGTTCCGCGTCTTGTATCCATTGTGTGGGGGTGTGCTCTGAGTGCATGTGGCGGGGCTCTTAAAGGAGAGTTGTAAGTTGAGTCGTGGGATGCGGCAAGCCAGTTGACGCGCACGCACCGAGCACAACGTGTACTTGACTATAAAGCAGTAATGCGGCGTGCATTTGGTCACACAATGACGATCTCGCGTGTGCTGCACGTCAAAAAAGCTCAGAATTCATCACCCTATCTTGAGCGAATAGGTTAAATTGTCACGATGCGGCGAAATTCTTCAGGATTTAACCAATCTGCCAATGTGGATTCCACCAGCCCTGAGGCTCGGCTGGAGTGGCTGCGTGAGACCGCGCAACTCGATTTCAGCACGGTAAAAGTGCGTCTTCAGGCCACCAAGGTGACTCAGCTGTGTGTGGACGATAGGGCCAAAGCGTTAGCTGTGCATAACTATGTGAAGTCTTTACCGCTGGCGTTTTCGCCAGATTTTTTGCACATCAAAGCCTCGGATGTCGCGCGCCTGGGCCATGGAGATTGCCATACCAAGGGCATTTTGTTTGTCGCATTACTGCGTGCGCTCCGCATGCCAGCAAGGTTGCGCTTTGTGGCTTCGCCAGTTGCGTTCTTGAGCGGTTTTGTTGGCGCGCATACAAAGTCGATGAGCTGTGCTTTGGGGGAGGTTTTTTTGGATGGCCGCTGGCGCCAAACTGACACCTATGTCGCCGATGATGCCTTCGCTCGAGAGGCGCGTACGCTGCTGAGCCTGGAGCATCACTTTGCCGGGTATGGACTGCATGCTTTGGGCGAACGTCACTGGGAGGGATTGGACGATATGCACGCCCACAGCTCACCCGCCGATCCGGATAGTCTGCCCATGGTGGATTGGGGTGTAGGGCATGACCCCGAGCATTTTTATGCTGAAAAAATGCATGCGCCTGCGCACCACAGCTTGCAAGGCCGCACCCAATGGCTCTCCGGTGCAGCCAAGATCAACCGCAAGGTAAAGCAAATTCGCCAACGCGAATACGACTGGGTCAGCAGCGCATATAAGGCGCTGGAGTAGCACAAATTGCTTTCAAAGTGGTTACCCGCTGGGGCAACATGAGCTTTGCACATCATTAAAGTTGGGTATACAGGTACTGTACCTGCAACTTTAACGAGTACCGTACGAAACCTCTTCAAAGGACTTTGCGTGTGATGGCCATGATCACCGCTGGTGACGGGGTTGATGGAGATTTGGATGGGCTTGGGCTCGTTGACAGCAATAGGCGTGCAATTGCCAGCTAAGGCGTAGGTGCAGCCCAGCGAGGACAATAGCCGGCGCTTTCTCGGCACCATATGGACCAGCTAAGCAGTGCCGCCGTTGATCGCTGCCATGGGTTTTGAACTAATGGTGATGCCGCTCATGTACCTGTGGTTAGGCCGGGTATCGAAGGTACCAAAGGAGATAGCGCCATGCTAAGTACCGCTACCCACCCAGCTGGTAGTGGTGCCTATTTGAACGAGGTGACGCAGAGGATTGAAGTAGGAAGTGTGATCGTTTCGTATTGCGCGGCGTGTAAGTCGCGCCAGCTTGCACGCAGGCTGATGGCGCATTTTCAGGCCAGCATAGCGAGCCTGGGCATCAAGGGGACTTAGTTTGCGCAGCTGGGCTTGGTGCAGCGCGACGGGCCGATGCAGCCTGGCGCGTTGGCGCAGGTACTGGGGTTGAGTGCATCCACCCTGTTGCGCAGCGTGCAGCCGCTGATTGCGCAAGGTTGGCTGGTAATGGGTGAGGGCGCAAACGCCCGCAGTCGCTTGCTTGCCATCACCCCAGCGGGTAGAAAACTCTGCACCCTGGCAGGTAAGCGATGGCAGGACGCGCAGGCCACGCTTGGTGCTCAAGTGGGTGCGTCCCAGCTCGCGGCACTGCATGGTTTGATGGATAGGACGCTGCAAAAAATCAGCGCCTGAGTGTGGCGGCTATACCGTATAGTTCAGCGCCATGCGGCCGCCGTCAGCGGTAATGATTTCGCCAGTCAGATAGCTGGACGCATCACTGGCCAAGTAGGCCACTACGTCGGCAATCTCGTCGGGAGTACCCAAGCGCCGCATCGGTGTGCGGCTCATGATGCGGGCTTTGGCCTCGTCGCTGGTCAGCACGGCTTTGGCAGCCAGCTCGGTGGCAATGGTGCCGGGTGCTACTGCGTTCACGCGGATGCCGTTGTCCGCCAGCGCAAGCGCCATCACACGCGTGAGCTGGTTGATGCCGCCCTTGCTCATGTTGTAGCTGGCGATGCTGGGGATGGCCATCACCGCGTTGACCGAGCTCATGTTCACTACGCTGCCGCCACCGGTTTTGACCATCTCGCGTGCCACGGCCTGCGCTACTAAAAATGCGCCTTTGAGGTTGACGCGGATCACCGCATCAAAATCGGCTTCAGTCACTTCCAAGAACGCAGCCGCCTTGAATATGCCGGCGTTGTTGACCAGCACGTCGATACGGCCATGCGCGGTGATCGTGGCCTTTACCAAGGCGTTGACCTGGGCGCTATCGCCTACATCGCAGTGCACATACAGCGCGCCCAGCGCGTTGGCAAGCTGCTGGCCACGAGCGTTGTCCACATCTGCCAGCACCACGTGCGCGCCTTCGCGCGCGAAGCGGCGTGCACAAGCCTCGCCTATGCCTTGGGCGCCACCGGTAATGAGGGTGACTTTGTTTTGTAGTCCAAAATGTACAGAATTGGGAGCCATATCAGCCTTCAGCGCAAAAAATTAAAGCGGGAGCAGCTATAAATACAATAGTAAATACCCGCTTAGCTGCGGTTAAAAGACATTTGCAAGTAAATGCTGTGCAGGCCGGCCCAGGCGGCCTGCGTGCCCAATATGCGGGCCTCTACGCCCAAATGGCCTAACGCCAGAGTGTAGCGCTCGCTCAAAGCCTGCGAGCCCACGACGACGACCTGTGTGCCGGGGTCCAGCTGCATGGAGATCAGCTCTTCTCCAATTACCAAGCCTGATAAATAGCTGCTAGCCTGCGCGGGCGTTAGCTGGTTAAACAGCGACTTGACCCGTACGCTGAACGCGGTGTTGAGCAAGCTCTCACTCGTTGTAGCGTGCTCTATACCCTGTACAAAAGCGCTTGGATCCAGCGGTGTTTCAACGGTACCCGCGGGCGGCAAGCTTTTGGCTAAAATGGAATGCTGCGCGAGCATGGCGTAAAACTCGCCCGTCATAAAGGTATTAAACCCGGTGATGGCACCACCTTCCAGGCTGACCCATTTACTGTGTGTCCCGGGCAGCACCATCAGAGCATCTTCGATGCCCAGCACCGCGGCTGCGCCAAACACCTGGGTTTCTTCGCCGCGCATCACGTCAAAATACTCGCTGCGTACACCGGGCACAATGGCCACACGGTCTCTCACAGCCCAGCCCACCATCAGGGCGAGGTGACCGGCAGTAGCAGGGCAAGGGCAGTAGGGCACTTCTGCCAGGCCGTCTTTGCTGCCCACCATGCCAGACAGTAAAAAGAACCGCCCTCCGGCCTTGGTAAAACGAGCGCACGTCGCTATCAAATAGTTTGCAAACTCACCTTTTTTAAAGCTCAAAATACCGCGCGGCTCGGACAGCTCATCCATGATCTCGCCATCCTGCGCGATCAAGGCGGCTCGGAAAGTGGAGGTGCCCCAATCTACGGCAATAAAAGGGCTGTCTTGTGGGGTGGTCATGCGCCTATTATCGCCCTGCAACGAGCCCTAGAGAACTTGCAGCGGGCATATTAGTCTGCTAAGCGTGGGTAGACCGCTTCGGGCCTTGGCAGGGGAGCCACTGCGCCAAAGCCCTGCACTGCCAGCGATGCGGCGGCGTTGGCGTAAAGCGCTGCTTGGGACACACCGTCACCTTGGCAGAGGCGCGCCAGAAAATTTCCGGCAAAGCAGTCGCCTGCGCCAGTCGCGTCAACCGCTTGTACGCGCAGCGCGGGGATGCGGGTCAGGAGGCCTGCGTGGCTGACCAGTACGCCTTGCTCGCCCAGTTTGAGCAGTACGGTTTTAGCACCCAGCGCATGGCTCCACTGCACAATGGCCTCGGGCGCTTGCAGGCCACTCAGAGCCGTCACGTCGTCCAGACTGGGCAAAAAAATATCAGTCAGCGCTATCACCTCCTGCATGGCCTTGCGTGCGGTATCTAAGGACCAGAGTTTGAGGCGTAGGTTGGAGTCAAAGCAAATCTGCGCGCCTGCTGCCTTGGCAATATGGATCGCCTGCAGGCACTGCGTGCGCGCCAGAGGCGAGATGGCCAGCGAGATACCTGACAGGTGCAGCATGCGGGTAGCTGACAATGCGCTGCGCTGTGCGGGGCTCAATTCCATCTGCGCAGCCGCAGAGCCGGCGCGGCGGTAGCTGAATTCGTGGCCCTGTTCGCCATGGGTGACAAAGTAAATGCCAGTAGGCGCTGCACTGTGAACGGCGACTGCTGCGGCATCTACGCACTCACGCCGCCATAGACCCTGCAGCATGTGGCCAAAGCTGTCGTCGCCTACTGCACTGAGATAGGCAGTGCGGGCCCCCGCACGGGCAGCAGCGATGATAGCGTTACTGGTGTCGCCGCCAAAGCCTTGCACAAAGGTAGGTTCTCCCGGCGTGGTCTGGTTGAACTCCACCATCGCCTCGCCCATGGCGACGATGTCGTACTTTTTTTCGCTCATACCGCGGCGAGGCTTTTTAACGATGACCTAATGGTTATCGCGCGGCACAGCGCTGCCGCGTTTGCCGCGCAAGAAGTCCAAATCTACACCTTCGTCGGCTTGATTGACGTTGTCGATATACAGCTTCCAATAGCCTGAGTCCATCGGCGGTTTGGGGGGCGTCCAGGCCTTTAAGCGGCGCGCCATCTCTTCGTCGCTGATGTGCAGATGCAGCAGGCGCTTGGGCACATTCAGCTCCACAATGTCACCATTTTGCACAATGGCCAATGGGCCACCCGCAGCGGCTTCGGGCGCGGTGTGCAACACCGTGGTGCCATAGGCGGTGCCGCTCATGCGGGCATCGCTGATGCGTACCATATCGGTAATACCCTTCCTAAGCACCTTGGGCGGCAGCGGCATATTTCCCACCTCGGCCATGCCAGGGTAGCCCTTGGGGCCGCAGTTTTTCAGCACCATCACGCAGTGCTCGTCGATGTCCAGGTTCTCGTCGTCAATGCGTTTATGGAAGTCTTCAATATCTTCAAACACCACCGCGCGGCCCTTGTGCACCATCAGCTCGGGTGTGGCGGCGCTGGGTTTGATGACCGCGCCACGCGGTGCCAGATTGCCGCGCAGTACGGCAATACCGGCGTTGGCTTTGAAGGGTTCGTTGAATGACTTGATCACCTCGGTGTTGTAGTTTTGCGCATCTGCAATGCTCTCGCCCACCGTGAGCCCGCTGGCCGTGATGTGGTTGGTGTGCAGCAGGTGGGCTATTTCCTTCATTACCACCGGCAGGCCGCCAGCATAGCAAAAGTCTTCCATCAAAAACTTGCCGCTGGGTTGCAGGTTGACCAAGCAAGGCAGCTCAGAGGCGAGTTTGTCAAAATCTTCCAGTTTTAAGTCAATACCCACGCGCCCGGCAATCGCCAGCAGATGGATCACCGCATTGGTCGAGCCGCCAATTGCTGCCAAAGTTTTGATGGCGTTTTCAAACGCCTCACGTTGCAAAATTTTGGACAATACCAAGTCTTCATGCACCATGTCCACAATGCGCCGCCCGGCCATGCGCGCCAGCACATTGCGCCTGCCGTCTACCGCCGGGTAGGCCGCGTTACCGGGCAGGCCAATGCCCAGCGCTTCGACCATGCTGGCCATGGTGCTGGCGGTGCCCATCGTCATGCAATGGCCGTGGCTGCGGTGCATGCAGCTCTCGGCCTCAAAAAAGTCTGCCAGCTTCAAGGTGCCCGCGCGCACCTGTTCGCTCATGCTCCACACGCCTGTGCCGCTGCCCAGCTCCTGGCCACGCCACTTGCCGCTCAGCATAGGGCCACCGCTCACACCAATAGTGGGCAAATCGACGCTGGCAGCGCCCATCACCAGCGAGGGCGTGGTTTTATCGCAGCCCATCAGCAGGACCACGCCGTCAATCGGGTTGCCGCGAATGCTCTCTTCCACATCCATGCTGGCCAGGTTGCGGTACAGCATGGCGGTGGGGCGCAGCAGCGTTTCGCCCAAGCTCATCACCGGAAACTCAAGCGGAAAACCGCCGGCCTCGTACACACCAATCTTCACCTGCTCCGCTAAGGTGCGAAAGTGGCTGTTGCAGGGCGTGAGCTCGCTGAAGGTGTTGCAAATGCCAATTACGGGGCGGCCATCAAACTGGTCATGCGGCACGCCCTTGCCCTTGACCCAGCTGCGGTAGGCAAAGCCGTCGCGGTCTTGGCGGCCGAACCATTGCTGGCTGCGCAGATCTTCGGGTTTTTTCTTGGTGGTCATAAATTTCCTTGGTGCTTGAAGTCGGGTAATGGTAAAAAACAGATCAGACCATGCGGGTAAGTCCTGATTTGTATAAGGTATTATCGTCATACCATTGGTTGCTTACCCATCCGTACAAACCATGATAAAAAACGTACACGGCAATACCGTTGACCTGCTAGGCGAAGCTATCGTCTCAGGCCAGTATGCCGTGGGTGCCAGCCTGCCGCCCGAGCCAGTGTTGTGTACCGAGCTGGGCGTGAGCCGCACCGTGGTGCGCGAGGCAGTGAAGTCTTTGATTGCCAAGGGCTTGGTCAGCACCGGCCCCAAGGTAGGCACCCGCGTACTGGCGTCAGACGCCTGGAACTGGTTTGACCCCGACGTGATTACGTGGCATGCCAAGGCAGGCCTCACTCCCGAGTTTTTACGCGACTTGCAAGACCTGCGCCGCGTGGTGGAACCTGCTGCTGTGCGCCTGGCGGCCGAACGGGCCACGCCGCAAGACATTGCCGAGATTGAAGCCGCTTATGCAGGCATGCGCCGCGCAGTTCTGGATGGTGGCGATTACGTCACCTACGATCTGCGATTTCACCAAGGCCTGCTCAAGGCCTGCCGGAACCGCATGCTAGTGCAAATGAGCAAGGCACTCAGCGCCCTGCTGCGCACCAGTTTTGAAATTTCTAGCAGCCGCAAAGACGGTACCCGAAAGTCTCTGCCCCTGCATCGTGAGGTGCTGGACGCTGTGATTGCACGCAACCCCGCGCGGGCCGAGCGAGCCATCCAGGTGCTGATTGACGGAGCGCACCAAGACATTGAGTTGGTGCTGGGGTCCCGGCGTCGCTTGCCTAAATTAAACCAGCCTGCATCCATGCTGCGGGCGGCCTAAATATTCTCCACCCTTTTTCATTCTGTTCATCCATGACCAAACCGCATATCCTGCAAGTTGCCAAGTTCTCTCCCTATTTGACCGAAAAGCTGCACCAAGCCTTCACCGTGCATGACCGCGTGCATGAGAGCGACCCAGTGGCTTTTGCAGCCGTCAAAGACAAGATTGAAGCCATCGCTGGTGGCGGCGAGTCCAAAGTGCCGGCCAGCTTGATTGCCCAGTTGCCTGCATTGCGTATGGTCTCCATCTTTGGCGTGGGTTACGATGGGGTGGATGTACCCGCAGCCATCGCCCACGGTGCAAAAGTCACTCACACGCCCAATGTGCTCAACGACGAAGTCGCCGACTTGGCGCTGGCCCTGATGCTAGCCGTGTCGCGCAACATCGTGCAGGCTGACCAGCACGTGCGTAGCGAGGCCTGGTTGCAAGGCCCCTTGCCGCTGGGTCGCAAAATGTCGGGCGCGCGTTTGGGCATTGTGGGTATGGGGCGCATTGGACAGACCATCGCCCGCCGTGCGCAGGCGTTTGACATGCCTACCAGCTACACGGCCCGCAGTGTCAAAGCGGGGCTGAACAATTACAGTTACGTCAGTAGCGTGGAGGCTCTGGCCGCCCAAGTCGATTTTTTAGTCGTCATCACACCAGGTGGCGCAGCTACCCGCAAGATGATCAATGCCGCTGTGCTCAAAGCGCTGGGGCCGCAGGGCTATTTGATCAACGTGGCGCGCGGCTCGGTGGTGGACGAAGAAGCGCTGATCGAGGCGTTGCAGCGTGGCGAGATCGCCGGTGCGGGCTTGGATGTGTTTGAGGCAGAGCCTCGAGTGCCTGAAGCTCTCCGTACAAACCCGAGGGTGGTGCTCACACCGCACATTGGCAGCGCTACGACCCAGACGCGTAACGCCATGGCCGACTTGGCGTTTGATAATCTGGTTTTGCATTTCGCGGGCAAACCCCTACGCTCACCAGTACCCGAATGCACCTAGGCTCATTCAAAATCACAAGGTTAGTTGCTCACTTATTTTCAACCTGAAGGAAATTGTTGTATGAAACTGAAATCTGTACTCTCTACTGCGTTGCTGGCAGCAGGCTTGATCGCCTCTGGTCAGGCAATGGCGCAGGAAAAACTCACCGTCTGGTGGGGTAAAGGCTTTTACAAAGCCGAAGACGACGCACTGTATGAAGCAATTAGAAAGTTTGAAGCTAAAAATCCCAAGATCAAGATTGATTTGTCTCTCTATGCTCCTCAGGAAATGATTCCAAAATCGGTCGCTGCTATGGATGCTGGAAATCCGCCGGATGTCGCTTACGGTGACGTCTACGATTTTCAGGTTACAGCCAAATGGGCCTATGAAGGCAAGCTCGCAGATGTGAGTGCCATCATTGACCCAATGCGCAACAAATTCGAGGCTTCAGCCTTGTCGACTACGTTTTTGTACAACAGCACAAACCAGACCAGAGCCTACTACGCATTCCCTGTGAAGCAGCAGACTATGCACATCCAGTACTGGAAGGACATGTTGTCTGAAGCTGGTTTTAAAGAGTCTGATATCCCCAAGGATTGGAAAGGCTATTGGAGTTTTTGGTGCGACAAGGTGCAAGCGGGCTACCGTCAGAAAACTGGTAACCGTGCATTTGGTACCGGCTTTCCAACTGGGGTGGATTCCAGCGACTCGTTTTACTCGTTCTTGACCTTTATGGATGCCTACAACGTCAAACTTGTAAGCGATTCCGGTAAGTTGTTGGTCGATGACCCTTCAGTACGCCAAGGATTGATGAATGCCTTGAGTGACTACACGTCGGTCTATGTGAAAGGCTGTACGCCACCGTCATCAACCAACTGGAAAGATCCGGACAATAACGTTGCCTTCCACAATAAGACGATCATCATGACCCACAACGCAACGATCTCTATCGCTGCTAAATGGCTGGATGATATGAACAACGCCACTTTGACTCCTGAGCAACGCGCGACAGCCAAAGCCAATTACACCGAAAAAATTGCAACTTCGGGATTTCCCAATAAGCCTGATGGTTCTAAAATGGTGTACCGCGCAGCGGTAAAGACGGGTGTGGTTTTCCAGGCTGCGAAAAACAAGGAGGCTGCTAAAAAGTTCGTCGCCTTCATGCTCGATGATGCCAACTTGACACCCTATGTCGAGGGCTCTTTAGGTCGCTGGTTCCCTGTGACCAAGGCCGCTCAGCAAAGTGCTTTCTGGAAGACAGATCCACACCGTTTGGCTGTGTACAACCAGTTTTCAAATGGAACGACACCTTTTGAGATGACAAAGAACTACAAGTTCACGGTGCTGAATAACGAAAACGTGTGGGCCAAAGCCATGAACCGTATTCTGAATGAAAAGGTGCCGGTTGACAAAGCCACCGACGAGATGATCGCCCGCATCAAAGCCGTGGCTAACTAAGCGTTCGTTTCGCTTCACGGGGGGTGGCCTGCGATTAAGCAGCCACTCCCGATTTTTTAAAATTGTACTTTTCTGTAGTTTTGAATACTATGAGCCAAACAACCACATTGCCACAGGGTCCAACGGCGAAGGTAGCGCGTTCCTTGTCCCAGTGGGAGTTTTGGGGGCGCATGCTGGTGTTGCCCTATTTGCTCATCTTTGTGGTGTTCGTGATGTACCCGGTGGGCTACGGCATGTGGCTTGCGCGACATCCGTCTAGCTATGTCAAGCTGTTTGAAGACCCCATATTTTTCAGAACACTCATCAACACCGTCATATTTCTAGCGGTGGCTATCAATCTCAAAATGATGGTGGCATTGATGCTGTCGGGGTTTTTCTTGAAAACTCGCTGGTGGATCAAGGCGCTGTCGCTCTTGTTTATATTGCCTTGGGCGGTGCCATCGATCCCCACTATTTTGTCGGTGCGTTTTATGCTCAATCCGGAGTGGGGCGTGATTAACTCCACCATTTTTCGACTTACTGGGTTGGACGGCCCCAACTGGCTCAATGACCCAACGTTGGCGCTGATTTTTTCCATGCTGATGCACATTTGGAAATCGTTGCCGTTCTGGACCCTGATTCTTTTGGCTGGGCGAATGGCAATCCCTGGCGAGCAATACGAGGCCGCCAGCGTGGACGGAGCTACGACTTGGCAAAAGTTTCGCTTCATCACCTGGCCAGGCATGCGCACCCTCTACATTACCTCCACTATTTTGTCGACAATCTGGACGTTGGGCGATTTCAACAGCGTGTACCTGCTCACAGGCGGTGGCCCCGCGGATTTGACCCATGTATTGGCTACTTTGGGTATCCGCTATCTGCGACTAGACCAAATGGATGTGGCGATGGCATCGATCGTGGTGGCGATGCCGCTGGTGCTGCCGTTGGTCTACTTCATGATGAAGAGGCTGTCCAAATGAGCCGTATAACGTTGAAGAAAATTACCACCGAGGCCAAATTGCTCTTGATTGGTATTCCCGTTTTCCTGTGGACAATTATCCCGGTGTACCACCTATTTTTGTTTGCTATCTCGGCGCGCGACAAGGCGACATCCGGTCGTTTGTGGCCCGAAAATCCCACCTTAAGTAATTTTGGAGTGGTGTTTGGACAAAAACACTTTTATCTCAATCACTTCTGGCAGCAGTTAGGTAATTCATTGCTGATTGCGGTTTCAGTCGGAGTAATTACCTTATTTGTGGCGACCACAGCTGCATTCGCTATCAGTCGCCTTCGGGTTCGCGGGGGGCGTACGGTCATGAACATGGCCTTGTTTACCTACTTTATTCCAGCTGCTTTCTTGGCCGTACCCATGTACAAGACGATGGCTAATTACGGTTTACTCAACAGTAAATGGTCGCTGATTTTGGCCATGGTGACGATTGCTTCGCCCTACTGTATCTGGGTGCTTAAACAAGCCTCTGACAAACTGCCACTTGAGCTGGACGAGGCTGCACGCATGGACGGCGCTACCCCGTTGCAGTTGTTTCGTATGGTGTACCTACCTCTCATGGTGCCTTCTTTGGTGGCAGTGGGTACCTACGCGTTGTTGCTGGCTTGGAACGAATACCTGTATGCGTTTTTACTGCTCTCCAAAGAGACCGATCTCACGTTAGCGGTCGCATTGGGTAATTTTTTGGCTGCTGACGATTCCCCTTGGGAGCTCCTGATGGCCACAGGGTTTATATACGCGCTGCCGCCAGCAGCTATTTATTACGCATTTAAACGCTACATGGTGTCGGGCTTGACCGCTGGCGCTGTTAAGAGTTAATTTCACGAAAGCGCACAGCATGGCATCCGTATCGTTTCGAAAAATAGAAAAGTCTTTTGGTAAAACCAAAATCATCCACGGCATCAGCTTTGATATCGCCGATGGTGAGTTTGTGGTGCTGGTGGGACCATCGGGTTGCGGCAAATCCACGTTGCTAAGGATGTTGGCGGGATTGGAGGAAATTACCGATGGCGAGATTGCGATTGATGATCGGGTCGTGAACGAGGTCGAGTCCAAAGACCGCGACATTGCCATGGTGTTCCAAAGCTATGCGCTGTACC
This sequence comes from Polaromonas sp., assembly GCA_043777795.1. Taxonomy (GTDB): domain Bacteria; phylum Pseudomonadota; class Gammaproteobacteria; order Burkholderiales; family Burkholderiaceae_C; genus JAAFIP01. The sequence continues at coordinate 32,790 of JAYWHJ010000313.1, read as the reverse complement.
CGCACATGACGGTGCGTCAGAACTTGGCTTTTAGCTTGAAGCTTCGCAAAGCCGACCAGCAACTGACCGATGAACGGGTGATGAAGGCAGCGAAGATTTTGAACCTGGATGTTTTGTTAGAGCGCTTCCCGCGTGAGCTGTCCGGCGGGCAACGCCAGCGCGTGGCCATGGGCCGCGCGATTGTGCGCGACCCGAAAGTATTTCTATTTGACGAGCCACTGTCCAACCTGGATGCTAAGCTGCGCGTGGCCATGCGCGCCGAGATCAAGGCCCTGCACCAGCGCCTGAAGACCACCACCGTGTACGTCACGCACGACCAAATCGAAGCCATGACGATGGCCGACCGCATTGTGGTGATGCATGACGGCATCGTCGAGCAGATCGGCACGCCGCTGGAGTTGTTTGATCATCCGAAGAATTTGTTTGTCGCGCAGTTTATCGGCTCACCCGCCATGAACACGCTGGAAGGCAAGCTGCGCATCGAAGGCGGTCAGGCCTGGGTAGAAGCGCAAGAGCGCCGCTGGCCGCTCGCTGGCGTGCCCCAAGGCAATGATGGGCAAGCCGTGCACTACGGCATTCGCCCGACCGATATTGCATTGTCGACCACCGGGCAAGGTGTGGCCGCCACCGTGGTGGTGGTGGAGCCCACCGGAGCGGAGACCGAGCTGCTGCTGCAAGTGGGTGCCAGTCAAATGGTGGTGGTTATTCATGGCCGCACGGATGTGCTGCCGGATCAAACCGTTCATTTGGCGGTGGAAAGCTCCAAAGCCCATGTGTTTGACTTGGGTAGTGGCGCGCGTTTGGATTGAGTGTAAATTGACTAAACAGACGCATCTGTTGAGTCACTTCGCCCACAGTCGTCATCTCTTTCACGTTGCGCTTGTCGACACGTTTATTTTATTTTTGCAAACATTATGGGCATTGAAACCACATTCCGACTGGATGGGCGCGTAGCACTCGTCACAGGTTCTTCCGCAGGCATTGGCCTCGCGCTGGCACGCGGCCTAGGGCAGGCAGGTGCTACGGTCGTGCTTAATGGCCGCAGCGCCGCAAGCTGCGAGGCGGCGGCAGCCACGCTGCGTAGCGAAGGTTTGCAAGTGCGCACCCAAGTGTTTGACGTGACAGAGTCTGCGCAAGTGATCACGGCGGTAGATGCAATTGAAAGCAGCGTGGGTCCCATCGACATTTTGATCAACAACGCGGGCATCCAGCGCCGCGCACCGTTTGCGGATTTTGTAGAAGCCGACTGGCACGAGTTGCTGCGTACCAACCTGGACAGCGTCTACCATGTGGGCCAAGCCGTGGCTCGCAAAATGATTCCGCGCAGGCGTGGCCGTATCATTAATATTTGCTCGGTGCAAAGTGAGCTGGGCCGCCCCGGCATTGCGCCCTACACCGCCAGCAAGGGCGCGGTAAAAATGCTCACCAAAGGAATGGCGATTGACTTGGGGCCGCATGGTATCAACGTCAATGGGCTTGGCCCTGGTTACTTTAAAACCGAGCTCAATGCCAAACTGGTGGCGGATGAAACCTTTAGCAGTTGGCTCATCAACCGCACCCCCAGCCGGCGGTGGGGCGATGTGGAAGATTTGGCTGGAGCGGCCGTATTCTTGGCCAGCGATGCCTCTAAATTTGTCAACGGCCATATTTTGTATGTGGACGGTGGCGTAACCGCTACTCTGTAATTTTTCTAATGACTGACAGCCGATGACAGACGATACCCTTGCCCCCCCGCAGCGCCGCATCCGCGCTCTAATGTGTCACGGCGCGCTTGACTTACGCTTGGAGCACTTGTTACCCGACGCCGAAACGCCCAAAGCCCTGGGCGCACGCCAACTGCGGGTGCGCGTGGCGTTTGGCGGTATTTGCGGCTCAGACCTGCACTACTACCAGCATGGCGGCTTCGGCGTGGTTAGGATTAAGCAGCCGATGGCGCTGGGCCATGAGATATCGGGGGTGGTGGAGGAGGTAGGTGCTGAAATCACAAAGCACACAGTAGGCCAACGCATCGCCATCTCGCCCTCACGGCCATGCTCTACCTGCCGCTATTGCCAATTGGGGCAGCAACAGCATTGCTTGTCCATGCGTTTTTACGGCAGTGCCATGCCTTTCCCGCACATCCAGGGCGGCTTTAGAGACAGCCTAGTGATCGAGCAGCACCAGGCGCACGCGGTGGCGGACCATTTGAGTCTGTCTGAGGCGGCGCTAGCCGAGCCATTGTCGGTGGGCTTGCATGCCATCAACCGCGCGGGTGGTGTGTTTGGCAAGCAGGTGCTGGTCACGGGTTGTGGCCCCATTGGTTCGCTGCTTATCGGCGGTTTGCGCCGCGCCGGTGCCTCGCGCATTGTGGCAGTAGACGTGGCCGACATGCCGCTAGACTGCGCCCGCCAAATGGGCGCAGACGAAACTATCAACATCGCCACCCATCCGCGCGCCTTGGACAAATACATGCTGGACAAAGGCCAGTTTCACAGCGTTTTTGAATGCTCGGGCAACGAGCGCGCTCTGCGAAGTGCGCTGGATGTGATTGCACCGCAAGGCGTGCTCGTGGTGGTGGGCCTGGGCGGCGACATGAGCCTGCCCATGAACCAGATCGTCGCTAAAGAAGTCGACCTGCGCGGCACCTTCCGCTTCCACCCCGAGTTTGCCAACGCCGTCGCCTTTCTGAACCAAGGCCTCATCAATGGCAAACCTGTGATCACCCGCATCCTGCCCTTCGACTCGGCAGTTGAAGCATTCAAGCTGGCGGGTGACAAGAGCCAGTCCCTCAAGGTATTGATTGCGTTTGATCCTGCACTCAAGCTATGAAGAAAAAGCGTATAGTCATTTTTTCCGCACCTATCGATCCGCCTTTTTGTCTGCCTTTTGCGCCCTTCGCGAAACCTTCGCGCCCTCTGCGTTCAAAAATTCCCCGCATTGGAACCTATCCACCATGACCACCTTCAACAAAGTTACCCTGTTCACCGACATCGATGGTCGCGCCAAGTTCCGCGAAGAATCCTTGGCACTGACAGAAGGCAGCCCCCAAGCTATGCTCTCGACGCTCATGCCCTCTGGCGGCCTGCAGTTGCGACATAGCCCAGTGGGTTTTCGCAGCCAGTTCCATTGCTCGGTCACGCCGCAGTGGGTATTTATTGTCAGCGGCTACATGGAGATTGGCTTACAAGATGGCAGCTCCCGCGTGTTTGCACCGGGCGAGCATTTTTACTCCATCGACACACTGCCCCCAGGTGTAAGCTTTGATGCCGAGGTGCACGGCCACTGGAGTCGCCAGCTAGGCAGCGCGCCGCTAGTGACGCTGTTTGTGCGTGGGTAACAGCCGAAGCTAAAGCCAAAGCCAAAGCTAGGCTAACGTGAACGGCATCCAGGCGATACTGCAACGTGCCAGCAAGCATCTCGCGCTGCGTATTGTCTTCGCCATGCTGGCCTTTGCAGGCAATTCGCTGTTGTGCCGCGTGGCACTAAAGTCTACGTCCATTGATCCTGCCAGCTTTACCATCGTACGTTTGCTGGCCGGAGCGGTATTTTTGTGGGCGCTGGTGCGTTACCGCAGTGGTTTGCAGCGGGGCCAAGGCAGACTTCACCAAGCTATTTCGCCAAGCCACAGCAGTTGGCTGTCGGCCATGGCGTTGTGGGTCTATGCCGCTGCATTTTCGTTTGCCTACGTGGGCTTGACCGCAGCCACTGGGGCCTTGGTATTGTTTGGCGCAGTGCAAGCGAGCATGACGTCGTATGGCTTGGCTAAAGGGGAGCGTTTAAGTGCCCGCCAGTGGCTGGGCATGGCATTGGCTTTGGGCGGTTTGGTATTCTTACTGCTGCCAAATGTATCTGCACCGCCGCTTGCCAATGCTTTGTTGATGGTGCTGGCAGGCATGGCCTGGGCGGTGTATTCATTGCGTGGCAAATCAGCTACCGATCCGCTGCAGGCCACGGCTGGCAACTTTAAGTTGGCGGTGGTGCCTGCGTTGCTGCTCAGCTTGCTCACGTTATCCTCGATGTCTTGGGATCTACAGGGCGTGCTGTATGCCTGTGCGTCGGGTGCGCTGGCATCGGGCGCAGGCTATGTGGTGTGGTATGCCGTTTTGCCACGCATCTCGCCCACCAGTGCGGCTACTTTGCAGCTTAGTGTCCCGGTGATTGCAGCGTTGGGCGGCCTGCTGCTTGGAGAGCGCGTAACGCTGCACCTGTTGCTGTGCTCTGCGGTAGTGCTGGTCGGTGTGGGTTTGGTCACGATACGCCTATCGCGGCCCATATAGCGGCGTTAGCACGCCAATACTGATGAATTGGAGTTCTTGTGAAATTGGCCTGAAGGTGAAGTCCGTATAGTGTCGATAATCGCGATACTCTCTGAAATAAGCTCCGCATGCCCGTCGACGAAACCCAACCTTCTTCAATATTCAAACGCCTGTTGCCCGCGCCCTGGCCTGTGCGGCTGGTCAAAACACTGGCGGCGCTTTTGGCGCTGGGTGCCCTGGCGTTGGTGGCAGCTACGCTGGTGGTCTATCCGCAACTGCCAGATTTGGGCGCACTCACCCATTACCAGCCCAAGCAGCCGCTGCGCGTGTTCACTGCGGACGGTGTGCAAATAGGGGGCTATGGCAACGAGCAGCGCGTTTACCAGCGCATAGACCAAATCCCCAAGCTCATGAAAGACAGCCTGTTGGCTGTCGAAGACGCCCGCTTCTACGAGCATGCTGGGATTGACCCGATTGGCGTGGCGCGGGCGGTAGTCTCCATCGTGTCTGGCGGCACAGTGCGGCGGATCCAAGGTGGCTCCACCATCACCCAGCAAGTAGCTCGCACTTTTTTGCTCACCCGCGAGCGAACCGTCTCGCGCAAATTCAAAGAGGCTCTACTGTCGCTACGCATCGAGTCGCAGCTGAGCAAAGACCAGGTGCTTGAGCTGTACATGAATGAGATTTACCTGGGATCGCGCGCCTACGGTTTTGAAGCTGCTGCGCAAACCTATTTTGGTAAAACCTTGGCGGCGCTCAGCCCGGCTGAGTGCGCCATGTTGGCGGGTTTGCCGCAAAATCCTCACCACGTCAACCCACTGAGCAATCTGGAGCGCGCCCAAGTGCGCCAGCGCATGGTGCTGGCGCGGATGCATAAGCAAGGCGTAATCAACGATGCGGAGTACGCCGCAGCTAAAACCGAAAAACTGATGGTGCGCAAATCTGGCAATACCGAAGTGCACGCAGAGTATGTGGCCGAGGCCGCGCGCCAGCAGGTGTTTGCCCAGTTTGGCGAGAAGGCCTATACCCAAGGCTTTAAAGTGATGACCACGCTGGTGGCGGCGCAGCAGCAAGCCGCCTACCAAGCCCTGCGCCAGGCTCTGATTGCGCATGCACAGCGCCAACCCTGGCAAGGTCCGGAAGACGACGAAGACCTGCCCAGCAGTTTGCAAGATGAGGACCCCGCCGTAGCGCTGGCACTGGCTGATGTCGATGATGACGAAGACTTGCGCGCCGCGATTGTGACAAATGCTAATCCTGTTGCGGTGACCGCAGTCTTGGCGACAGGCGAGGTGATCCAGATAGACAAAACCGGCCTGCGCCTGGTTAAAACAGGCCTGGGTCCTAAAGCCGCCGCCAAGCTGGCGATCAAGCGCGGCTCGGTCGTGCGGGTGTTACGCCAGGGCAAGGGCTGGCTGCTCACGCAATGGCCCGAGGCGCAAGGGGCCATGGTGGCACTAGACCCGGCCAACGGGGAGGTGCGCGCGTTGGTGGGCGGATTTGCATTTTCGCAAAACCAGTTCAATCATGTGACGCAGGCCTGGCGCCAACCTGGTTCCAGCTTCAAGCCTTTTATCTATGCCGCTGCGCTAGACCACGGCGTACAGCCCGAGACCTTGGTGAACGACATGCCACTGACCAACGCAGGCAACTGGCAACCTGCCAATTCGGACGGCAGTACCGATGGCCCCATCACGCTGCGCGAGGCGCTGGCGCGGTCTAAAAATTTGGTCACCATTCGTTTGGTGCAACTGCTGGGTGCACCTGCCATGCGCGCGTGGACCGCACGCTTTGGCTTTGATGCACAGCGCCAGCCCGACAACCTGACACTGGCGTTGGGCACCGGTGCCACCACACCGCTGCAACTGGCAAGCGCCTATGGCGTGCTGGCCAACGGAGGCTACCTATTGCCCTCCACCCTGATACGCAGTATTTCTGACAGCACTGATAAAGTCATATTCCAAGCACCTGCGCACAAACCGAACGACAGTCTGCGCGTCACCAGCGAGCGCAACACCTTTGTCACGAATACCTTGCTGCAAGAAGTGACCCGCACAGGTACCGCTGCCCGCGCCCAAGCCACCTTGAAACGCCCCGACCTGTACGGCAAAACCGGCACCACCAACGAGGTGTTGGACGCCTGGTTCGCTGGCTTTCAGCCAGGCCTGGTGGCCGTGGTGTGGATGGGTTATGACACCCCACGCAGTTTGGGCAGCCACGCTTCGGGTGCCTCGCTGGCCCTGCCCGCGTGGATCGAGTTCATGGCCAGCGCGCTGAAGAACGTTCCAGTCAAAGAAGTGGCTGCGCCCGCCGACGTGATCCAGATCGACGGCAACTGGCGCTACAGCGACTGGGCACTAGGCGGGGGCATTGACACCTTGGGACTGGATGACCAGGCCATTGGCCCGGGCTTGATTCCAAAACCGTCGCCACCACCAGTGATTGAAAGCCCTGCGGCTACAGCTTCGTTTGCGCAGTGACGTCGCGTTAGCGTGCCCCCAAGCCTACCAGTGCGTTGGCAATTGCATCGAACCCGCGTGCGCGGGCATGCGCCAGGGGCGTGGTGCCTTGCGCATCGGGTGCGTTCACGTTGGCCCCGACAGCGGCAAGTAGCTGCACTAAATTGAGTTTGCCGCTTTGTACGGACAGTGTGATGGCCGGGGTGCCGTTGCTCTTGGCGTTTTTGTCCGCGCCGTTAGCCAGTGCGCGCTGCACTGCTGCTGCGTCTGCACTGCGGATGGCCGCAAACAATACCGGGTTAGGTGAGGCAGCGCGACCTGCTGGCGAGGAGTTGGCCTGTGCCATGGAGCTTGCACCCTGCACGGATTTAGATTTCTTCAAACGCGCCGTGGCCTGGTTTTTCACGCTGCGGTAAATGTAGCGCCACATGCTTAGCTCATGACGTGCATACAAGATGTTGAAAGCCGCAACCTGGCCCTGCGCCTAGTGCGGCATCAGGGCCTCGTCGCTGGGATCAACGGTAACAACACCATCTTGCGTGTACGCCATTGAGCACTAGTAACGCGCCTATCTAAAGCGAAGGTGTCGCGTATCGGGTACGTAGCCGACCGGGCTGACCAAGAAGGCATTGGACCTTAGTTGTGGCACGCGGTACTGCGGCATCACGCCCATAGCCACCAGGTTTTCGCGGCTGTCGTAGCGTATGCGAATTACCTCGTTGAGTGTGCTGCGCTCGCGCTCAAACTCGGTGTTCGTCACGTAAGAGTTTTTACGCTCGCCGTGGCCTGTGCTTGGCTTGGGCGCAGCTTGGGGCGTAGCGCGTTTGGCCATGCGGGCGTCGTTGGACTCACGTTCCAAGCGGGCGACCCGTGCGCTCGGCGTAGCTGTTGGGTGAGGCGGTAAATTCAAACGCTGCCACCGCGTCATTGCCTTTGCGCCAGCCGGTAATGCCGTAGCGCTGCCATGCGCCAAACACATAGCCCGTCTGCGCAGTACTCGCTGTCTCACCGCTGACCACGTTCACCCCGTCTACCGAGGTCACTGCCAGCACACGCCCGCCCGACGCATTGCGAATATCGATCGCAGATTTAGCCCCCGGCACCCCCGCCACCCAGTACTCACCACGGTGCTGGTACACCGGCAGCGTAGCGCCGGTGTTACGGTCAGTCACGATCACGTCGGCCAATCGCCCAATCGCCAAAGCGTTGCTACCCCAAGTGGCAGCCGCCGCCAAAACGCAAACAACCAATGCTTTCTTCATCACGGTACTCCTGTTTGAATGTGATGGAGATTGAAACGAACGGGTGGTGACCATGGGGTTAAATACCTCAAAATATTTAGTGTTATAGGGCTCCGGGTCAATAAAATATTGCGGTATAAGCTATTTAAAATATAGCAATAATTTTGCCCTAAAGCGCCTACTGGCGTCCGCTTATCTCCAATGCGGAGGGTCAGGCACGTAGCCCTGGCCCACGCGAGACTCGGGAAAAGCGTTGGGCCGTGGATCGTGGCGGTGACCGCGCCATTCGCGCAGCACGCCCATGCCCACCAGGTTCTCGCGGCTGTCGTAGCGAATGCGAATCACCTCCACCGGCTCGCTGCTGGCGCGCTCAAAAGTGGTGTTGCTCACTACCGACGTTTCCCGCGCACCGTGGCCCGTTCCCAGTTTGGGCGCAGCCTGTGCCCGGGCTTGGGGCGCACCCTGGTAGTTGTCGTTGTGCATCTCGGCTTTGCCTTGACCGGGCGCTGCGCTGCCTGATTTCTCCTGGTAGCGCTCTTTGCGGCCGTCGTAACCTGGCCAAGGAGCCGGTTGTGGCACATAGACTGGCACCGGGCGCTCCCGAAACAGCGCCACGCCAATCACGCCTATGTCGGCAGGCCGCCCCGTGCGTTCGGCGTAGCTGTTGGGTGAAGCCGTAAATTCAAAGGCTGCAATTTCGCTGTTGCTTTTGCGCCAGCCTGCGATGTCTGACTGGCGACCCGCGTCAAACACATAACCGCTTTGGATGACAGCCGCGGTTTCGCCAGACAGCACATTGACGCCGTCGACTGACATCACGGCCAGCAAACGTTCGCCAGCGGCGTTGCGCACACGCACGGAGTAAGGCACACCTGGCCTGCCCTCCACCCAGTATTCGCCACGGAAGACGTGGACAGTCAGCGCGCGGCCAGTGTGCCGGTCCACCACGTCCACATCGGCCATGCGGCCCACCGCTTGTGCGGGGCTCACTACCGCCACGGTGCTGGCCAGTATCGACAGAGAGAGGATAAGACGTTTCATAAAAACTCCGTTGGTGAAACTACAGGACTATTTAACGAGGCAGTGGACCAAATGGCTTACGCCAGTCGATGTCTGGTGTGTAAAGACCGCAAGCGAATTTCTCTTACTACCTGGCGCTGGGTCACTGTTGAGACAGTAGCAAGAATTGACGATTTGACGTAGGATGCAGCATTGCTCTTATTGCCCACATCAAAGGAGAGATTCCATGGCACAACTGAACGTTAACGGCACGGTGCGCACTTTTGAGGCCGAGGCCGATACGCCGCTTTTGTGGGTGCTGCGCGAGCAGCTGGGCCTGACCGGCTCCAAGTACGGCTGCGGTATCGCGGCCTGTGGCGCCTGCACCGTGCATATCGACGGCGTACCGACCCGCTCTTGCGTGCGGCCCGCGTCTTCTGTAGGAGCTAACGAGAGGATCATAACTATCGAGGGCCTGTCGCTCGATGGCTCGCACCCAGTGCAAAAGGCCTGGGCGGCGCTGGACGTGCCGCAGTGCGGCTTTTGCCAAAGCGGCATGATCATGGCCACCGTCGCCTTGCTGAAAGAAAAGCCGAAGCCAACGGACGCGGACATCGACGCCGCGATCACCAACATTTGCCGCTGCGGCACCTACAACCGCATCCGCGCTGCCATCAAGGTAGTGGCCAACGGGGGCGACACCAAATCGGCGGCTTTGAACATTCAACACGCCGACGGCACCACCACGTAAGGAGCAGACCATGAGCCAACATATCGACCTTCTCGATGGCGTGCAGGCTGAGTCTGTGCATACGAACACCGCAGCGACAGAGACTAAAACCAAAGGCGTATCGCGCCGCAACTTTATCGGCACCTCGGCTGTGGCTGCAGGCGGGCTGACCTTCGCCTTCCACATTCCCTTTGCCAGCGATGGCCATGCACAAACCCCTGCTGCCAATCCAAGCGAAGTCAACGCCTGGGTGGTAGTCAAACCCGACGACAACATCGTCATCCGCATCGCCCGTTCCGAGATGGGGCAGGGCACACTTACCGGGCTGGCGCAGCTGGTGGCCGAAGAGCTGGATGCCAACTGGGCCAAAGTCAGCACCGAATACCCCACCCCCGCTACCAACCTGGCACGCAACCGCGTGTGGGGCAACTTCGGCACAGGGGGCAGCCAAGGCATTCGACAAAGTAACGACTACGTGCGCAAGGGCGGCGCAGCGGCGCGCATGATGCTGGTGCAAGCCGCTGCTGAGCAATGGAAGGTGCCCGCCGCAGAATGCAAAGCCGCTAACAGCGTCATCACCCACATGCCTACCGGCCGTACGCTCACCTACGGCAACGTAGCCGAAGCTGCCGGCAAACTCACCCCTCCCGTCGCCGCAAACGTCACGTTGAAAGACCCGAAAGACTGGAAACTGGCAGGTAAACGCCTAGCGAGGCTGGACACTGTAGACAAGACCACTGGCGCGCAAATCTACGGCATGGACTTGAAGCTGCCCGGCATGCTCAACGCAGCCATCAAAGACTGCCCGGTGTTTGGCGGCAAGGTCAAGTCATTCAACGCCGCAGCCATTGCCAACAAACCCGGTGTGAAAAAAGTGGTGAAGGTGGGCGACACTGCGGTGGCGGTGATTGCCGATACTTGGTGGCGCGCGCAAGCCGCGCTGAACGCCATGCCGATTGAATGGGACTTGGGCGACCACGAAAAACAAAACAGCGCAGAGTTTGCCAAAGTCATGCGCGCAGCGCTGGACGCACCCGAGGCCGCGATGGGCAACCAAAACGGCGACATCAAAACCGCGCTGGCGGGCGCTGCCAAAAAAATCGAAGCCATCTACAGCTACCCGCACCAAAACCACGCCTGCATGGAGACCATGAATGCGACTGCGCGCTATACGCCCCAGCGCTGCGAGGTGTGGGTTCCCACGCAGAACGGCGAGGCGGCATTGTCCGCCACGGCAGAGGCTGCAGGCCTGACACAGGCGCAATGCGATGTCTACAAAATCCACCTGGGTGGCGGTTTTGGCAGGCGTGGTATGACCGACTATGTGCGCCAAGCTGTCGCCATTGCCAAAGAAATGCCCGGCATACCCATCAAGCTGATCTACTCGCGCGAAGAAGACATGCTGCACGGCAAGTTTCACCCCACCTCGCAATGCAAGATGACAGCCGGACTCGACGCGCAAGGCAACATCACTGGCTTGCACATGCGCATCGCCGGGCAGTCCATCTTGTCGCAAGTGGCACCGCTCAACATCGTCAACTACAAAGACCCCGTGGCCTTCCAAGGCCTGAACCCGCCCAGCCCCGAGGCGCAGTTCACCTACACCATCCCCAACCTGTTGATTGAGCACGCCATTCGCAACCCGAATGTACCCGTAGGCTTTTGGCGCGGGGTCAACCTGAACCAAAATGCGATCTACGTAGAGTGCTTCATCGACGAGGTTGCCCACGAGACCAAGCAAGATCCGCTGGAAGTGCGCCGCAAACTGCTCACCAAGATGCCCAAGGCTTTGGCCGTGCTCAACGCCGTGGCCGACAAGGCAGGCTGGGGCAAACCCGCCGCACCCGGTGTGTTCAGAGGCCTGGCGCAAACCCACGGTTTTGGCAGCTATGTGGCGGCGTGTGCTGAAGTGTCGGTCAGCAAAGACGGCGAAGTCAAAGTGCACCGCATTGTCGCCGCCACCGACAGCGGCCACGCGGTCAATCCCCAGCAGATCGAGGCACAAATTGAAGGCTCCTTCGCCTACGGACTGTCCGCCGCGTTCTACCAGGAATGCACCGTCAAGGGCGGCAAGATGGAGCAGGAGAACTTCAGCACCTACAACACCATCCGCATGGCCGACATGCCTGCGGTTGAGAGCATCGTCATGCCCTCGGGTGGCTTCTGGGGTGGCGTGGGTGAGCCGACGATTGCTGTGGCCGCGCCTGCAGTGTTGAATGCAATTTTTGCGGCTACTGGGAAGCGTATTCGGGATTTACCGCTGAAGAACCACAGCTTGAAGCGGGCTTGATTTACCGGTACTGGGTTTGTCCTGGCTCGGTACCTTTTCTCCGGTCGGTGTGAATTGCGTGCTTTGCCTCGTCATGCTCCTGTGTTTCGTGGGCGATTAAACGTATGCCAAACGCCCTCATGCTGGAGTACCAGAAATCGGTCGTTCGGCATACGTTCAATCGACTGCACACTTGGTTGTGCTCTACCCGTAGTCGCCGAACTATTTCACAGGAAGCTGCGGGGAGCGCGCTGCTTTGGTCGATGCGCGATTGGGTGTTTGTCAGCCGACCGATTTCTGGTACTCCAGTATGAGAGCGGATGATAAACACCCAGCCGTGCGTACAGTAAAAACCCCAGACCGCTAACAGCGCAAACACCTGAGATCACAGAGACAACCAAAGTCAGTTGTCCTGAGGCAACCGCACCCGAAACACCGCCCGTACAAAGCCATGGTCGGAATGCGACCTGTCTTTGCCCTCTTGCAGGTGGTCGTTAAAGTAATCGACTCGGCGCACATCGCCTATGCTGTTGCGGCTGTTGTACAAAAATTCCTCGCTGACAAGAATCTGGTCTAGCACCTCGGGGTAGCCTTGGTGGATATGGCTGTAGGCTACGTCGCGTTTCAGGGCCATATCACCTTGCACTTCGTAGGCGTTAAACAGCGCAGTATCGCGCGCGCCTTTGTCGTAGGCTACCTCGTTGGTGGCGGCAATCATCTGGGTGGTCACACTGTGCGGGCCGTCGTTGAAGTCGCCCATCACGATCAGCGGCTCATGCGTGCGTTTGAGCACGTCGATGACGATGCAGCGCATCGCGGCGGCCTCGGCACCGCGAATCATCAGGCTGCGCAGGGTGGCGCGGGCAGTGATTTTTTCATCGTCTCGGTCTTCCGTTACTTGGCCCTTTGCATCTTGCAAAAATTTGGGACGCTTGCTTTTCAGGTGCGCGGTCAGCACATGCACGCGCTGGCCGTGCTTCATGCGCAGACCTACCAGCAGAGGAGGGCGTTCAAACTTGGCGTACTCGCCCAGCTCGGGCACCTGGATGCGCATGTTGTCCGGGAACTGTGCCAACGACTGGATGCTGTCTACGTCCAGCCGGGTGACAATACCGACGCGCGGCGTGTGCACGGCGCCGTTGGTTTTTTCGTCGTTCTCGGCACCCGGTACGACGATGGTGCTGTAGCGCAGGCCGCTGTGGTGCACTGCGGCTTTCAGTGCGGCATCGTCCCACACTTCTTGCACTGTCAGTATGTCGGCGTTCAGAGCGGCGATGCGCCCGCCCAACCAGTCGATTTTGCGTTCAAAGTCGCGCTGGGTGTAGACGTCTTGGTTAGCGTAGAACACGCGCCCAGGGTTGGCCAGGTTCAGCACGTTCGCAGTGGCTGCGACAAGGGTGGTGACGTTGCTCGGCGTGTAGTAATTGGGCTGTGATGATGGCATGGTAGTTCCTTCAATACCGAAGCAGCTTAGCACTGATGCGATACGAGAGAAAGTTAAGCGGTGGTAGAACGTGGTTTCGATGAAAAAATCGGAGAGAGGCGCGGAGATAAACTGACGATAACTACTCCCTCAATCGCGTGTTTTCGTAGATTTTTTGCAGCGAAACTTCTTCTACCGCCGCCAGCGGCCCAGGTAATGCGCAAAAAAAACTTAGTGAAACAAACGCGCTAAAGGAGACATTGATCAAGCCCTAGCCAACTCCCGTAATTGACCCGACAACGCCACCCGCGTTCCGCTAGCGCCCAGCGCCACCATCTTATGCAGCGCACCAGCCACATCTGCCGCTTCAACGGCTTTGTAGTTGGCAGGGATCAAAAAATTAACTGCTGCCATCAGCTTGAGGCCGATTTGCTCACCCGGCCGTGCGGCCTGTGCCAGCGATGCGCGGTCACCGGCCAGCATGCTGGGCCGCACAATGCTCACGCTGGCGTAGCCTAGCTGCCCCAGCGCAGCCTCCATCTGACCCTTTGTGCGGTTGTAAAAAACACCCGACTTGGCATCGGCGCCCATAGCGCTTACCACGCCAATGCGCATGCCGCCAACTCCTGAATGAGTAGCTGCTCCCGCAATATTTGATTGGGCTAATGCCACTACAGCATCGCAATCAACGGCTTTGAACGCAGCTTGGCTGCCCGCTACCTTGATGGTGGTGCCCAGAGCGATGAATACATCGTCTACTGTGGGCAATGCGCTCAGCTGTGCCGGGTCCGCCATGTTGCCCACGGTGTGCGCCACCAGCTTTGGGTGCGTCACCGACGGGGCGCGGCGGCCTACGCAGTGCACCGTGCTGTAGCGGCTATCTGCCAGCAGGTGGGTTAGCAGCTCGCGGCCTACCAAGCCGGTACTTCCGGCGAGCAAGGCGGTACGGGTCGTGGTGTTTGCAGGCGTGCTTAATTTGGTCATAACTTGCAGTGTAGCGCGGGCCATAAAAAAACGCCCCGAAGGGCGCTTTTTAAGATCTAGCTGGGGTAAGTACTCTGCTGGTTTAGTAACCGCCACCTGAGGTGCGTGCAGGGCCGCGTTGACCGCCACCACCACCACCACCAGAGCGACCGCGTCCACCACCACCACCACCACCGCCGCCGCCACCGCCATAGCCACCGCCACCACCCGCACGTTGCCCACCGCCGCCGCTACGTGCACCGCCGCCGCCGCTGCGGCCGCGGCCGCCCATGCCGTCGATGCTGGTACGCAATGGGTCGGGCTGTGCGCCGCCACCCATGCCGCCACCGCCTTGGCTGCGGTTGCCGCCACCATTACGGCGGCCTTCGCTCAGTGCGCGGGACTGCAGGTGCAGGCCGTCGCGCTGCAGGTGTTGGCGCTCGCGTGGGTCAGCAAAGTCGCCGTCCTCACCGCCGCCTTGGGGTGTGGCCTGTGCATAACGCTCTTGCGGAGCACCTTGGTTAAATCCATCTTGCTGCGGGTAAGGCGCCCGTGGGCCACGGTTAGGCGCTGGGCCTCGCGGTGCGTGCGCTGGGCCGCGTGGGCCTTGGCCTTGTCCACCGCCTGCATTACGACCACGACCGCCGCCTGCTGGGCCACGTCCGCCACCCGCTGGGCCGCGGCCACCACCGCCTTCGGTTGAACGCTTTTCGCGCACCCGGTCAGTCATTTCGCGGCGCGCGTTTTTAGCCGCTGCAGCCATCACATCGCGGCTTGGCGGCTTGCCCGCGCCGCCCCACAGGGTTTGGCGGCCCATGGCAATCGGCTCTGCGCGCTCGTCGGCGTCGGGCAGAAAGTCTGCATAGTCTTTGCGCGGAATGTTTTGGCGGGTAAACGCCTCAATGGCTGCTAAAAAGCCTTCCTCGTCCAGGCTCACCAGGTTCACGGCCTGGCCTTCTTTGCCTGCGCGGCCGGTACGGCCAATGCGGTGCACATAGTCTTCGCTCACGTTCGGGATTTCATAGTTCACCACATGCGGCAGATCTTCAATGTCAATGCCGCGAGCTGCAATATCAGTAGCTACCAGCGCGCGAATGTCGCCGCTTTTAAAGCCAGCCAAGGCTTGCGTACGCGCGCCCTGGCTCTTGTTGCCGTGTAGCGCCATGGCGCTGATGCCGTTCTTTTCCAAAAACTCAGCCACGTGGTTGGCACCAAACTTGGTGCGCGTAAATACCAGCACCTGGCTCCAGTTGTGCTCTTGGATAATGTGTGCCAAGAGAGCCTTCTTTTTAGCGCGGCCCACCAAATGCCATGATTGGCTAATGCGTTGCACCGTGGTGTTGCTTGGGGTCACTTGGATCGACTTGGGATTGTTCAGCAGGCCCTGGGCCAGCTGGCGAATCTCGTCGCTGAAGGTGGCCGAGAACAGCAGTGACTGCTTTTGCGCAGGCACCATTTGCAGCACCTTGCGAATGTCATGGATAAAGCCCATGTCCAGCATGCGGTCAGCTTCGTCCAATACAAAAATTTGTACATGCGACAAGTCCAGCATGCCTTGGCCTGCCAGGTCGAGCAGGCGGCCGGGTGTGGCCACCAAAATGTCCACGCCGCGCTTGAGCTTGTTGATTTGCGGGTTGATGCCCACGCCGCCAAACACCACGGTAGATGTGAGTTGCAAATGCTTGCCGTAGTCGCGTACCGACTCTTCCACCTGCGCAGCCAACTCGCGCGTGGGCGTGAGCACCAGGGCGCGGATGCCGATGCCACCAAACTTGTTGGTGGCACTGCGGCTCATGGCCAGCTTGTGCAGGATAGGCAGTACGAAGGCTGCGGTTTTTCCGGTGCCGGTTTGGGCTCCGGCTAAGAGGTCTTCTCCGGCGAGCACAGCCGGAATGGCCTGCTGCTGGATAGGGGTAGGCGTGATGTAGCCTTTTTCTTGCACTGCTTTAAATAGGGCCGGTGCCAGGCCAAGTTCGTCAAAGTTCATTATTAAGCGCTGTAGCAGCGCATGGTGACCGTGTCACTTGCAAAGATGGTGTGTCTTTAGCAAGCCAGTTAAAAACGGTCTGGTTCACAAATGGCCTGTTGCTGGTCAAATCTGCTCGAGCCGCAGGAGGCGGGGCAGCTTGTGCAATGGGCCCCAGCGAAGGTGCTGGTGTTGGGCTAGGCTGGTGTAGCCAACGCCTGTATTGTCGCACATGCGGGGTGGCTGGCTTTATTGCGAACAAAACCTTACCCTAGCGCATCAGGAGATGACTATGACCCAAACGACAATGACCGAAACCCATTCTGGCCGCTGCGCATGCCGTGCGGTGCACTACCGCGTGCAGGGCCAGCCGGTGGTGAGTACGGTGTGCCACTGCAAATATTGCCAGCGCCGGTTGGCCAGCGCGTTTGCTATTTTGGTCACGTTTGCCGAACAACATGTGGAGGTCACACAAGGCGAGCTGGCTGAGTGCGAGCACCGTTCCGACGAGAGTGGCCGCTGCCTCAAGGTGCAGTTTTGCCCAGCGTGTGGCACCACTATCTCGCATACCGCTGAGCTACGGCCAGGCATGCGCAGCATCGCAGGCGGCACTTTTGACGACGCAGACTGGTTCACCATCAACCGCCACATTTGGGTGCAGTCCAAGCTACCTTGGGTGGTTATCCCTGCGGGGATGGCCAGCTACCAGCAGGGCTTTGTTGCTAGCCCGCCGCCTCTGTAGCAAAGGTCACCACATGGTCCACCTCGGGGCGGATACCGATCCACTCGCCTAGTTTGTGGTCGTGGTGGCTGGGCACATGGGCCATCACGGTCTCGCCGGTTTTGAGCTTCAGGGTATACAAAAATTCATTGCCGCGAAAGGCCTTGCGCACGATTTGCGCCTGCACGGGCGAGGAGTCATCGTGGACGATATCGTCGGCGCGCAGCAGCACGTCGCACTGGCCTACGGGCAGCTGGGCCAGCTCGGCCAGACTGATGTCGTGCAGCTCGCCCAGTGGGGTGACTACGTGTTTATGCACCGCGCCATGCTCTTCATGCAGCTCCACCGTAGCCTTGGAGAACACTCCGTGACCAATAAAGTCGGCTACAAAACGCGTAGCAGGCCGGTGATACAGGGTGTAGGCATCGGCCCACTGGTGCAGCGCGCCCTCGTGCATCACGCCAATCACGTCGCCAATGGCAAAGGCCTCTAGCTGGTCGTGCGTCACAAACAGTGCGGTAGCGCCTGCGGCCTTTAAGATGCCGCGCACTTCATGTGCCAAGCGCTCACGCAAATCGACATCCAGATTAGAAAACGGCTCGTCCAGCAGCAAAAGCTGCGGTTTGGGTGCGAGGGCACGGGCCAGCGCCACGCGTTGCTGCTGGCCACCCGACAATTCATGCGGATAGCGGCGGCGCACATCGCCCAAGCCCACCAAGTCCAGCACCTCGCCCACGCGCGCGCGGCGCTCTGCGGTGGGCCAGTCGTAAATGCCAAAGCCGACGTTTTGCCCTACATCCAAATGTGGGAACAGGGCGTAGTCTTGGAACACCATGCCAATGCGCCGGTCCTCGGGCGCGATGGACTGAGTGGGGGTACTCACCGTGTTGCCCGCCAGCACGATAGAGCCCATGCTCAGCCGCTCCAGCCCGGCCACCGCGCGCAGCAGTGTGGTTTTGCCGCAGCCGCTGGGGCCAATTAGCACGCCAATTTGCCCGGCAGTCAAACCAAACGACACATCGGCCACAGCGGCTTGCGCGCGGCCTGGGTACTGGGAGGAGAGATGGTGCAACTCTAGAAACATGGGGAGATTCTAAATGAATATAATTCTCATTTAGATTGACATGGGTTTTCGAAAATCGGGGGTAGTTTTCGGCCGCGAAAGACGCGAAAGAAGACCAAAAAAATGAAAATCAGAGAAAGTTGCAACCAATTACAAAAGCGACCACGGCCCGAGACATCTAAAAAATTTGGTATTCCTTTCACGCCTTTCCCGTGCCTGAAGTTAAAACCGAAGCGCCCTACAACTATTCAACAAAAGTGCACCGCCTAGCCCGACTCCCCCTCCTGCTCATTGCCGCCCTCGTAGTGCTACCCGTGTTGGCCGTGCTGGCTGCTGCCTTGCAGGTGAACGAAGAGAGCTTGCAGATACTGCAAGAAATGGCTGCTACCGTGCTGCCGCAGTACGCGTTGACTTCCGTTGCGCTGTGCGTGATGGTGGCGCTGGGCGTGGGGCTGCTAGGCTCGGCCACGGCCTGCGCGGTAACGCTGTTTGACTTCAAAGGCCGCCGAACTTTTGAGTGGCTGCTGCTGTTGCCGCTGGCCATGCCCGCCTACGTGGTGGCTTATGCCTATACCGATTTTTTACAGTACGCCGGGCCTGCGCAAAGCTTTATCCGCAGCAGCTTGGGCCTGCAAGGCCGTGTGCTGCCGGAGGTGCGCAGCCTAGGCGGTGCGGTGCTGGTGTTTGTAGTCACTTTGTACCCGTATGTCTACCTGTTGGCGCGTGCCGCGCTGGCCGAGCGCGCCACCTTGCTGATGGAAGCCGCGCGTTTGTTGGGCGCGCCGCTCAAGCGCCGTATCCAGACCATCGCCTTGCCGCTGGCGCGCCCGGCGATTGCTGCGGGCGTGGCGCTGGCGCTGATGGAGACGCTGGCCGACTTTGGTGTGTCGAGCTACTTCGGTATCCAAACCTTCACTGCGGGCATCTACAAAGCCTGGCTGGCCATGGACAACCGCATTGCCGCCGCGCAGCTGGCCGCTAGCTTGTTGGTCATCGTGGCGGTGTTGCTCAAAATCGAACGCCATGCCCAAAAACGTATGCGCTTTGCCAGCAGCAAGGGTGCCCGCGCAGGCAGCGCCGAGGCGCGGCCAGTAGCCCTGGGCGGCAAGCGTTTGCTGGCCGCCTGGCTGGTATGCGGCACGCCCGTGCTGCTGGGTTTTGTGCTGCCCGTGCTGTTTATGCTGCGGCCGTTGATGCAAGGCCTGCACAGTGCTGACGCGCAATTGCCTTGGGCGGCCTTCGGCGCATGGGCGTTTAACAGCGTCAAGCTGGCCGGTATCGCATCGCTGCTGGCAGTAGGCATGGCGCTGGCTATGGCGTTCACCGTGCGCCGCTCGCCTAATATGCTGACGCGTGGCGTGGTGCAACTTGCTGGCATGGGCTACGCCGTGCCCGGCGCGGTCATCGTGGTGGGCCTGCTCATTCCGGTGGGCGCGCTGCAAGCTGCGCAACCTACGTGGGGTGTGGGCTATCTCGTGACCGCCACCGTGCTGGGCGTGGTGTGGGCCTACCTGGTGCGCTTCAGCGCCGTAGCTCTGCAAAGCATCCAAAGCGGCTACAGCCGCGTGCCACTGAGCATGGACGACAGCGCGCGCACCTTGGGTGTCACCGGCTGGGCTCTCATGCGCCGCGTGCACTGGCCGCTGCTGCGCCGCTCTACTTTGGTGGCTACTTTGCTGGTGTTTGTCGATGTGATGAAAGAGCTGCCCGCCACCCTGGTGCTGCGCCCGTTTAACCACGACACGCTGGCAGTAATGGCCTACCAACTGGCGCGCGATGAGCGGCTGGGGGAGGCGGCGTTGCCTTGTTTGGCCCTGGTAGCGGTGGGCTTGGTACCGGTGATGCTGCTGAGCCGTAGTTTGCGCGATAGGGCTTGATTTTCAAGTCATTTAGGTCACTAGACCAATAGAATATCGCGGGAGCAGCTACTGAATTTATAGTGTATCCTTAGTCTTGCAAACCCGCAGCAGGACTTTTGTAACGTTGTTTAGCCCTGGCGGGCGACGGGACATGTCGTCTGCAAACCTCCGCAAAATACGCGAGCACCGTTGTAGTGATCACCAGTTGGCCACCGCGCCTTTGCTCCAGTTTCCAGCCAACACGCTCCCATCGCTTCACCCTGGCAAATGTTTTCAGGCACACGGTTGGGAGTGGGTTGCATCAAGTCAGGCCGTACTTGGAATCTGCAACTTGTGCTTTACACATGTACAAGCCAAACGATGCGTCCTATTAAGTGGTTTTATCAAAGAGGGATTTCGTATCTCCTGTCGATAATACTCATGAAAATTTGAAGCGTTACGCGGTGACGCGCTTAGATCCGCCAGCACTAGCGTTGTGGCAGCCGTATTGTTTTCGACCCACAGCGCTGTGTCGACCGACCAATCTCTACCGCTTGTAATTTCACGCCGCTCCAAGATGTTCGCTGACAAACTGTTTTTGGAACTACAGGCTTCAAATGCGGGTAGTGCAAGCTCTCGAATGGCCTTGATCATTGATTCGATTTCGGATTGACGCGTATCAGGATCCACTAGCTGCCACTTGAAATATTCGTGAGCTATGGAGAGATAGCCCAGTTGCGTGATCCACACATTGTCGCCGTCAGCTACTCCAGCAGATTCACGCCATTTCGATAGTTCGCCAGATTTCACCTGAGCGTAGAGGCTTACAACCACATTAGATCCCGATGAATTTGCGCTGTCAGCCTGAAATGAGACGATATGTGTAAACGGCCCGATCTTGCGTGAAAACCTCAGGCCGCTTTTGGACCACCGAAAGCCGATATTGGTAAACGCGTCTGCAACTGAGGCGCACGAACTGGATATGACATCGGCAACGCGTTCTGTGCCAGTCGCTACTGGTTGAAATCGACCAGATTGAGTACGCCGTCTGGCTTCGATAGTGTCTTGGACGTGATCGTCAAGGGTATGTAGTGTTTTGGGCATGATCGTCGTTTGCTCGTCTACTTTATGTGAAAAATTTGAACCTGCGTTGCGAACACTGTATTTGTAGATTTGACAGGAGCGAGAGAACGATTTCAGCAAATGCTCGACTGCAGCGAGTGAATGGGAGTGGGATGAAAAAACAGTAGCAAGGCGCGGCGGGGTCTGGTGATGACTACAAAAACTGCGCACGTCTTTGCGCAATACGATGGGACTTCCCAATTCCAAGTAACGGCACATAGTGCCAAGACTGGCGTGCGAATGTCAAATACCGCAGGCACATTTTTTGAGCCGCTACAAACCTAAACCAAGTGCTGCCAACTGTCTGGAAAAACCCATAGCAAACCCGCAGTCATCGTTACATAGCGCAGAAATTTTCCCACTGCCATGTAAGCGACACAGGGCCAGAACGGGAACTTCAACCAACCTGCCACCGCACACAGTGGGTCGCCCACACCGGGTAACCAGGCTAGCAGACAGGCTTTGGGACCAAAGCGTTCTAGCCATTTCAAGGCCTTGAGGTGCAAAGCGTGGCCCTGGTACTTATGCAGTGCATGGCGGGCACCATAGCCTAGCCACCAGTCTACAGCGCCGCCCAAGGTGTTGCCCGTTGTGGCCACCAGGATGGCCGGCCAAAACAACTCGGGGTTGAGTTTGACCAAACCAAATACGACGGGCTCAGAGCCTAGAGGTAACAAAGTGGCTGAGATAAAAGAGACGATGAACACCGTGCTCAATCCATACTGTGGCAGGGCGAGGAGTTCGAGCAGGTTATTTATCCATTCGGGCATAGCCGGGAGTATACTCATGCCTCTTTTTTCAGCAATTTCAAATCCGGTATTTTCGCCTGCTCGCCATGTTGTCCCCCGTTCAAATTGGCCCCGTCACGCTGGCAAATAATGTGTTTGCAGCGCCAATGGCTGGCGTGACTGACAGGCCTTTTCGCATGCTGTGTAAATCGCTCGGTGCGGGTTATGCGGTCAGTGAGATGGTCACGTCGCGCAAAGACCTGTGGAACAGCCTGAAAACCTCGCGCCGCGCCAACCATGAGGGCGAGACCAGCCCGATTGCCGTGCAGATTGCTGGCACCGACGCGCAGATGATGGCCGATGCCGCGGCCTACAACATTGACCGGGGCGCGCAAATCATTGACATCAATATGGGCTGCCCCGCCAAAAAAGTGTGCAATAAGTGGGCGGGCTCCGCATTGATGCAAGACGAACCGCTGGCCATAGAGATTGTGCAAGCGGTGGTCAATACCTGCGCAAAGCACAACGTGCCAGTGACGCTGAAAATGCGCACCGGCTGGAGCCAAGACCATAAAAACGCGCTATCCATCGCACTGGCCGCACAAGCCGCAGGTATCCAGATGCTCACCATCCATGGCCGCACGCGCGAGCAGGGCTACAAAGGCGTGGCCGAGTACGACACTATCGCGGCTGTGAAAGCCGCGCTCAGCATTCCTGTGGTGGCTAATGGTGACATTACCAGCCCCGAGAAAGCGCGTGAAGTGCTGCGGGCTACGGGCGCGGATGCGGTGATGGTGGGCCGCGCTGCCCAAGGCAGGCCTTGGATTTTCAGAGAGATTACCCACTACCTGGCGACCGGAGAGCACTTGGCACCCCCCTTGGTGGCCGAGCTGCGCCGCCTGCTGCTGGCGCACTTGGAAGAGCATTACAGCCTGTATGGCGAGGTGATGGGCGTGCGCACCGCGCGCAAGCATATTGGCTGGTACGTTCGCGCGCTGCCCGGCGGCGAGGCCTTTCGCCAAGCCATGAATCTGCTGGAAGATACAAGCGCGCAACTGCGTGCCGTAGCCAGTTATTTAGACGAATTGGCCGGTACCATGGACCGCTTGCCCGCATGGAGCGCAGGTGCTGCGGCACCTTTAGACACAACAGAAGAAGAAACCTGCAAGAGCCTTGTATGAGTAAAAACCACATAGAAGAATGCGTTCGCCAGAGCCTGGACGGTTACTTTAAAGATTTAAAAGGTACCGAGCCGCACGGCATTTACGACATGATGGTCGGTGCCATGGAAAAACCCATGCTGGAAGTGGTGATGCGCCAGGCCAACCAAAACCAGTCCAAGGCCTCCGAGTGGCTGGGCCTGAACCGCAATACACTGCGCAAAAAGCTGCTCGATCACGGCTTGCTTTAAGCCAAGTATCGGCTGCATTTCTTTTCGTTATTTCACACCACCTGCCGAGGAAGCCGCCATGCGCGCACTGATTTCTGTATCCGACAAAACCGGCGTCGTAGCGCTGGCCAAAGACCTCGCAGCACTCGGCGTGGAGTTGGTTTCTACCGGCGGCACTGCCAAACTGCTGGCCGATGCGGGGCTGCAAGTCAGTGAGGTGGCGCAGCTCACCGGTTTTCCAGAAATGCTGGACGGCCGTGTCAAAACCCTGCACCCCCGCGTGCACGGCGGCCTGTTGGCGCGCCGAGATCTGCCCGAGCATATGGCTGCACTGAAAGAGCACGCCATTGAGACCATCGACCTGCTGATCGTCAACCTTTACCCTTTTGAAGCCACAGTGGCCAAAGCCGGTTGCACCTTGGAGGACGCGATAGAAAACATTGACATCGGCGGCCCAGCCATGGTGCGTAGCGCGGCCAAAAACTGGCAAGATGTGGCCGTGCTGACCGATGCAACGCAGTATGCGGGCGTGCTGGCTGAAATCAGAGCCAGCGGCAGCGTGTCGAAGAAAACCAAGTTTGCATTGTCAGTGGCCGCATTTAACCGCATCAGCAACTACGATGCCGCCATCAGCGACTATCTCTCGTCTGTGCAAGAAGACGGTTCGCGCAGCGAGTTTCCGGCCCAGTCCAATGGCCGCTTCGTCAAGCTGCAAGACCTGCGCTACGGCGAGAACCCGCACCAAAGTGCCGCCTTCTACCGCGACCTGTACCCTGCGCCGGGCTCGCTGGTGACGGCGGTGCAGCTGCAGGGCAAAGAACTGAGCTACAACAATATTGCCGATGCAGACGCGGCTTGGGAGTGCGTAAAAAGTTTCGATACGCGGGCCGATGGCAACTTGGCACAGGCTGCGGCATGCGTGATCGTCAAACACGCCAACCCCTGCGGCGTGGCCGTGGGAGCGGATGCGCTAGACGCCTACAGCAAAGCCTTCCAGACCGATCCCACCTCTGCCTTTGGCGGCATCATCGCCCTGAATTGCACGCTGGACGAGCGCGCCGCGCTGCAAATATCCAAGCAATTTGTGGAAGTACTGATGGCACCCGACTTCACGCCCGAGGCTTTGGAAGTATTCAAGTCCAAGGTCAACGTGCGCATTCTCAAAATTGCGTTGCCAGCGACAGGGCAGGGTAGCAGCGCGTGGGCGCAAGGTCGCAACGCGCACGACATCAAGCGCGTAGGATCAGGATTGTTGATTCAAACTGCGGATAACCATGAGCTGAGCCCGAGTGATGTGAAAGTAGTGAGCAAGCTGCAACCCACACCGCAGCAGATGCAAGATCTGCTATTTGCCTGGAAGGTAGCCAAGTACGTCAAGAGCAATGCCATCGTGTTCTGCAAAGACGGCATGACCATGGGCGTTGGCGCAGGTCAAATGAGTCGCCTCGATTCTGCCCGCATCGCTAGCATCAAGGCGGGGCATGCCAAGCTGTCGCTGGAAGGCACGGCAGTGGCCAGCGATGCGTTTTTCCCCTTCCGCGATGGGCTGGACGTGGTGGTGGACGCAGGCGCTACCAGTGTGATCCAACCTGGCGGCAGTATGCGTGACCCGGAAGTGATCGCCGCTGCCGACGAGCGTGGCGTGGCCATGGTGCTGACCGGCGTGCGTCATTTCAGGCATTGAGCGGTATCGTGAGTCGCAAATTATTCGCTATGCTTGTAATAGCTTCTCCCGCATTATTTCATTGGGCTAGAGCTCTATTTTCTTAATAAAAACGGGTCTTATGCCACTTGCCCCCTACGCCAGCCAGCCCCACAGCAGCCGTGGGCGTCTGCATGTTGAGACCAAAGTGCAGCATGTCGCCGAGCAGCGCGATGCTTTCCAGCGCGATCGCGACCGCATTGTCCACTCCAGCGCGTTTCGCAGGTTGGTCTACAAAACCCAGGTGTTCTTGAACCACGAAGGTGATCTGTTTCGCACCCGCATGACGCATTCGTTGGAGGTGGCGCAGCTAGGCCGCAGCATGGCGCGTGCGCTGGGCTTGAACGAAGATTTGGTTGAAGCCATCGCGCTGGCGCATGACCTGGGCCATACCCCTTTTGGCCACGCCGGGCAAGACGCGCTGAACGCCTGTATGCAAGGCCATGGGGGTTTTGAGCACAACCTGCAAAGCCTGCGCGTGGTCGACACGCTGGAAGAGCGTTACCCGGCCTTTGACGGCCTGAATCTGACGTTTGAAACCCGCGAGGGCATTCTGAAACATTGCTCCGCCATCAACGCCCAGCGCATTGAAGCGCAAGAGCAGGGCGGCGTAGCCAGCCGCTTTATCCAGCGTACCCAGCCCAGCCTGGAGGCGCAGCTGACCAATGTGGCCGACGAGATCGCGTACAACGCGCATGACATGGACGACGGCGTGCGCTCTGGTCTCATTAGCTTCGAGCAGCTCAGCGGTTTGGCTTTGTTCGCGCAGTACCGTGAGCAGGTGCTGAACGAGTACCCGCAGTTGACCGGTCGCAGACTCTTGTTTGACGTGATCCGCCGCATGCTCAGCGCCCAAGTGTATGACGTGATCGAGACAACCCGCGCCGCGCTGGCAGAGCACCAAGTGGGCAGCGCAGACGCAGCCCGTGCTTTGCCGCCCTTGGTGCAGTTTTCTGAGCCGATGCGCGAGCGCACCAACGAGATCAAACACTGGCTGCACCGCAATCTATACCGCCACCCGCAGGTGATGCACACCACGGCGCAAGCGCAAGCGGTGGTGGTGGACCTGTTTGCCAGCTACACGGCACAGCCGCAGCACATGCCCATCAGCTACGCAGAGCAGGCCAACCAGCCGCGCGCGGTGGCAGACTATATTGCTGGCATGACGGATCGATTTGCGCAGCGCGAGCACGAGCGTTTGAAATCGATTTGAAAATACAATGCATACTATCTACACAATCTTTCAGCGGAGTCGCCATGAGTTTCCTCAATGAGCTCAAAAACCAAGCCCAGTCTTTGCAAGACCAGCAGCTGGGCGACCACCAGAGCGTAGCCGCCAACACCGAGGTGACCGAGATCGCCTGCAAAGTCGCGCTGAAGTATTTGCAAGACCTCACGGCCCAGCTCAACGTCATTCAGCCACCCGCCCACGGCAGCTACAGCCTGGACGGCAAAACGCCGTGGCCTTCGCTCAAGCTGAGTGCCTTTCGCTGCGACGCCCGCAAGAAAATGCTGCGCAGCAAAGAAGCGTTTGACTACGTAGCCATAGGCTGGAACATCGTGCCCGCAGCTGGGCCGGTGCTGCAAAACCATGTGATGGTGAACTTCCCCCCCGACATGGAGCGCGTAGTCCAGCGCATCAGCACCGGCCAGGTGCGCCACGAGCGCAAAGAAATTAGGCACCCCGATACCAACAAGTTACAAGCCTACCGCTTCGAATACGAAACCGCCAGCTTCGGCAGCTTGTCGCTCACCCCCGAGCACGATATAGGGCAGGTGGCCTTTCGCGTCTGCAACGTTGGCGGTTTTCAAATCCTCAATACCCGCTACCCCTCCAACCAGGTCAACCAAGCCCTGATGGACGAACTGGCCAAGCACCTGGTGGGGCAGAGCAGCAGGTTTGGGTAGCGTATTTCCAGGTAGTTGGCTGCTTTGGTATGGAGTCAGATTTGCCGCGCACTTTTGGACCAGATGCTGCCAGTACGCCAGGTGTTCGACCACACAGATTTGCGCCTTGAGCCTAGTTGGCGTTTCACCGCCATTGCAGACACCCTCTTTCCGGCATGGCGTGTCTTGCGCCGAGACTTTCTCTCAGCGCCAAAATCATGTGTTGCCACGCAACCCCCAGTTTTTGTCCAGTTGTCTGACAGACTAATCAATAAAGTAAGTTGTACACAATTTAATTGTGAGCTATAATTCATCCATGTCTGCGCCGTCTTCTAATGCCAACCCCCAACTGCTGCTCGACAACCAGTTGTGCTTTGCTTTGTATTCCACCTCCCTGGCCATGACCAAGCTGTACAAACCGCTGCTTGATGAGCTGGGGCTGACATACCCGCAGTACCTGGCTATGCTGGTGCTCTGGGAGGCGGACGGCATTACCGTCTCCAGTTTGGGTGAGCGTTTGTATCTCGACTCTGGCACGCTCACGCCCTTGCTCAAACGGATGGAGTCCGCAGGGCTCGTTGCACGTATTCGCAGCGTCGATGACGAGCGGCGGGTGTGCATCAGCTTGACCGCTACGGGTCGCCGCCTCAAAACACGTGCCGCCAAGGTACCCGGTTGCGTGGTGAGCGCCAGTGGCTGTAGCTTGGGTGAGCTCAAGCAATTAACCCAACAAATGCAGTCTCTGCGCCAAAGGTTGGCCGCCTAAATTTACCTATCTATTCAGATTTATCCCAGTCGCCCCAGTTTTTCCACCCAACCGAAAGGACATCACCATGACCACCGCTCTTGATAAAGTGCTCTACACCGCCCGCGCCCACACCACAGGTGGCCGCGACGGCCGCTCCACCACCGACGACGGCCTCCTCAACGTACAGCTTAGCCCACCGAAAGCCATGGGCGGTGCCGGTACCGCCACCAACCCCGAGCAGTTGTTCGCCGCAGGCTACAGCGCCTGCTTTATGGGCGCGCTCAAGCATGTGGCTGGAATGAAAAAAGTGCCCGTCCCGGCTGACGCCGCCATCGACGCCGAAGTCGATATCGGCCCCATCCCTCAAGGCTTCGGCATCGCCGCCCGCCTGAAAGTCAGCTTGCCGGGCATGGACCGGGCCATCGCCCAAGACCTGGTCACCACCGCACACCAAGTTTGCCCTTACTCCAACGCGACACGCGGGAACATCGACGTGACGGTTACGCTGGCCTAAGCCACTCGGAGCCTCGATAACAGCTGGTTGGCGACCTGCCAACCAGCTGTTTTTTTGCTCCTTTTTAATTGGGGTCAGATCAAATTTATTATCATCCGATAAAATCTCCCGATGGCCCGCCAACCCCGTCTCACCCTACCTGACTACCCGCATCACATCATCCAGCGCGGTAACAACAAGCAGGCGATTTTTGGCGGGACCGCCGACTACCAGGCGTTGCTAGCCCTGCTGCTAGAGGCGGCGCGCCTGCACAAAGTGGCCATCCACAGCTACGTGCTGATGACCAACCACTTGCACCTCTTAGCCACCCCGCAAGACGACGTAGGACTTCCGCTGATGATGCAGCAAATAGGCCGCAGCTATGTGCGCCTGTTTAACAAAACCCACCAGCGCACTGGCACCCTGTTTGAGGGGCGCTACAAAAGCACCTTGATCCAGACGGAGCGCTATCTATTGGCCTGTATGGCCTATATCGACCTGAATCCCGTGCGCGCAAACATGGTGGCGCAGCCGCAAGACTATTCTTGGAGCAGCTATGGCCACTATGCCGGTTTGCGTACCGATCCCTTGGTGTCGCCGCACCCGTACTTTTGGAGTTTGGGCAACACGCCCTTTTCCCGCGAGGCGGCTTATGCTGACTTGGTTCGCACCGGGCTGAGCGGAGCGGATGAGCGGGCACTTACCAACACCACACTTCGCAGTTGGGCGCTGGGCGACGAGGGTTTCTTGGCAGACCTGGAAAAGTCGACCCAAAGACAGGTACGACCCGGCGTGAAAGGCCGACCGTTTAAATCAACGGCCCCGGACCCGGTGCCTCAAGACCTAGGGTAATTTCGGCGCATCCTCGTCGCGGCTTGGCGCTACTATAAATTCAGTAGCTTCTCCCGCCATATTCTATTGGTCTAAAGCCTTTTTTAGTACTTAAAAAAACGTAAAAATAGGCGTTTTGGAGGTTTGGGCAGCTTCTGGAAGCTCGAAAATCGACTGAAAACCGCAAACTTCCAGATTTTGGGGTCATTATTTAGATACTAAAAAGGCTGCAGGCCAATAGATTATGGCGGTAGGCGCTACTCAATATGCAGCACGTAGTCTTCCGTTTTTTAAGCTTTGATGTGCTTCGGAAGCCATTGAAAAGCCTGCTTCGATCGCAGAACACCCGCTTTGAAGCCAATTACCGATCGCCAGTATCGGCGAAGCGTTTGATCTGTCCCCATTTAAAAGACTAAGTCAAAAATAGGAAAATTAAATTTGATCCGACCCCAATTAAAAAGTTTGAGTAATTTGCTGCACTGCATTAAAATCCACTTCCCCCTTTTGGAAATGACTGGAGCAGCACATGGGTGCCATAGATAAAGAGATCGCAGCGGCTGCTGCACACGGTATGTACCAGCCTGCAAGCGAGAAAGATGCTTGTGGCGTGGGTTTTGTGGCGCATGTGAAGGGTGCCAAGTCGCACTCCATCATCCAAAACGGTTTGAAGATCTTGGAGAATCTGGACCACCGTGGCGCTGTAGGTGCGGACGAGCTGTGTGGTGACGGCGCCGGTATTTTGATCCAGCTGCCAGACGATTTTTACCGGGAAGATATGGCCAAGCATGGGGTTGAATTGCCAGCCCCCGGCGAATACGGCGTGGGCATGATTTTTTTGCCGAAAGAGCACGCATCGCGCCTAGCCTGTGAGCAGGAGCTGGAGCGCGCTGTCAAGGCCGAAGGCCAAGTGGTGATTGGCTGGCGCGATGTACCGGTCAACCGCGACATGCCCATGTCGCCGTTCGTGCGCGAAAAAGAGCCGATTATTCGCCAAATTTTCATTGGCCGTGGCAGCGACATTACTGTGCCCGACGCGCTGGAGCGCAAGCTGTACGTGATCCGCAAAACCGCCAGTGCTGCGATTCAAAACCTGGGCCTCAAGCACAGCAAAGAATACTATGTGCCCAGCATGAGCTGCCGCACCGTGGTGTACAAAGGTTTGCTGCTGGCTACGCAAGTGGGCGAATATTATTTAGACCTGCAAAACGCCAAATGCGTCTCGGCCCTGGCCTTGGTGCACCAGCGCTTTTCTACCAACACCTTTCCCGAGTGGCCGCTGGCCCACCCCTACCGTTACGTCGCCCACAACGGCGAGATCAACACGGTGCGCGGCAACTTCAACTGGATGCGCGCCCGTGAAGGCGTGATGAAGTCGCCCGTGCTGGGCGACGACTTGAAAAAGCTCTACCCCATCAGCTTTGAAGGCCAGTCTGACACTGCTACCTTTGACAATGCGCTGGAGCTGTTGACCGCCGCCGGTTACCCCATCGCCCACGCCATGATGATGCTGATGCCTGAGCCTTGGGAGCAGCACACCCTGATGGACGAGCGCCGCCGCGCCTTCTATGAATACCACGCCTCGATGATCGAGCCGTGGGATGGCCCAGCCGCCATTGCGTTTACGGATGGCCGCCAGATTGGTGCCACGCTCGACCGCAACGGCCTGCGCCCCGCACGCTACATCTTGACGGATGACGACCTGGTGGTCTGTGCGTCCGAGGCCGGCGTGCTGCACCACATCCCGGAAAGCAAAATCGTCAAGAAATGGCGCTTGCAGCCGGGCAAAATGTTTTTGATCGACCTAGAGCAAGGCCGTTTGATCGACGACGAAGAGCTGAAAAGCCAGCTCGCCAACAGCAAGCCGTATCGCCAGTGGATTGACGAAGTGCGCATCAAGCTGGACGACGTGCCAGCGGCTGCGAAAGTGGATATCACGCCATCGGTAGAAACACTGTTAGACCGTCAGCAAGCCTTCGGCTACACGCAGGAAGACTTGAAGTTTTTGATGGCTCCCATGGCTACCAATGCCGAAGAAGCCGTCGGCTCCATGGGCAACGACAGCCCGCTGGCCGTGTTGTCGGACAAAAACAAGCCGCTGTACAACTACTTCAAGCAGTTGTTCGCCCAAGTGACCAACCCGCCGATTGACTCGATCCGCGAGCAGATCGTCATGTCCCTGGTGTCCTTCATCGGCCCCAAGCCGAACCTGCTGGACATCAATGCTGTTAACCCACCCTTGCGCCTGGAAGTCAGCCAGCCCGTGCTGGACTTTGCCGACATGGGCAAGCTGCGCGACATTGCGGCGCACTCACGCGGCAAGTTCAAAAGCTACACGCTGGACATCACCTATCCCGCCGCTTGGGGCCGCGAAGGCGTAGAGGCCAAAATTGCGTCGCTATGCGCCGAGGCGGTGGATGCGATCAAGAGCGGCCACAACATCCTCATCGTGTCAGACCGCGCGATGAGCCAGGCCCGCGTGCCAGTGCCAGCGCTGCTAGCTCTGTCCGCCATCCACCAGCATTTGGTCAAGGCTGGCCAGCGCTGCAATGCTGGCCTCATTATGGAAACCGGCTCGGCCCGCGAGACCCATCACTTCGCCCTGCTGGCGGGCTACGGCGCAGAAGCCGTACACCCCTACTTGGCGCTGGAAACGGTGATTGAACTCACCAAGCACACCAAAGACGTGGATGCCGATAAGGCAGTCTACAACTTTGTTAAAGCTGTTGGCAAGGGCCTGAACAAGGTCATGTCCAAGATGGGCATCAGCACCTATATGAGCTATTGCGGCTCGCAGATTTTTGAAGCCGTCGGTCTGGACAAACCTTTCGTCGAAAAATACTTCTACGGCACTGCTACGCAAGTGGGCGGCGTAGGCGTGTTCGAGATAGCCGAAGAAGCCATCCGCACCCACGCAGCCGCCTATGGCACCGATCCTATTTTGGAATCCATGCTGGAAGTGGGCGGTGAATACGCCTGGCGCGTGCGCGGCGAAGACCATATGTGGACCCCCGATGCAATTGCCAAGCTACAGCACGCCACCCGCGCCAACAACGCGGCCACGTACAAAGAGTACGCGCAGATCATCAACGACCAAAGCAAGCGCCACCTCACGCTGCGCGGTTTGTTTGAGTTCAAATTTGACCCCGCCAAAGCTATCAGCATCGACGAAGTAGAGCCGGCCAAAGAAATCGTCAAACGCTTTGCATCAGGTGCCATGTCGCTCGGCTCCATCAGTACCGAGGCGCACACCACGTTGGCTGTCGCGATGAACCGCATTGGCGGCAAGAGCAACACGGGCGAAGGCGGTGAAGACCCGCTGCGCTACCGGGCCGAAGTGGCCGCCGCCCGCGCCGAGAACGCCAAGCTCGGTATTTCAGCCGACGTGTACCAAGGCAAAGGCAAACGCTTTATTCCCGTTATCAAAGACGGCGACAGCGTAGGCACCAGCCTGGGCGGCGAGCGCATCGTCACCGATATTCCTTTGAAGGCGGGCGACTCGCTGCGCAGCAAGATCAAACAAGTCGCTTCGGGCCGCTTCGGTGTAACGGCGGAATATTTGAGCTCTGCCGACCAGATCCAGATCAAGATGGCCCAAGGTGCCAAGCCCGGCGAAGGCGGCCAGTTGCCCGGCAGCAAGGTCAGCGAATACATCGGCGCGCTGCGCTACAGCGTGCCCGGTGTCGGCCTGATCAGCCCGCCACCGCACCACGACATTTACTCGATTGAAGACCTAGCACAACTCATCCACGACTTGAAAAACGCCAACAGCGCAGCCGACATTTCGGTCAAACTGGTGAGCGAAGTGGGCGTGGGCACCGTGGCCGCAGGCGTTGCCAAGTGCAAGGCCGACCATGTGGTGATCGCAGGCCATGACGGCGGCACAGGCGCATCGCCTCTGTCCAGCCTCAAGCACGCAGGCACGCCGTGGGAGCTGGGCCTGGCCGAGACGCAGCAAACTTTGGTGCTCAACCGTTTGCGTGGC